>DATAOY010000102.1:0-44702 GCA_036265495.1 Nocardioides sp. | reverse complement strand
CGCCGACATGTCCATGTTCACCGGCTACGGCCCGGCTGCCGTGGTCGAGGCGGTGGGCCGGCAGGTCGGCATCGGGTCGCAGTACCTGCTGCCGACCGAGGACTCGATCTGGGTCGCGGGCGAGCTGGGGCGGCGCTACGGCCTGCCCCTGTGGCAGTTCACGCTGGCGGCGACGAGCGCCAACACCGAGGTCATCCGGATCGCCCGGTCCTCGACCGGACGCGAGAAGGTGCTCTTCTTCGATGGCAAGTACCACGGCCACTTCGATGACGTCCTGGTCGAGATCGAGGACGGCCGTCTGGTGCCGGAGGAGGACGGACTGCCGCACGACGTCACGTCCCGGACCCTGGTCGTGCCGTTCAACGACCTCGACGCGCTCGAGCGCGTCCTCGCGGGCCGCGAGGTGGCCGTGGTGATCACCGAGCCCGCGCTCACCAACAACGTCGGCCTCCTGATGCCTGACGACGGATTCCACGAAGGCCTGCGCCGGGTGACCCGGCGTACCGGCACGCTGCTGGTCTACGACGAGACGCATACGCAGGTCGTCGGTCCCGGCGGGCTCACCCGTCGGTGGGGACTCGCTCCCGACATCGTGACGATCGGCAAGTCGATCGCCGCCGGCATCCCACTGGGCGCCTACGGGATGACCGAGGAGGTGGCAGCCGTCCTGCAGCGCCCGGGTGGTCGCGACGAGGACAAGCCGCAGGTCGCAGTCGGCGGCACGCTGTTCGGCAACCCGGTCTCCATGGCCGCGGCGCGGGCGACCATGGGTGAGGTGTTGACCGACGACGCGTACGTGCACAGTCAGCGCCTCGGCACCCGGCTGGCGGACGGGCTGTCCCAGGTCGTGGCGGACTCGGGGCGGGCGTGGACGACCCACAGGTTCTGGCCGCGCAGCGGGCTGTCGTTCAGCCCGGCCATGCCGCGCACGGCGACCGAGGCGATGGAGAACCTCGACGTGCCGTTGCGGCGGTTGCTGCGCGTGTACCTCGCGAACCGGGGTGTCTGGGACGCCATCGTCGGAGCCGGGCCGACCTGCTCGGTCGCCGCGAGCGACGAGGACGTCGACCTCTACCTCGCCGCCTTCGCCGACCTCGTCGGCGAGCTGACCTGACCTGCCGCCTGGACGGGGTGTCGCGTGACAGGCTGGAGCCGTGGTGCCCGACCCCGTCCCGATCGCCGACTGGTTGCAGCGGGGCACGAGCGATGCGCGGGAGGTCGCCCACCGCTACGACGAGTGGGCGCAGAGCTACGACCAGGACCTGGCCTCCTGGTCGTACCAGGCGCCGACGGCGGTGGCGCAGATCGTCGTCACCCGGCAGCCCGACGCGGCCTCGGTACTGGATGTCGGATGCGGCACCGGGCTCGTCGGCCGAGCGTTGCGCGCACGCGGGTTCGCCGGACGGATCCTCGGGCTCGACCTCTCGCGGGCGTCACTCGAGCTCGCTCGGCGGTGCGGAGCGTATGACTCGCTCGCGCCCGCAGACCTCCAGCAGCCGCTCGGCCTCGAGAACGGCGGCGTGGACGCGGTCGTCTGTGTGGGGGTGATGACCTACCTCCCGGACGTCGAGGCGGTGTGGCGAGAGCTCGCGCGGGTGGTCCGGCCGGGCGGACTCGTGGTCGTGACGCAGCGCGAGGACCTCTGGCACACCCGCGCGTGCCGAGCCGTGGTCGACCGGCTGCAGAGCGAGGGCGTGTGGACGCCGCTGGAGATCGCGGGCCCGGCCCCCTACCTGCCGAAGGGCTACGGGGGGACGCCGGAGGTCGGCTGCTACTACCTGACCGCGCTCGTCGGCTGACTCCGCGGGGGCCGACGGTGCCTCGGCGTCGTCGACGATCCGGCCGCCTGCGGCGAGCGCCGCCGCCACGCGCGCGCCGTACCCGAGTGCGGCGGACAGTCGACGTGCATCGCGTGCCGGAGCGGCTCGTCCGCGTCGAGGTGCTGCATCCAGACCGTCCAGCCGCGACCGAGCGGGTCGACGGCGTTGTCCTCCGCCAGCCCCGCTCGCTCATGGCCGCCTCCGATGCCTGCCTCCCGTACGGCGGTGGTGCAGCGCGTCCGATCCAAGGACGGCGCCGCAGGCGCGTCAACCGCGGGGCGACCGACCACCCGACGACCGGGGTTGTCGACACGGGCCGGGGAGGGGATAGCCTGCCGGTGATACATCCAGCACGCCCGTGGCGGGGGAAGCCGGTCGAAGTCCGGCGCTGACCCGCAACCGTAGGTCGTGTCCTTCTCGTGGGGCGCGGCGAGCCGGAGCACCCGACACGACGCGTCCCTAACACACGCTGTCGAGGAACGCAGCGGGTGGGTTCCCGCCCCGACCCGGGGCCCCTGCCCGCTGTCGCAGCGGGAAGGAACCCATGTCCCCTCTCTCAGTCACCCGACGTACCGGTACGGCGCTCGTCGCGTCCGTCCTGGCCGTCGCCCTGGTCGCGGGCGGCGACCCAGCACACGCCGTCCCCGCGTCGTCCCCCGCGGGTCACGGCGCGACCTGGCTCGCCCACCAGCTCGACAGGCAGGGCCTGATCCACAATCCCAACTTCGGTGGCTTCGACGACTACGGCCTGACCATCGACACGGTCTTCGGCATGAAGGCGATCGGCGGGCACAGGTCGGACGTCGCGAAGGCGCGCAGGGCGCTCTCGAAGCACGTGCCCAACTACACGACCGGTGTCGACTTCGGCAGCACGGCCGTGTTCGCCGGGGCCGTCGCCAAGCTGCTCGTGCTGGCCCAGTCGACCGGCGGCGGGGGGCGTCACTTCGGCCACACGAACCTGGTCCGCAGGCTCAACCACCGGGTGATCACGTCGGGCCCGTCCACGGGGCGCATCCAGGACGTCGAGGACCCGGCCAACAGCATCGCGGACTCCGCGAACGTGATCGGCCAGATCTTCGCCGCTCGCGGGCTGCTGAAGGCGGGCAGCCCCCGGGGGGCGACCGCCCTGAAGTTCCTGTTGAAGCAGCAGTGCGGCACCGGCTTCTTCCGGCTCACGTTCAACACCGACAAGAGCGCCCGCGACCAGGGCTGCGGCACGGGTGACCACCCGGACACCGACGTGACCGCGCTCGCGGTGATCGAGCTGGCACCGGTCGCACAGGGTCACGGGAAGCTGAACCGTGCGCTCCGCGACGCGACCCGGTGGTTGAAGCGCCACCAGCACGCGAACGGCAGCCTCGGCGGTGCCGGGCCCACGTCGCGGGCCAACGCCAACAGCACCGGGCTCGCGGGCTGGGCCTTCCTCACCGAGGGCACCTGCGGCGCGGCCCGGCACGCGGCCGGCTGGCTGGCCGAGCTCCAGGTCACGGGCCACCTGTCCGGGACGCCGCTGGCCGGTGAGCGTGGCGCCATCGCCTACGACCATGCCGCGTTGAGGCTCGCGAAGAAGGACGGGATCGACAAGACGTCACGCGACCAGTGGCGTCGTGCCGGCTCGCAGGCGGCGCCCGCCCTGCTCGCCCTGACGCGTTGCCGATCCTGACGCGCGTGCCGACCCGGCTCGTCGTACGCCTCGCCGCCGCGGTCCTCGTGGCCGCGGCGGTGGGGCTCGGCGTGCCCGGAGCGGCGCAGGCGACGACCTGCGCCGACGCGCACGGCGTCTCGGTCGTCGTCGACTTCCACGAGCTGGGCGGTGGTGTCCGGACCGCCTGCGACACGGGGGGTGCCGGCGAGACGGCCGACGCCCAGCTCAGGGACGTCGGCCATGCCTTGACCTACGTCCAGCGACAGCCCGGGTTCATCTGCCGCATCGACGGCAGGCCCGCGAACGACGCATGCGTCAACACCCCGCCCGCCGACGCCTACTGGTCCCTGTGGTGGTCGGACGGGACGTCGGGGAAGTGGAGCTATGCCTCCCAGGGTGCGAGCTCGCTGAAGGTCCCCGACGGTGGGTACGTCGGGATGTCCTGGCAGGGCCGTGGCGCGAAGTCCCCACCCGGAGCCCCGCCCACCGCTCATCGGGACCAGCCGACGTCGGGACCGACCACGCATCCGCCGTCTTCTCACCCGTCGACGTCGACGAGCCCCGGTCAGGCTCCCTCGCCGGCGTCGTCAGCGTCGTCCTCGTCGGCGCCGGGTGACCCGGGCGCCCGCTCGTCGCCCCGCGCCGGGCCGGCCTCCGGCCACCGGGCGGACGGCGGTGACGGGAAGCACCACGACCCCACACCGTCGAACGGCGGCGGACCGGGCACGGGCCAGGGGCCGGACCGGACCGAGGGGGCCGGGCCGAGCGGAGACGTCAGCTCCGGGAGTCCCGCCGACACCGGCGGCTCGGCCTCCGACGGGCTGCCCGGCTGGGTCGCCCCGCTCGCGATCGCGGTGCTGTTCGTCGGCGCCGGCACGATCGTCCTCGCTCGCCGAGGAAGCAGCGGCGGCGGGTGATGCACGCCCGCCTCGCCCGACTCGGGACCGCCCGGCTGCCACGCGACCTCCACCCGGTCGCGTGGTGGGTGTGGGCGCTCGGGCTGGCGGCGGCGGCGTCGTTCACCACCAACCCCTACCTGCTGCTCCTCCTGATCGGGGTGGCGTGCCTCGTGGTCGCGGCCCGGCGCAGCGCGCAACCCTGGGCGGACTCGTTCCGGCTGTACCTCTGGCTCGGCGTCGCGATCGTGGTCATCCGGGTGCTGTTCCGGATCCTGCTGGGCGGAGGGGACGGCGGCCGGGTGCTGCTGCACCTGCCCGCGTTCCCGCTTCCGCACTGGACGCTCGGGCTCCGGCTGCTCGGCTCGGTCACCCAGGAGTCGCTGCTGGCCGGGCTGTACGACGGGCTGCGGCTGGCCGCGGTCGTGATCTGTGTCGGGTCGGCCAACGCGCTGGCGAACCCCAAGCGGCTGCTGCGCTCGGTGCCGCCGGCGCTGTACGAGATCGGCAGTGCGCTGGTCGTGGCCGTGACCGTGCTGCCGCAGCTGGCCGAGAGCTTCCGCCGCGTGCGCGCGGCCCAGACCCTGCGTGGAGGCGACACCGGCCGGGTGCGCGGGCTCCGGCGGCTGCTGGTGCCCGTGCTGGAGGACTCGTTGGAGCGGTCGCTCTCCCTCGCGGCGGGGATGGACACTCGCGGCTACGGCCGCACGTCCGGCGCGACGCCGCGCGAACGTCGTACCACCGGAGGGCTGATGCTGCTCGGCCTGTGCGCCCTGGCGATCGGTGTGTACGGCGGCCTCGACCAGACGACGCCGTCCTGGCTCGGCCGGCCGATGCTGCTGCTCGGCGTGGTGGTGTCCGCCGTCGCCGTCCGGCTGGCCGGTCGCCGGGTGGGGCGGAGCCGCTACCGTCCGGACCGCTGGCGCTGGCCGGAGCTGGTCGTGGCGGCCTCGGGCGTCCTGGTCGGCGCCGCCGGCTGGTGGATCTCCCGGCACCAGCTGACGATCGCCTACCCGTCGCTCCTGGTGGCGCCGACGCTCAGCCTGCTGGCTCTCGTGATGGTGATCGTCGCCGTGGCCGGCGCGCTGTGCTCCCCGCACCCGGCGGCGACCGCCCCGCTCGAGGGGGGTGTGGCGTGATCGAGCTGCGCGACCTCGGGTTCCGCTACCACGACACACCCGTCCTCCGCGACGTCGACCTGACCGTCGACGAAGGGGAGATGGTGCTCGTGTCCGGCCGCACCGGCGTCGGCAAGACGACGCTGCTGGGCGTCGTGACCGGTCTGGTTCCGCGGTTCTCGGGCGGCACGCTGTCCGGCGACGTCCGCATCGACGGCAGGTCGGTGGTCCACCAGCCGCCACGGGAGCGGGCGCACGTGGTCGGGTACGTCGGGCAGGACCCGGCGTCGGGGTTCGTCACCGACACCGTCGAGGAGGAGCTCGCCTACGGCATGGAGCAGCTCGGGCTGCCCGCCGACACCATGCGCCGACGGGTCGAGGAGACCCTCGACCTCCTCGGCATCGCGTCGCTGCGTGCGCGAGATCTGCGGACCCTCTCCGGAGGCGAGCAGCAGCGAGTGGCGATCGGGTCGGTTCTGACCATGCACCCGCAGGTCCTGGTGCTGGACGAACCGACGTCCGCTCTCGATCCGACCGCGGCGGAGGACGTGCTCGCTACCCTGACCCGGCTCGTGGACGACCTCGGGCTCTCGGTGCTGCTGGCCGAGCACCGGCTCGAGCGGGTCGTGCCCTTCGCCGACCGGATCGCGCTGCTCGCGGGCGACGGCACCGTGCACACCGGGACGCCCGTCGAGATGCTCGCGAGCTCGCCCGTCGTGCCCCCGATCGTGGAGCTCGGCAGAGCGCTCGGCTGGTCGCCACTGCCGGTGAGCGTCCGTCAGGCGCGTCGGCTGGCGCGCGGCCTGGACCTCGGCGAGCCGCCGGCCGTGTCGCCCTCGCCGACCCACGAGCCGGTCCTCGCGGGCGACGACCTGACCGTGGTCCGCGGCGGCACGGTCGCGCTCCGCGAGGTGTCCGTGCGGCTCCGGCCGGGCCGGGTCGCGGCATTGATGGGCCGCAACGGCTCGGGCAAGTCGACCCTGTTGTGGACGATGCAGGGCACCCACGCCCGGCGCTCGGGGACGCTCGCCGTGCACGGGGTGGATCCGGGCAGCGAACCCGCCGGACGACGCCGCGAGCTGGTCGGCCTGGTGCCGCAGGCCGCGGTCGACCTGCTGTACCTCGAGTCCGTGGCGGACGAGTGCGCTGCCGCCGATGGCGGCTCGGGGGAGTGCCGCAAGCTGCTCGACCGGCTGGTGCCGGGCATCCCCGACGAGATGCACCCACGCGACCTGTCGGAGGGCCAACGGCTGGCACTGGCACTGGCGGTCGTGCTGGTGACGTCGCCTCCGGTGCTGCTCCTGGACGAACCGACACGAGGACTCGACTATCCGGCCAAGGCGGAGCTCGCGGAGGTGCTGCGCCGTCTCGCCGACGACGGGCATGCGGTGATGGTGGCGACGCACGACGTGGAGTTCGCCGCCGAGGCCGCCGACGAGGTCGTGGTGCTCGCCGAGGGCGAGGTGGTCTCGTCGGGGCCGACCCGCAACGTGCTCGCGGCGTCCCCGGCGTTCGCCCCGCAGGTCACCAAGATCCTCGGGCCGGGCTGGCTCCGCGTCTCGGAGGTGCACCGGTGAGCCGCGCGGTGCCGCTCTCGCGGCGGTCCGCGATGGTGCTGGGCGTGGCTTCGCTCGGCGGGTTGATGATGCTGATGTGGCCGCTGCTGGTCCGGCAGTCGTCGGGTGGCCAGGTCGGCCCGCCGTTCGTCTTCCTGGCCCTGCTTCCGGTCGTGATCGTGGTGGTGCTGGCCGAGGTCACCGAGGGCGGGCTCGATCCACGTGTGCTGGCCGTGCTCGGCGTCCTGTCGGCGGTGAACGCCGTTCTCCGTGGCCTCTCGCCCGGCACCGCGGGAGTCGAGCTGGTGTTCTTCCTGCTGATCCTCGGCGGTCGGGTGTTCGGGGCGGGGTTCGGCTTCGTCCTCGGGTGCACCTCCCTGTTCGCGTCGGCGCTGC
Organism: Nocardioides sp.; assembly: GCA_036265495.1. GTDB lineage: Bacteria > Actinomycetota > Actinomycetes > Propionibacteriales > Nocardioidaceae > Nocardioides. The sequence continues at coordinate 37,271 of DATAOY010000102.1, read as the reverse complement.
TGACCGGCGGAGTGGGGCCGTGGCTGCCGTACCAGATGCTGGTGTCCGCCTGGGTCGGGATGGGCGCCGGGCTGCTGCCACGCCGGTACACCGGCCGCGCCGAGATCGCGATGCTGGCGGCGTACGGCGTGGCGGCGGCGTACGGCTACGGGCTGCTGCTGAACCTCTCCTCGTGGCCGTTCGTGCTCGGGATCGCGGCGCCCGGCCACACCGGGCTGTCGTTCGTGCCGGGCGACCCGCTGTCGGAGAACCTGCACCGGTTCCTCGTCTACACGCTGATCACCTCGACCGGCTCGTTCGACACCGGCCGGGCGATCACCAACGCCGTCGCGATCGCCGTCCTCGGGCCGGCCGTGCTGACGACACTGCGTCGCGCGGCCCGCCGCGTCGTCGTCACGGGCAGCCTCGAAAAGGCGTTGCCGGGCGAGGGTGGCGCCCCTAGCGTCGGAGGCCCCGACGAGCACCGGAAGGAGGCCCCGATGTCCACACCGTCCTCCGGCCTCCGCAGCGAGGCCGGTTCCCAGATCTGAGGAACCCTTGTCCGACCTGACCATCTTCCATCCCGCCTCCGTCGAGGAGGCCAGCGCGCTGCTCGCTGCGAGCCCGATGCCCGTCGACTCGCCCACCCAGCGCCGGATCCGTACCGAGGGCAACCTCGCTGGCTACTTCGCCACGGGACGCCGGCGCCCTGAGTGGGTCTGGGGTGCCCGGCGCGACCCCGACCCGACCCCGCTGGGTGTGGTCGGCGCCTTCGGGACCGGATCGGGGTTCTGTCTCCTCGATCTCTTCGGCGTACCCGAGGACCCGGACGTCGCGCGCGAGCTGCTCGCCCGCGTGACCGACGACGTCCTGGCTCTTCCCGGCGACGACGAGGCCGAGGTCTGCCTCTTCGCGCCGCCCGGCACCTCCGTCGACGATCCGGTGCTGACGCACCTGATGGGTCCGCTGCGAGACGCCGGCTGGGAGCTCCTCGTCGAACGGCGTCACTACGAGTTCGAGCCGCCACCCGGCCTGGCGGCCGGCGAGACGACCGACCTGGTGTTCGAGCGGGTGCACGACAGCGCCGACCCACGGCTGGTGGACTGCCACCGCGAGGTCATGCGCGACACCCTCGACGCCCATGATCGCGACCTCATCGAGCGGCTGGGCTTCGAGAGGGCGTGCCGGGAGAGCCTCGACTTCCTGGTCACCGCCGACCCGGTCGACCGCATCCATCTTGCGTTCGACACCCCCGGTGACGTGGTCGGGATGGTGTCGGGGCAGGTCGGGTCGAGGGGGCGGGCGGCGGTGATCTTCGTCGGCGTGGCACGCGACCACCGCGGGCGCGGGTACGGGCGCCAGCTCCTCGGCTGGCAGACCCAGCGGCTCATCGCCGACGGCGCGACGACGCTGATCGCGGACACCGACAACGACAACGTCCCCATGGCTCGAGGGTTCGCGGACGTCGGGTGGGAGCAGACCGAGACCCGGATCGACCTCGTGCACGCCCGCTGAGATGGCCTCAGTCGAGGACCGGCGTGGAGAGGCGCGACTCCGACCGCGTCGCGCCGACGCTCGCCGCGATCACGCAGGCGATGGCGAGCCACTGGACCGGCGACAGGACCTCGCCCACGATGACCATCCCGGCCAGCGCGGCGGCGGCCGGCTCGATGCTCATCAGGATGCCGAACACCGAGGGCCGGATCGTCCGCAGTGCGGTGATCTCGCAGGAGTACGGGATCACCGAGCTGAGCAGGCCGACCAATGCCCCGAGCACCACGACGTGCGGGTCCTCGAGGCCACCGCCGGAGAACGCCGCCAGGAACGGCGCCATCATCACGGTGGCGACAACGCTGGCCACGGTGAGTCCGTCGAGACCCGGCCACCGGCGGCCGGTGCTCGCGCTGAGCAGGATGTACGCAGACCACGCCGCGGCGGCGAGCAGGGCGAACGCGACACCGGCCACGTCGAGGTCACCCCGCTCGATGCCGAGCAGCCCGACCCCGATCGCGGCCAAGGCGACCCAGACCAGGTCGCGGGGACGTCGGCTGCCGACGACGGCGAGCCCGAGCGGACCGAGGAACTCGATCGTCACCGCGATGCCGAGCGGGATCCGGGCGAACGACTCGTAGATCGCCCAGTTCATGATCCCCAGCACGACACCGAACGCGATCGCGACCCGCCAGTCGTCGCGCGTCCGCCCGGCCGGCGACGGACGCACCACAGCCCCGAGCACGACGGCGCTGGTAGCCAGCCGTAGCCAGACCAGGGTCAGCGGGTCGGCGTCGTCGAACACCGTCTTCGCGATCGCCGCGCCGACCTGCACCGACGCGATGCCGACGACCACCAACCACACCGGCGGCACCCTCGACAGCACCCACGCAACCTATCCAGCGCCATCCCATGTGGACGCCACGTCCCACAGGCCGCGTCGGCATGGCCGACCCGGCCGTGCCGGGTCAGCGGACGACGTCGTACCAGAGGGAGGTGGCGTTCGGGCCCACCGTGACGTCACGCACGACCAGGTCGACCGAGTGGCCGCCGGGCCAGTCGAAGAGGCGGGTGCCGTCGCCGAGCAGCACCGGTGCGACGAGCACCAGGATCTCGTCGAGCAGCCCGGCCTCGAGGCACCTCCGGGCGACCTCCGCGCCGAGGATGTTGACGTACTTCTCACCTGCCGCCTCGCGGGCCGTCGCGAGGGCCGGCTCGAGCTCGGTCATGAACCTCAGGTCGGGGCTGTCCGGCGGCTCCACCGGCGGCCGGTGGGTCAGCACGACGACCGGCCCCTGCCACTGGCCGGCGAAGGCGCCCTCCCTGTCCGTGCCGCGGTGGGGGTCGTCCCCTTCATGCGTACGGCGACCCACCAGCAGGGAGCCGACCTCGTGGACGATCTCGTCGGCCACGGGGTGCGGCCCGAGATGCCGCGTCAGCCACTGCATGTCGCCGTTCGGCCCGGCCAGGAAGCCGTCGAGCGACATCGTGCACGAGTACAGCGTGCGTGCGGTCATCGCTCCCCTTCGCCGGTGCCGGCCAGCCGCGCCATCGCGCGCCGGGTGTGCCGCGTCTCCGCGGAGAAGTAGTCGAGTCCCCAGTCGGCGACCACCGAGGGGTAGTGGAACGGCTCGCCCGGCCCGTCGCGGCCGCGGAGGGACTCGCGCACGAGGCGCAGGTCGCGCAGCGCGTCGGCGAGCTCCGCGACGTACTCCTCGAGCATCTGCCGCATCCGCTCCGGATCCGACGCGTGGCCGATCAGCAAGCGCAGCAGCACCGTGTGCTTCAACGTCGGGAAGCCGACTCGTGAGTCGTCGATCCAGGTGCGCAGCGCCTGCGAGCCCGCGATGGTGATCCGGTACGCCGTCGTGCGCCGGCCCTGGCCCTGCGTCGTCACCGGCTCGACGTACCCGTGCTGGGTGAGTCGCCCGAGCTCGGTGTAGATCTGGCTCATCGCCGGCGCGACCCAGTAGAACCGCAGCGTGTTGTCCGCGCGCTGCTTGAGCTCGTAGCCGGTCAGCTCGTCGCCGAACGTCAGCAGGCCGAGCAGGGCGTACGCCGTCACCGGCAGGCCGGGATTCTCCGCGGGCAGGTCTTGACTCATCGCGAGACCAGACTACTCTTCCAATTAGGAATAGTGAGGGGTCGACCGACGGAGAGGGCAAGCCCCATGAGCGACACCTTGGTGATGGTCGGCACGCGCAAGGGCCTGTGGATCGGTCGGTCCGACGAGGCCCGCCGCGAGTGGAGCTGGACGGGTCCGCAGTTCCCGATGGAGGAGGTCTACTCCTGCATGGTCGACACCCGGGGCGACCGGCCGCGGCTGCTCGCCGGTGCCAGCTCGAGCTGGCTCGGGCCGCAGGTATGGCGCTCCGACGACCTGGGCGAGACGTGGCAGGAGACGCCCAACGGCGCGGTCCGGTTCCCCGAGGACACCGACGCGTCCGTTGCCCGCATCTGGCAGCTGGTGCCCGGTGTCGACGAGGACGTCGTGTACGCCGGCACCGAGCCCGGCGCGATCTTCAGGTCCGACGACCGCGGCGAGAGCTTCGAGCTCGAGCGCGGACTGTGGGACAACCCCCAGCGGAAGGAGTGGAACGCCGGCTTCGGCGGCCAGGCCTTCCACACGATCCTGCCCCACCCGGAGGAGCCGGCGAAGGTCCTGGCGGCGATCTCGACCGGTGGCGTATACCGCACGGACGACGGCGGAGACTCGTGGTACGCGTCCAACACCGGCGTGAAGGCCGAGTTCTTCCCCGGCGAGCGCACCTACCCGGAGTTCGGGCAGTGCGTGCACAAGGTGACCCGCCATCCCGCGACGCCGGACCTGCTGTACCTGCAGAACCACGGGGGCGTCTATCGCTCCGAGGACGGCGGCGACTCCTGGCAGGACATCGCGCCCGGGCTCCCCAGTGAGTTCGGCTTCTCGATCGTGGTCCACCCGCACGACCCGGAGACCGTCTACACGTTCCCGATCACCGATGCCGGAGCGCGCTGGCCGGTCGACGGACACGCCCGGGTGTGGCGCTCGACCGACCGCGGCTCGACCTGGACGCCGTTGGGCGACGGCTCGCTACCCGACCAGTACTACGTCGCCGTCATGCGAGACGCGATGTGCGTCGACACCCACGACACGCACGGCATCTACTTCGGCGGCCGCAACGGCGGCGTGTGGGCCTCACCGGACGCGGGCGAGACGTGGACGGAGATCCACACCGACCTGCCCGACGTCTGCGTCGTACGCGCCGCCGAGATCTAGCAGCCGCGGGCCTCAGCTCCGACGCCGGCCGGTTCGGCGAGGTCGGCGGTCACGCCAGGCCGCACCCGCTGGTACGCCGTGTCCTCGTCGATGTCGCCCCGGCTGTGGGGCCGCCGGCGATCACCGCGGAGATGGTCGTAGCACGGGACCACCGCAACCTCGAGCGCGGCCGCCGGGAGGACCCTCACTAGGCTGCCGAGCATGAGTACGCCGGACCTCAAGCCCCGCTCGCGCGACGTGACCGACGGACTGGAGAAGGCCGCCGCGCGAGGGATGCTCCGCGCCGTCGGGATGGGCGACGAGGACTTCGCCAAGCCGCAGATCGGCGTGGCCTCGAGCTGGAACGAGATCACACCCTGCAACCTCTCGCTGCAGCGCCTGGCGCAGGCGGTCAAGAACGGCGTGCATGCGGCCGGCGGCTACCCGTTGGAGTTCGGCACGATCTCGGTGTCCGACGGCATCGCGATGGGCCACGAGGGGATGCACTTCTCGCTGGTGTCGCGCGAGGTGATCGCGGACTCCGTCGAGACCGTGATGATGGCCGAGCGGCTCGACGGGTCGGTACTGCTGGCCGGGTGCGACAAGAGCCTGCCCGGCATGATGATGGCCGCCGCCCGGCTCGACCTCGCCAGCGTCTTCCTGTACGCCGGCTCGATCATGCCCGGTCGTGTCGACGGGCACGACGTCACGATCATCGATGCATTCGAGGCGGTCGGTGCGTGCCTCGCCGGCAGGATCAGCCGCGAGGAGGTCGACCGGATCGAGCGCGCGATCTGCCCCGGTGAGGGCGCGTGCGGAGGCATGTTCACCGCCAACACCATGGCGGCCATCGGCGAGGCGATCGGGATGAGTCTTCCGGGCTCGGCCGCGCCACCGGCCGTCGACCGACGCCGGGACGGGTTCGCGCACCGATCCGGCGAGGCGGTCGTGAACCTGCTCCGCCTCGGGATCACCGCCCGACAGGTGATGACCCGCGAGGCCTTCGAGAACGCGATCACCGTGGTGATGGCCCTCGGCGGCTCCACGAACGCCGTGCTCCACCTGCTGGCGATGGCGCGCGAGGCCGAGGTCGACCTGACCATCGACGACTTCAACCGGATCGGCGACAAGGTCCCGCACCTGGGTGACCTCAAGCCGTTCGGCCGCTACGTGATGAACGACGTCGACAGGGTCGGCGGCATCCCGGTGGTGATGAAGGCATTGCTCGACGCGGGCCTGATGCACGGCGATGTGCTGACGGTCACCGGCAGGACCATGGCCGAGAACCTCGAGGAGCTGTCACCTCCGGGGCTGGACGACGACGTCCTGCGCTCGCTCGACCGGCCGATCCACAAGACCGGCGGGCTGACCGTCCTGAAGGGATCGCTGGCCCCCGAGGGCGCGGTCGTGAAGACAGCGGGCTTCGACGACTCGACGTTCTCCGGCACCGCGCGCGTCTTCGACGGAGAGCGCGCGGCGATGGACGCGCTGGAGGCGGGCACCATCGTGGCCGGAGACGTCGTGGTGATCCGCTACGAGGGCCCCAAGGGCGGCCCCGGCATGCGCGAGATGCTCGCGATCACCGGGGCGATCAAGGGCGCCGGCCTCGGCAAGGACGTTCTGCTGGTCACCGACGGCCGCTTCTCCGGTGGCACCACGGGGCTGTGTGTCGGCCACATCGCCCCCGAGGCCGTCGACGGCGGACCGATCGCGTTCCTCCGCGACGGCGACCGGATCACCCTCGACGTCGCCGATCGCTCGCTCGACGTGGAGCAGGACACCGACTGGGAGTCCCGCCGGGACGGCTGGGAGCCACTCCCGCCGAAGTACACGCGGGGAGTCCTCGCCAAGTACGCCAAGATCGTCCAGTCCGCCGCCCACGGCGCCGTCTGCGGCTAGCGAGCGCCGGGCGCGGTCGGCGCTCGCTGGGTCACCGAGCACGACCACGCGCACGAACCCGCGGGCGATCGAGCTCTCAGTCGTAGTCGGCCCAGATCCGTCGTTGCCCGGCGTCGACGGTCAGCACGCCGCCGTGGGGGAGGATCCACTGCGGCCGGGTGTGCCCGAAGGGAACGCCGACCACGACGACGGCGTCCGGGTTGTACCGCCGGACGGTCTCGATCACGACGTCGCGCTGCGCGTTGCGGTGGGCGGCACGGGACTCCGGGGTGCGCGGGTCCTCGCGGGTGGCCGCGGTCGCGCGCGCGACGACCACGGCGTCCACCGCGGCGAGCAGGCCCCGCTCGCCCAGCGACCGGGTGATGTACCCGAACTCCGACGCGGGGATGAGCTCCTCCGACGACTCGAGCAGCAGGACGCCGCCGTCGAGCACCGACGGGTCGACCGGGAACCGTCCCGCGGCGAGGATCCACTGGAGCACCTCGATGCACCCGCCCCACGTCGTACCGCTGACCGACCGCTCGGGTCCGGCCCAGGTCCACGGCTCCGTCGGCTCGCGCTCGCCGTACGACGTGAGCGCCTCGGGCGTCCTCCAGTCGGCACCGTAGTCCTCGGCCTCGCCGGGCTCGGTGATCTCGATCCGACCGCCGTCGAGCAACGCCGCGCGCAGCGAGCGCAGGTGGACGTCGTCCAGCCCCGGTCCCGCGCCGGTGTGCACCTGGGTGGACCCGCCGTGGAAGGCGGCGATGCCGTTGGTCCAGAGCCAGCTCAGCAGGTTGGTGTTGTCGCTGTACCCGAGAAAGGGCTTGGGATCGGCGCGCACCAGCGCGGGGTCGAGGTGACCGATCACCGTGATCTCGTCGTCACCGCCGATGGTGGCGAGGACGGCGCGGATCCCGGGGTCACCGAAGGCGGCGTGCAGGTCGGCGGCTCGGTCCTCCGGGCTGGCGTCGAGTCGCCGGGTGGTCGGGTACTCCACGGGCTCCAGCCCGAGCACGGTGCTGATCCGGGTGAGCGCCTGCTCGTGGATCGCCGGGGCCGCTGCGGGCGCGGCGAACGCCGGCGAGACCACCGCGACCTTGTCGCCGGGACGTGCCTTGGGCGGATGCACGAGCGTGGGGATCATCGGGCCATCCAACCCGGAGCGCCCCTGGAGCGACACCGGATTCAGCCGAGGACGGACGCGGCGGCACGACGCAGGGCCGCGAGCGAGCGGCGTACGTCGTCGTCGGTGGTGCTCCAGTTGCTCACCGAGATCCGCACGATCGCGCGGTCGTGCCAGCGCGACCCGGACATCCACGTCGTCCCGTCGGCGAGCAGCGCCGCCGCCACCTGGCGCGTGCGGTCGTCGTCGCCGAAGGAGAAGCAGACCTGGGTGAACTCGACGTCGTTCAGCACCTCGCATCCCGGGATCTCACGGGCACCGGCGGCGAAGGTGCGGGCATGCGCCGCCAGCCGCTCGACCATGTCGACCACGCCGGAGCGCCCGAGGCTCCGCAGGGCCGCCCAGGTCGCGAAGCCGCGCGCCCGTCGTGACAGCTCGGGCGTCCGCTCCTGGGGATCGCCGGACGCCTGGATCAGGTAGTCGCCGTGCATCGCCATCGACGACGCCAGCGCGTCGGCGTCGCGGACGATGGCCAGGCCGGAGTCGTAGGGCACGTTCAGGGTCTTGTGCGCGTCGGTCGCCCAGGAGTCGGCCTCGGCGACGCCACGCACCGCCTCCCGCCACCGCGGCGAGACCGCGCCCCACAGCCCGAAGGCGCCGTCGACGTGCACCCACGCGCCCCGCTCGTGCGCGAGCGGCACGCACTCCGCGAACGGGTCGAACGCGCCCGAGTGGATGTTCCCCGCCTGGAGCGCCACGATCGTCGGGCCGTCGGCGGAGGCCAGTGCGTCCCCCAGGGCGTCCGCGAGAATTCGTCCCTGCTCGTCCACGGGTACGGCGAGAGGCTCGCCGAGCCCGAGGAACCGCAGCGGCAGGTCGATCGACGGGTGCCGCTCCTCGCCGACGATCACCCGGACCGCCGGTCCACCCGCGAGGCCGGCCTGCACGTCGTACCCGGCCCGGCGCAGGACGCTGTCCCGCGCCGCGGCCAGGCAGGTGAAGTTGGCCATCGTGGCTCCGGTCACGAACCCGACCGCCGATCCGCCCGGGAGGCCGAGCAGGTCCAGGAGCCAGCGTCCCGCCACCTCCTCGACGGCGGCGCCGGCGGGAGTGAGCGAACGGAGCCCGACGTTCTGGTCCCACGCGGACGTGAGCCAGTCGGCGCCCAGGGCTGCCGGGAGCGTCCCGCCGATCACCATCCCGAAGAAGCGACCGGACGGGATCCCGACCAGTCCCGGCTCGCAGGCCTCCGCCAGGAGGTCGACGACCTCCGCGGCCGGAGTCGGCCCGTCGGGGAGATCGCCGAGCCGGCGCACCATCTCGTCGGCGTCGACTCGAGGCGGCACCGGACGCTCGTCGAGCGCCTCCAGCCAGGTCACGGCGTGGTCCCGAGCACGGTCCAGGGCAGCGGATCGGGCTTCCATGAGCGACACTCTCCCGGTCGGGAGGTCGGACGTCGACAACCTTCGACACGAATCGGCCGTCCCACGGCCCGTCCGCATCCACCGCGAGGAGAGGAGGGTCGGTGCTGCGCTTCTCCTACGGAGCCGCCTCGCACGTGGGCCTGGTTCGCGAGCACAACGAGGACGCCGGGTTCGCCGGGCCCTATCTCCAGCTCGTCGCCGACGGGGTCGGCGGAGCCGCCGCGGGAGAGGTCGCCTCCGCCACCACGACGTATGTCGTGACGGCACTGGCGATGGGGCGCCCGGACCAGGACGGCGCGACGCTGCTCGCCGAGGCGGTCGCGGCCGCCCACCGCGAGCTGCAGCGCGGTGCCCGGGACGACGAGGCCCGGCAGGGCATGGCCACCACCCTGACGGCGGTGCTGGTCCGTGGCGACCGGGTGAGCCTCGTGCAGGTGGGTGACTCCCGCGCCTACCTCGTGCGCGAGGGCGAGCTCCTCCGGTTGTCGACCGACCAGACGCTGGTCCAGCTGCTCGTCGAGAAGGGGGACCTCCGCCCCGACCAGGTCGCCACGCACCCGTTCCGCAACGTCGTCCTCCGCTCCGTGAACGGCGACGAACCGGTGGAACCCGCTCTGCGCGAGCTGGACCTGGTGGTCGGCGACCGGCTGCTGCTGTGCAGCGACGGGCTCACGGACCTCGTGCCGGAGCCCGACATCCTCCGGGGGCTGACCATCGAGGACCCGGACGAGGCGGCTGCGGCCCTCGTCGAGCTCGCGCTGGGCGCGGGTGGACGGGACAACGTCACGTGCCTGGTCTCGGATCTCCGCGACGGTCCGGAGGTGAAGACCGACGGACGGTTGCTGGGTGCCATGATGGATCCGAGACTCGTCGTCGACCCGGCCGCCATCCGCGCCGTTGGCCCGTGAGGGAAGGGGACCCCACCACGTGGCCGCACGCCGACAACTCCGCGATCTGCTCGGACGTCCCAGAGGCGTGACGAGTCCCGCCCTGCGATCACGCATGCGCTCACCGATGTCCTTGGCCCTGGTCGGGATCGTGGTGCTCGTGCTCCTCGCCGGCATCGTCGGACACGTCGGCGACGACGCCCCGGCAGCGAGGGCAGACCCCTCGACGAGCGACCCCCGTCCGGCGACGCCCGCGGCGGGCGACCCGCCGGTCACGGACGCACCGGCCGACGACCCCTCCGATGCAGCTCGGCCGCCGGCGTACGTCGAGCCCGCGGCGCCGGCCATTCCCCGCAAACCGCAGCTGCCCGGCGGTGGCTACCGGGTCTTCGGCCACCACCGGTTCCTGGTCGCCTACTACGGCACGGCCCAGACCGGAGCCATGGGCGTGCTCGGCGCCACCGACCCCGCGACCATGCAGCGGCGGCTGATGCGGGCGGCCCGACCGTTCCGCGAGCCGGGCGAGCGGCTCCAGCCCGTCTACGAGCTGATCGTCACCGTCGCCGACCGCTCACCCGGTCCCGACCACGCCTTCAGTCACGACATCCCGCGCGACCTGGTCGCGTCGTACGTCCGGGCGGCCCATCGCAACGGCGCGCTGCTCCTGCTGGACATCCAGACCGGTCGCGATCGCTTCCCGGTCGTCGCCAGGCGCTGGACCTGGGCCCTGAAGAAGCCGTGGGTGGGGCTCGCCCTCGACCCCGAGTGGCGGATGGGCCCGCACCAGGTGCCCGCCTCCGTGATCGGGTCGGTGCACGCGGCGGAGGTGAACCGCACGTCGTTGTGGCTGTCGCGCCTGGTCCGGCGGCAGGGGCTCCCGGAGAAGCTGTTCGTGCTGCACCAGTTCCGGCTTTCGATGCTTCCGGACATCGACAAGATCGTGCACCGCCCGGGCCTGGCCATGGTGCAGCACGCCGACGGGTTCGGGACGAAGCGGCAGAAGCTCGCGACGTACCACGCGATCACGCGGCCGCACCAGTTCCGCCAGGGCTTCAAGCTCTTCTACCACTGGGACGTCCACCGGTTCACGCCCGCACAGGTACGCCGGATCCGACCGGCGGTCAGCTTCGTCAGCTACCAGTGACGCCGGCGACGACGAACTCGCCACCTGGCGCGGGAGTGCCAGACTTCAGGCATGACGCACGCCCTGGATGACGCAGATCCGCTCGCCCCCCTGCGCGACCGGTTCGTCGGGACGGACTCCCGGCTGGTCTACCTCGACGGCAACTCCCTGGGCCGACCGCTCACCGTGACCGCGGAGCGGCTCGGCACGTTCGTCGAGGACGAGTGGGGTGACCGCCTGATCCGCGGCTGGGACGAGGGTTGGTTCGAGCTGCCGCTGACGCTGGGCGACGACATCGGCCGGGTCTGCGTCGGTGCCGCTCCCGGCCAGGTGGCGGTCGGTGACTCGACCACCGTGCTGCTCTACAAGCTGATGCGGACGGCGATCGCTGCGCGGCCCGGCCGCACCGAGATCGTGATCGACCGCGACAACTTCCCGACCGATCGATATCTGGCCATGGGGGTGGCCGCCGAGTGCGGCCTGACCATCCGGTGGCTCGACGTCGACACGACGTCCGGCGCCACGGTCGAGCAGGTCGCGGAGGCCGTGGGCGAGCAGACGGCCCTGGTCGCGCTGAGCCACGTCTCGTACCGCTCCGCGTGGATCGCCGATGTACCCGCCATCACCCGTGTCGCCCACGAGGCCGGAGCGCTGGTGCTGTGGGACCTGTGCCACTCCGTGGGCTCCGTACCGGCCGAGCTGGACGCGTGGGAGGTGGACCTGGCGGCCGGCTGCACCTACAAGTACCTCAACGGCGGCCCGGGCTCCCCGGCGTTCTGCTACGTCGCGGAGCGTCACCTCGACACGTTCACCCAGCCGATCCAGGGCTGGATGGGCAACACCGACCCGTTCCTGATGGGCCCGGACTACGTGCCGGTCCAGGGCATCCGTCGCTTCCTCTCCGGCACCCCCGCCGTGATCGGGATGCTGGCGATCCAGGACATGGTGGCGCTCATCGACGAGGCCGGCATCGACGCCGTGCGCAAGAAGTCCGAGCAGCTCACGTCGTACGCCGTGGAGCTCGCCGACGAGCACCTCTCGCCGTACGGCGTGACCGTGGCGTCGCCGCGCGACCCCGCCCGCCGGGGCGGACATGTGACCGTGCACCACCCGGAGATGCAGGAGGTGGTCACCACGCTGTGGAAGCGCGACGTGATCCCGGACTACCGCGACCCGGGCGGGCTCCGGATCGGCCTGTCGCCGCTGTCGACGTCGTACGACGAGCTGGAGCGGGGGATCGACAGCATCCGCCAGGTGCTCGATGGGCTCTGACCCGATCGAGGTCCGGGGCGACATCGCCCGGCATGTCGCCGAGGGCTACCGTGCCAACCCGCACGTGGCCGCCGTTCTCGTGGCCGGTTCGGTGGCCCGGGGCCTGGCCGACGACCTGTCGGACGTCGAGCTCGACGTCTACTGGTCGCGGCCGCCCACGTCCGAGGACCGCGAGGCGGCCGTCGAGGGCGCCGGGTGGGAGAGGGTCTACGCCGAGGTCGACGAGCACGAATGGGCCGACGGTCTCTCCGCGGACGGGGTGAAGGTCGACGTCAGCGGCTTCACCACCGAGACCATCGACTCCTACGTCGACGCCGCTCTCGGAGGCGACACCGAGCCCGAGCTGCAGGTGCGCGTCACGGCCCTGCGCGACGGTCGACCGCTGCACGGCCACGAGCTGGTCGCGGACTGGCGTCGCCGCGTCGAGGTGTATCCCGAGGTGCTGGCGGTCGCGATGGTCGAGCAGGGTCTGGCATTGCGCGGTCGCGAGCGGCTCGAGATGCTCGCCGCGCGCGACGACGTGCTCCTGCTCCACCGTGACCTCGTCGACGGCGTACAAGGGGTCCTCGACGCGCTGTTCGGCCTCAACCGCGTGTGGTGCCCGCACCCGCACCACAAGTGGCTGGACTGGGAGGCGACCTTGCTCCGGCACCGGCCGGAGCGTCTGGTCGAGCGGATCCGCGAGCTCGTCGTGGCGCCCCCGGTGGCCGTCGCCACCGGTCTGGGCAGCCTCGTCGACGACACGTTGGACCTGTGCGAGACGCACCTGCCCGAGGCCGACGTCGCCACCCTGCGGCGCGACTTCGACCACCGCCGCATCGCCCGTCCCTGACGGCGGGGCACCCGGCCAGGCACGACGGAGGGTCCCGGCCGGTCGGCCGGGACCCTCCGCGCTCGGCTGTCAGTCGGGATCAGCCGTGCGACCGCGACGTCACGGAGCCGGGACCGTGACCACCTGGTCACGCTTCCCCGACGCTCCGTTCAGGTGGAACACCAGCGCGTCGCCGCTGCCCGTGACCGGGATGAACGAGCCGCCCTGGTCGCCGAACACGGGGGTGGACGACGACAGCGCCGGCTGGCCGACGTTGTAGTCCACCGCGGACGTACGATCCTGGTCCGAGCCCGTGTAGCCGTTGTGCGTCGCACCCCGGTAGGTGATCGGCACGTCGGCCCCGGTCAGGTCCGGGCCACCCTGCTTGACGAACTCCAGATCCATCGGCAACAGGATCGTGTTCGTGTCGAACACGTTCGTGTCGACGTCGCCGAGGCTGAAGTTCACCGGCTCGATGTCGAGTACGTCGCCGGTCCGGTAGTCGACGGTCCACGCGAGCAAGACGTCCGTGCGGCCCTGCGCCGACGCGTAGTTCTGTGCGTAGACCTCGATGTCCGGGACGGTGTCCTGGTCGACGTCGACGTCCACGAAGGGCGTCATGGTGTTGTTGTTGGCCCAGTCGCGGTGCGTCGACATGCCGAACCAGAGATACTCGTCGCCGCCGACGTCGCCGGTCGCGGCTCCGACGTTCCGGATGTCACCGGAGCGGTCGGACTGGTTGGTCCAGCAGTTCGAACGGATCGTCGCCGTGCACTTCGGCTGGGGGAGGCTGCCCGTGCCGTAGTTCAGCACCGCGACCGAGGAGTCGTACGCCTCGGTCCCGATGCCCTGGGCAACGCCGGTGCCCGTCAGGTCGATCTCACCGGCCCGAGCCGTGGCGGTGGTGTTCGACACGGGCTTGGCCGCGCCGTACACCGGCACCCGCAGCTCCGGCTTGCCCTTCGGGGTGACCGTCAGATGACCGGAGCTGTCGGACACGAACTGCCGGGGCAGGTCGACGCCGACGGACTGGGTCGGGCTCATCGTCGGGTCGATGGTGTGGCGCAGGGCGCTCGGAACGACCCGCATGGTGACCGTGGCCCGGCCCTTCCGGTGCGCGCCGACCGAGAGCGTCCTCGGGGAGACGGTGTACGAGACACCCGGCGACGGGACGACCGCGTCGTAGCCGAGCCGGTACGTCGCCCTCTTGCCGCTCATGTTCGAGACCACGAGGGTCTTGCGCTTGACCACGGTGCCGCCGTCGATGATCGCCGGGACGACCCCGAAGCTGGCCGACACCGGCTGGTGGGCCTCCTTGATGTAGGCGATGGACGTGGTCCTCACCGCGGCCGCCGCGTCGACACGACCGGAACCGACCCGGGCGGGCCCGTAGCGGAGGCCTTGGTGGCCCGGCTCGGTCCACACGTCGTGGGTCGCGGTGTTCATCACCGCGGCCTTGAGCTGGAGCGGAGTCCAGTCAGAGTGCTTGGACTTCACCAGCGCGGAGACGCCGGTGACCAACGGCGACGCCATCGAGGTACCGGAGATCACCAGGACGTTGTCACCCGTGCCCATGCCGGCCGAGGCGATCGTGTCGCCCGGAGCCGTCACGTCCGGCTTGACCACTCCCAGCGACCCGTGCGGGCCACGCGAGGAGAACGACGACAGGGTGTCGTTGATCGCGGGGGTGATGTCCTTGACCGTCGCCTGGTCGACGCCGTCGAAGGTGACGTTCAGTGTGCCCGCGTCCACGGCCGGCGTGAGCCGGTCGACCTGGGCCTTGGGCAGCTGCATGACCGGGATGACCGCGCTGCCGGTGATGCCTGCGGCGAACACGTCCAGGTCGGAGGTGAGAACGGTGCCGACCGCACCGGCGGCGGCCACGTGGGCCGAACGCCCGGCCGAGCCACAGCGGCGCGTCGCGTCGTTGTCGTCCCAGTACAGCCAAGCGACCTTTCCGGTCACCGCGGCGGCCTCGGCCGCCGAGAGGACCGCGCAGCCATCGGTGTTGTTGCCCGCGCCGGGCTGGTCGAACGGACCTGCGCCCGGGATCTTCACCACGTCGCCGGTGACAGGCTGGCCGGTCGGGCCGTTGTCGGCCCAGTCGTAGGCGACCGAGAACTGACCGGCCGCGATGCCGGAGACGTCGGCCGGCGCGTTGACCTCGAGACCGTCGCGCATCTGGAACGAGTCGACCGAGCTGGCGACCGCGAGTGACGCGGGAGCGTTGCCCGGGGCGCCACCGATGTCGGTGTTGTCGTCACCGTTGCCCATGGAGATGACCGGCAGTACGCCGTGCGCGGCGAGCTGGGCGACGACCGCGTTCTCGGGGTCGTCCACCACGCCGTCGTCGGATCCCACCGACAGGTTGATCATGTCGAAGTGGTCCTTGGTGTTGCCGTCCTGGTTGGGGTCCATGGCCCGGTCGAGCGCCTCGAGGACCAGGTCCGTCGAGCCCTGGCAGCCGAAGACCCGCAGCGAGTACAGCCTCGCCTCCGGCGCCATGCCGGGGCCGATCCGCATCTTCATCAGTCTGTCGGCGCTGAGTTTGGAGTACCTGCCCGCGAAGGTGCTGCCGTCCCGGTTCACGCCGTAGCCGGCCGCCGTGCCGGCGACGTGCGTGCCGTGCTCGTTGCAGTCGAGCGGGTTCGGGTCGGGGTGCGGGATCGGCTGGTAGGTGTCGGATGCCGGGTTGGCGTCGTAGGAGTCGCCGGCCAGGTCGTACCCACCGAGGATCTTCTCCTTGCCCAGCTTCGGCAGCGAGGCGCGCCAGCTCGGCGAGGTGTCGGCCTCGAACGCCTGGTCGTACGCCGCGGCCGTGCCCCTGCCCCCGAAATCGGCGTGCGTGTAGTCGAGGCCGGTGTCGATGACCGCGATGCGCACGTTCTTGCCGGTGTCACCGGCGAACTTCCAGGTGTTCAGCGCGTGCACCAGCTGGGCGGTGTTCGCGTTGGTGGCGGTCTTGGGGATGATCCGCGAGACCTTCACGACGTCCGACCGGGAGGCCAGTGCCGAGACGCCCGCTGGGTTGGTGTTCACCGCGAGACCGGGGATCAGGTTGGTGGTGGTGTACAGCTGGACGGCACGGGGGTCGGCGCGACGCGCCGAGGCGAACGCCCGGTCGGCGTTGCGGTTGATCGTCGAGCGCTCGCTGACGACCTTGCCGGGCATAGCTCGCCCGGCGACCGTGCCGGCATCGACGGCACCCCGGCCGCGCAGCTGCACGAAGTACGCCGTGCGACCGGTCGGGGCCGTGTCCAGCCCCCCGGTCCTGTTCTGCCACGCCTTCGACATGATCGAGCCGTGAGTGGGGGCCTCGGTCGCTCGATGCGACCCGGTCTGGGCCTGGGCTGCGGTGCCCCAGGCCGTCGAGATGGCCGTCGCGGCGGCAATTGCCGTCGCTCCAGCTCTGCGCGTTCTCGCGGTCACACGTTTCACCTTTCACAAAGGGTTTCCGGTGGGCCGGATAGGGCCCAGCGGCATGTGACCTCGAACGCCCATCACTCACATGTGGACGTGACCCTAGATGACGACTCGGCCATCTGAACAGAGGCGGCCGGATGGGCGGTTCGACCTCCACATTTCACCGTGGTCGGTGCAGGGTGGACGACATGACCACACGCGACATCGTGTCCTTCGCCGACGTCGAGGCGTCGGGGCTGGACGACTGGCGCCAGCTGTTCGAGGCGCTGCGCACCCGGTTCCTCACCGGCGACTTCGCCACCGGTCTGCGGCTCGTCACCCGGATCGGAGAGTTTGCGGAGGAGGCGAACCATCATCCCGACGTCGACCTGCGCTACCCGCACGTCAACGTCAGCCTGTGCAGCCATGACGTGTTCGGGGTGACCTCGCGGGACCTCGAGCTGGCCCATCGGATCAGTGACGCGGCCGCCGAGCTCGGCGTGCGCGCGGACCCGAGCGCGACGGCCGTCGTCGAGATCGCCCTCGACACCTGGGACCACGACGAGATCAAGCCGTTCTGGGCAGCGGTGCTGGGAATGTCCGACCACCCGCACCACGACCAGGAGCTGCGCGACCTGTCGGGCTCCCAGCCGACGTTGTGGTTCCAGCACACCGAGCAGCACGACGACCCCGGGCAACGCTTCCATCTCGATGTCCGGGTGCCCCCAGAGGTCGCCGGGCAGCGCATCGCCTCCGCGCTCGACGCGGGCGGCACCCTGGTCAGCGACGAGGAGGCGCCGGCGTACGTCGTGCTCGCCGACGCCCAGGGCAACAAGGCGTGCGTGACCACCGGGCGGGGCCGCGGCTGAGCGCCCACGTGACGGGACGGGCGTCCCAACATCTGGGACAGCCGACACCCGCGCTTGACGGGTTCCAACCGGGACCGCGACCGTGGTCCCATGCGCAGTGAGTTGGTCGAGCTTCTGGTACGCACCCGACGCGCGGGTTGAGCCCAGGCTCGTCCACGCGTCGCCCCTCGCCGTCCCGGCCGAGGGGTTTTTTGTTCCCCACATGACGGCAGAGACGTCAGAGACAGGACACGGTGAAAACACGGTGAGGACTCGGTGAGGACACGGTGATGACACCGGTGACGACACGGTGACGACAGGGCAGCCGGGCGCGGCGATGACCGGCGCGCAGAGCTTGATCCGCTCGCTGGAGGCGGCGGGCACCCGACACATCTTCGGCATCCCCGGCGGGGCGATCCTCCCGGCGTACGACCCACTGATGGACTCCTCGATCCGGCACATCCTGGTCCGCCACGAGCAGGGCGCCGGCCACGCCGCCCAGGGGTACGCCGCGGCCACCGGCTCCGTGGGGGTGTGCATGGCGACCTCCGGTCCCGGCGCGACCAACCTGGTCACGCCTCTGGCCGACGCCTACATGGACTCGGTCCCGATGGTCGCGGTCACCGGCCAGGTCGGAGCGGCCGCGATCGGCACCGACGCCTTCCAGGAAGCCGACATCCGCGGCATCACGATGCCGGTCACCAAGCACAACTACCTGATCACCGATCCCGCTGACATCCCGCGCACCGTGGCCGAGGCGTTCCACATCGCGGCGACCGGTCGACCGGGGCCGGTCCTGGTCGACGTGGCGAAGTCCGCCCTGCAGGCCATGACGACGTTCGCCTGGCCGTCGGAGCTGCACCTGCCCGGCTACCGTCCGGTGACGCGACCCCACGCCAAGCAGATCAAGGAGGCCGTCCGGCTGATCCTCGACGCCAAGCGGCCCGTGCTCTACGTCGGTGGTGGCACGATCCGGGCGCGTGCCTCGCGCGAGCTGGTGGAGCTGGCGAACCTGACCGGCATCCCGGTCGTGACCACACTGATGGCTCGCGGAGCCCTGCCCGACAGCCATCCGCAGCATCTCGGGATGCCGGGGATGCACGGGACGGTCGCGGCCGTGGCCGGCCTGCAGCGCAGCGACCTGATCATCTCGCTGGGTGCCCGCTTCGACGACCGGGTGACCGGCAACCTCGACTCGTTCGCGCCGGGGGCGCTGGTGATCCATGCCGACATCGACCCCGCCGAGATCGGGAAGAACCGGGTCGCGGACGTCCCGATCGTGGGCGACTGTCGCGAGGTGATCACCGACCTCACCACGCTGCTCCGCACCGAGGCCGCGGCCGGACACACCGGCGACTACGAGCAGTGGGTCGACTACATCGTCGGCATCAAGCAGCGCTACCCGGTCGCCTACGACCAGCCGGAGGACGGCAGCCTCGCCCCGCAGTACGTCCTGGAACGGCTCAGCGCGATCGCCGGACCGGACACGATCTACTGCGGCGGGGTGGGCCAGCACCAGATGTGGGCCGCGCACTACATCGACTTCGAGAAGCCCGGCACCTGGATCAACTCCGGTGGGCTCGGGACCATGGGGTTCGCCGTACCGGCCGCGATGGGTGCGCAGGTGGGCCGCCCCGAGGCCACGGTCTGGGCGGTCGACGGGGACGGCTGCTTCCAGATGACGAACCAGGAGCTCGCCACCTGCGCGATCAACGACATCCCGATCAAGGTCGCGATCATCAACAACGAGTCGCTCGGCATGGTCCGTCAGTGGCAGACCCTGTTCTACAACGAGCGCTACTCCAACACCGACCTCGACTCCAAGCGGATCCCTGACTTCGTCAAGCTCGCCGACGCCTACGGCTGCGAAGGTCTGGCGTGCGACTCACCCGGCCACGTCGACGCCACGATCGAGAAGGCGATGGCGATCGACGACCGGCCGGTCGTGGTCGACTTCCGCGTCCACCGCGACGCGATGGTCTGGCCGATGGTCGCCGCCGGTACCAGCAACGACGACATCAAGTACGCGCGCGACCTGGCGCCCCAGTTCGACCAGGATGACGTCTGATGACCACTCACACGCTGTCGGTGCTGGTCGAGAACAAGCCCGGTGTCCTGGCCCGGATCGCCGGCCTGTTCAGCCGGCGCGGCTTCAACATCGAGTCGCTCGCGGTGGGTCCGACCGAGCATGCGGAGATCTCGCGGATGACCATCGTGGTCAACGTCGAGGACTCTCCCCTGGAGCAGGTCACCAAGCAGCTCAACAAGCTGGTCGAGGTGATCAAGATCGTCGAGCTGGACGGCCCGCTCTCGGTCAACCGCGAGCTGATGCTGGTCAAGGTCCGCGCCGACGCCGCGACGCGCGGCCAGGTGCTCGACGCCGTCCAGCTGTTCCGGGCGAAGGTCGTCGACGTCGCCCCGGACGCGGTCACGATCGAGGTGACCGGCAACGGCGACAAGCTCGCCGACTTCCGGGAGGTGCTCGAGCCGTTCGGGATCCGTGAGCTGGTGCAGTCGGGCATGGTCGCGATCGGTCGCGGCTCACGCTCGATCAGCGAACGCACACCCCGGCCGATCGCGGTCCCGACCGCTGTCCGATCCTGACCACTGAACCGCCCGACATCCGTACCCGACTCCACCGATCGAAGGAGAGCCCATCGTGGCCCAGATGTTCTACGACGACGACGCCGACCTGTCCGTGATCCAGGGCAAGAACGTCGCGGTCCTCGGCTACGGCAGCCAGGGCCACGCCCACGCGCTGTCGCTGCGTGACTCCGGCATCGACGTCCGGGTCGGCCTGCTCGAGGGCTCGACGTCGCGAGCGAAGGCCGAAGCCGAGGGGCTCCGGGTCCTGACCCCGGCCGAGGCGGTCGAGGAGTCCGACGTGATCGTGATCCTCGCACCCGACCACGTGCAGCGGACGCTCTACGCCGAGGCCGTCGAGCCCAACATCACTCCCGGGGACACGCTGGTCTTCGGGCACGGCTTCAACATCCGCTTCGGCTACATCACGCCGCCCGAGGGTGTCGACGTGATCATGATCGCGCCCAAGGGTCCGGGCCACCTGGTGCGTCGCGAGTACGTCGACGGCCGCGGTGTACCGGTGCTGGTCGCGGTCGAGAAGGATGCGTCGGGCAAGGCCTGGGACGTCGCCCTCTCGTACGCCAAGGCCATCGGCGGCCTCCGGGCCGGGGGTATCCGCACGACGTTCACCGAGGAGACCGAGACCGACCTGTTCGGCGAGCAGGCCGTCCTGTGCGGCGGCGCCTCGCAGCTGGTGATGTACGGCTTCGAGGTGTTGACCGAGGCGGGCTACCAGCCGGAGGTCGCATACTTCGAGTGCCTGCACGAGCTCAAGCTGATCGTGGACCTCATGTACGAGGGCGGCATCGCCAAGCAGCGCTGGTCGGTGTCGGACACCGCCGAGTACGGCGACTACGTCTCGGGCCCGCTCGTGATCGACGAGCACGTGAAGGCGAACATGAAGTCGATTCTCGGCAAGATCCAGGACGGCTCGTTCGCCCAGCGGTTCATCGACGACCAGGATGCCGGCGGCCCGGAGTTCAAGGCGCTGCGCGCCCGGGGCGAGGCGCATCCGATCGAGCAGACGGGCCGCGAGCTGCGCAAGCTGATGGCCTGGGTGAAGGCCCACGACGACGACTACACCGAGGGCACCGCCAACCGCTGAGGCCGGACGCCGGACCCTCCGCCGGACGCCCGGCACCACCTGCCCGACCCGCTGCCCGACCCGCTGCCCGACCCGCTGCGCGACCCAATGCCCGGTCTCAGGGCCAGGACCATCCGAGGTGTCGGGCCAGCGCGGTCACCACGACGGTGACGCCGGCGACCACCAGGATGCCGATCGTCCAGGACACGACCTCGAGGGTGACGCGGCTGCCCCGGATCCGCCGGAGCCTATCCACGGTGCTGGCGCATGCGGTCGAACGGGTTCAGCTTGCTGACCAGCGCCCGGACCGAGCGCACACCGCCGGAGGCCTCGCCCACCATGCAGCCAGCGAGGGCCCCGAGCGCGATCCCGGGCGGGCCGGCGAAGGCCGAGCCGGCGCGGGCGGCGGTGAGCACACCGCCGTCCAGCAGGATCCGCGCGGAGAGGTCCGTCACCGCGACGACGCCGCCTCCTTCCAGGCCTCCCTTGGCGCAGGGGTTCACGAAGCGTCGCACGAGCTCGCGCTGGCGGGTGTCGACGAACCTGGCGAACCAGTTCCACGGCGCCGCGCACGCCGACGTGCCCTGGATGCACAGGTCGTCGCCGGCCGCGAGGGACTGTGCCGAGGGATCGTCGGGCATGGGACGCCCGGGCTGGTGCGGGGACCACAACCGCCCCTCGACGGTGGGTCCCCAGCAGTGGCGGCGGTCGCAGTGCTGCGCCGAGACGCGCAGGCCGTAGAACCGCTGCGGCCGTAGCTCGCCGTGCACGCGGACCCGGCGACGATAGGGGTAGTACCCCACGATCCAGGTCTCCACGTGCGTGTGGTGGTTGGTCAGGTGCGAGCCGAGGATCCGGTGCTGGGCGCGGTCGACCCGATCGGCCTTCATCGCGAACACCGGGGCCGGATCGGCGACCAGCTGGACCAAGCCGGCTATCAGGGCGATCAGCACGCACGCCCACCGCGGGCGCCTCGTCGTCGTCATCGGACGGCTCCTTCCCGAAAGAGGGCGGAGCCTGTCTCCGCCGGCGACGATCGTGGCATACGAAGATGGTCATGTATAGATGGTCACAGAAAGGCTGTGGAGAAGCGTGCCGCGTCAGGTCGGCAGCAACGTGAGCAGGGCCTCGAGCACGGTGGCGAGCCGACGGGCCGACCCGGCGGTGAGGACGACCCGGAACTCGTCACCCTCCTCGGCGGCCACCTCCACCCAGACCTCCGTGGAGCCGAACAGCTGGAGGAGTCGTCCGACGACGGGGGCGGCCACCGCGGCCGCATCGGGATCGACCGACGGGGCCGACGTCACCAGGACGGCGTGGCGCGGCGGGCTCTGGTGGAGCCGGTCCTCGGGGTGGTCGGCCGACCGGTGGTCCCGCACGCACCACGCAGGGCACGCGCGCACTGCGGATGACTCGTCGTGTCGGCCCTCCGGCATGCCTTCCCCCGTCGCTCCAGACCCCGTTCGGCACGGTAGAGGCGATGTCCGACATCCCGGCGAGCAGAACGACGGTTGTCCACAGGATAGGCGAGGCATCTGAAAATTGCCATACAGGTATGACCATGTGGGGCCCGGACGGAACGACAATCGACGGGTGGCACATCGACGGCGGGAGCCCACCTGGGAGGAGTTCGGGCGGGAGATCGGGATCCGCCTGCAGCGAGCACGGGAACGCGCTGGGCTGAGCCAGGAGCGTACGGCGCACCTGGCGGGCATCGCGTCGTACACCTACCAGAAGTTCGAGAAGGGCGAGTCGCGCCCGGGAGCGCCGCTCAACCCGCGGCTGTCGACGTTGCTCGCGCTGTGCCGGGTGCTCGACGTCAGGCTCGAGGATCTCGTGCCGGACCCGCCGCCCGGGCCGATGCCGGAGCGCTGAGCGCGTGACGTACACCCACGGGCACGCCGAGAGCGTGCTGCGGTCGCACCGCACGCGCACGGTCGAGAACAGCGCCGCCTACCTCCTGCCCTACCTGCGCCCGGACCACCGACTGCTCGATGTCGGGTCGGGTCCGGGGACGATCACGGCGGACCTCGCGCGCCTCGTCCGCGAGGTCGTCGCCATCGAGATCACCGACGAGGCGGCCGCGTTGACGAGGACCGAGCTCGACCAGCAGGGCCTCGTCGCGGTCGACGTGCGCGTGGGAGACGCGCACGTCCTCGATCTGGCCGACGGCGAGGTCGACGTCGTACACGCCCATCAGGTGCTGCAGCACCTCGCCGACCCGGTGACGGCGCTGCGCGAGATGGCGCGAGTGACGCGACCCGGGGGAGTCGTGGGCGTGCGGGACAGCGACTACGCGGCGTTCGCCTGGTATCCGCGCCTGCCAGGACTCGATCGCTGGCTGGAGCTCTACCGCGACGCCGCGAGGTCGAACGGGGGCGAGCCGGACGCCGGGCGTCATCTGCTCGCCTGGGCCCACGCCGCCGGCCTCCACGACGTCATGGCGACGTCCAGCACCTGGTGCTTCGCCACTCCCGAGGCGCGCGCCTGGTGGGGCGGGATGTGGGCAGACCGGATCACCGGTACGGCGCTCGCCGACCAGCTCGTGCGCGAGCGGCGGGCGAGCCACGCTGAGCTGCGCGGGCTGGCCGACGCCTGGCTCGCCTGGGCTGCCGACCCCGACGGGTGGATCTCGATCCCTCACGGGGAGCTGGTGATCAGGATCTCGTGAGGCCGCGCTCCTCGAGCCGTGCCAGTCGCGACCGGATGTCCTCGAGGGCGGCGCGGATCGGCGCCGAGATGCCGCTGAACGTGAGCGTCTCGCGAGCGTAGGTGTAGGCCGACAGGGCCGTTGCCACTCCCCGGAGCGCATCCTCGTGGCGCAGACCCATGTCGCGCAGCGTCTGGCGGGCCAGCTCGCGTTGAGGTCCGCCGGTGATGGCGAGCAGCAGGTGCTCGGTGCCGACGTAGGAGTGCCCGAGACCGCGCGCCTGCTCGACCGCGAGCGCTGCGACGGCGTCGAGCGCCCCGGCCGTCCCGCCCTGCTGGGCGCGACCCCGCAGCTCGTCGACCACGTCGTGGGGGTCGAGGTCTGCGGCGGTCAGCACGGTGACGGCCAGGCCGCCGGAGTCGACGATCGCGGCCGTCAGCTCGACCGTGGTCGGTTCCTCGGCCGCTCCGCGAGCCGCCTCCAGCACGCCGGACGCCCGCTTGGTGAAGCTCCTCGCCAGGTCGTCGTCCGTCGAGACCCCGCTCGGCGCCGACCAGCCGGTCTCCGCCCGGGCGACCGCGTCGGCGAGCGCCTGCTGGCAGACCGCGGACACCGGGATCCCCGAGGACTTGACCTCGGCGGCGAGGTCGTCGGGCAGGTAGACGTTGATCTTCGGTGACATCCTGCCACTATAACCCCAAGATAACCCCAAGTTCAGGGTAGGTTAGGCAAACCTAACTACGTGTCGTACAGTGGCGGCCATGCTCGGCAACTACCTGATCGGCCTGCGTGAGGGCCTCGAGGCGTCGCTCGTGGTGACGATCCTGGTGGCGTACCTGGTGAAGACCGAACGGCGCCACCTGCTCCCGCGCATCTGGGGCGGCGTCGCGATCGCCGTCCTGGTCAGCCTGGGGTTCGGCGCCCTGCTGACCTGGGGGCCCCGCGGCCTGACCTTCCAGGCCCAGGAGGCGATCGGCGGGTCGCTGTCGATCATCGCCGTGGTCTTCGTGACCTGGATGATCTTTTGGATGGCGAGCGCCGCGCGGAGTCTCAGCGGCGAGCTGCGCGGACGGATCGACCGCGCGGCCGACGGCACTCGCTGGTCGCTCGCACTCGTGGCGGCCCTCGCGGTCGGCCGGGAGGGGCTCGAGACCGCGCTCTTCCTGTGGGCCGCGACGCAGACAGCGACCGGCGCCCACACGGTCTCCACGGTGCCCGCCTGGCAGCCGGTCACGGGGGCTGTCCTGGGCCTGACGACCGCCGTCGTGCTGGGCTACCTGCTCTACCGAGGCGTCGTGAGGGTCAACCTCACGGCGTTCTTCACCTGGACCGGCGCCTTCCTGATCGTGGTGGCCGCCGGGGTGCTGGGCTACGGCTTCCACGACCTCCAGGAGGCCGGCATCCTGCCCGGCCTGAACCACCTGGCGTTCGACGTCTCGGGCACCGTCGACGAGGGCAGCTGGTACGGCACGGTGCTCAAGGGCGTCTTCAACTTCTCCCCCCAGACCACGTGGCTGCAGGCCTCCGTCTGGACGGCGTACCTCGCCGTGACCATGTCGTTCTTCCTCCGCGGCGTACGTCGCCGTGGCCGGCCGCAGGCTCCTGCCGCGGTGGCGTCCCGTGACAAGCAGCCCGCCTGACCCGACCCGCACCGGCCCGCACCCAGCCGCACCGCACGAAGGAGAGACCCGATGCGCTTCGTCCTGCCGGTGGCCGCCCTGGCCACCGTCCCGTTCCTCGCCGCGTGCACGTCGAACACGACCGACTCCGGCGGTGCCGGCGGCGCCGGTGGCCCGATCTCGGTCACCTCGTCCGACAGCAGCTGCGACGTCTCCGCCACGTCCGCGCCCGCCGGCAACCTGACCTTCGACGTGAGCAACAGCGGGTCGAAGGTGACCGAGTTCTACCTGTACTCCGCCGACGGCAGGCGGATCGTCGGCGAGGTCGAGAACATCGGCCCGGGTCTGCAGGGGAAGCTGATCGTCACCGCCGACGAGGGCAGCTACCAGACCTCGTGCCGCCCCGGCATGGCCGGACAGGGCATCCGGGCCGACTTCACGGTGACCAGGCCGGCAGGCGGCTCACCGCCGCCCTCGGCGGACGTCGGCCTGATCAGCCGGGCCCAGAACCGGTACCGGGCCTATGTGCAGAAGCAGGTCGACATCCTGCTCGCGGGCACCGAGAGGTTCGTCTCGGCGTACCGGTCGGGCCAGGACGACCGGGCCCGCGCGCTGTACCCGGACGTGCGCAGCCACTACGAGGCCATCGAGCCCGTTGCCGAGTCGTTCGGGAACCTCGACCCGGAGCTGGATGCGCGGGAGGCCGACCTGGCGCAGGGCCAGAAGTGGACCGGCTGGCACCGGATCGAGAAGGACCTCTGGCCGCAGCGCGACCCGTCGTACCACGCGCTCTCGACGACCGAGCGCAAGAAGTACGGCCAGAACCTGCTCGACACCACCCGCACGCTCCACGGCCGGATCGGCACCCTGACGTTCACCACCGACCAGATCGCCAACGGCTCCTCGGGCCTGATGGAGGAGGTCGCGACCAGCAAGGTCACCGGTGAGGAGGAGTACTGGTCTCACACCGACCTCTGGGACCTCGCCGCGAACGTGAGGGGTGCCCGGGTGGCCTTCGAGGACGTCCGGCCGATCCTCGAGGAGCGCGACCCTGCTCTCGCGACGACGATCACCAAGCGGTTCGCGGAGATCGACCGGCTGCTCGCCCAGCAGGAGTCCGGCCACGGCTACCGCCTCTACACCGAACTCGGCGACGCCGAGATCAAGCACCTTGCGAACGCCGTGAACGCGCTCTCGGAGCCGCTGTCCCACCTCACCGCGGCCGTGCTGCCCTGACCCATCGGCACCTGACGACAAGGAGTCACCCATTCCCGAGCGCAACGTCTCCCGACGCGGCCTGATCGGCGGCACCGCCGGGGTCGCCGGTGTCGCGGCCGGCTTCGCCGGCGGTGCCTGGTACGGCGACGAGGGTGCGCGTTCCGACGCCGCCCTCGCGGGCCGCACCCCCGCGACGTACCCGTTCCGTGGTGAGCACCAGGCCGGCATCGTGACCCCGGCGCAGGACCGCCTGCACTTCGCGGCGTTCGACGTCACGACGCGCTCGCGCGGCCGGCTGGTCTCGCTGCTCCAGGCCTGGACGGCCGCGGCCGACCGGATGACCCAGGGCCTTCCGGCCGGGCCGGTCGGCCCGACCGAGGGCGCTCCGCTGGCGCCGCCGGACGACACCGGCGAGGCGATCGGCCTGTCCCCGGGCGGGCTGACGCTGACGTTCGGGTTCGGGCCGGGGGTCTTCCGCGACGAGCACGGTCGTGATCGGTTCGGCCTCGCCGATCGGCAGCCCGAGGCACTGCGCGACCTGCCCCACTTCCCCGCCGACCAGCTCGACCCGGCGAGGTCGCGCGGCGACATCTGCGTCCAGGCCTGCTCCGAGGACCCACAGGTGGCCGTGCACGCGATCCGCAACCTCGCGCGGATCGGCTTCGGCACGGTGGCGGTCCGGTGGTCCCAGCTCGGCTTCGGTCGTACGTCGACGACGTCGACCTCGCAGACGACACCGCGCAACCTGTTCGGGTTCAAGGACGGGACCCTCAACGTCAAGGCCGAGCAGACCGACGACCTCGAGAGGTACGTCTGGGTCGGACCGGACGACGACCAGGCCTGGCTGGCGGGCGGCTCCTACCTGGTCGCGCGGCGGATCAACATGCACATCGAGACCTGGGACCGTCAGGGCCTGCAGCCGCAGGAGGAGGTGATCGGCCGGACCAAGGGCTCCGGCGCACCGTTGTCGGGCGGCACCGAGCTCACTCCTCTCGACCTGACCTCGAAGGGCTCGAGCGGGCCGCTGATCCCGATCGACTCGCACGTATCGGTCGTCAGCCCCGAGCGCAACGACGGCGTTCGGATGCTGCGCCGCGGCTACAACTTCGTGGACGGCTCCAACCCGCTCGGCGGCCTCGACGCCGGCCTGTTCTTCATCGCCTACGTGCGCGACCCGCGCACGCACTTCATCCCGCTGCAGACCAAGATGGCGAGCAACGACGCGATGATGGAGTACCTCCAGTTCACCGGCTCGGCGATCTTCGCCGTACCCGCCGGGACGCAGCCGGGGCAGTACGTCGGCCAGGCGCTGTTCACCTGATCGGGACACGCCGCCTCTCCATCCGGACGGTCTCGGGAGGGCGCGCCCGGTCGGGTAGAGTCGAACGGGCACAGCGTCGTGCGGGAGCCGCTCGGACTCCGCCCACCCCGGACCTCTCACCCCTGAGGACATCGCTGCTGTGAGCAAGCCCGTCGTACTCATCGCCGAGGAGCTCAGCCCCGCCACGGTGGCGGCTCTCGGTCCCGACTTCGAGATCCGGTACTGCAACGGCGCCGACCGCGGCGACCTGCTGTCGGCGATCACGGACGTGGACGCGATCCTGGTCCGCTCGGCCACCAAGGTCGATGCCGAGGCCCTGGCCGCCGCGAAGCGCCTCCGGGTCGTGGCCCGCGCCGGCGTCGGGCTCGACAACGTCGACGTCCGGGCCGCCACCCAGTCCGGGGTGATGGTGGTCAACGCGCCGACCTCCAACATCGTCAGCGCCGCCGAGCTCGCCATCGCCCTGCTGCTCGCCGCCGCCCGGCACATCAGCCCCGCCCACGCCTCGTTGCGCAACGGCGAGTGGAAGCGGTCGAAGTTCACCGGGATCGAGCTCTTCGAGAAGACCGTCGGCATCGTCGGCCTCGGTCGCATCGGCGTCCTGGTCGCCCAGCGACTCGCGGCGTTCGGGATGAGCGTGATCGCCTACGACCCCTACGTGCAGGCCGGCCGGGCCGCCCAGATGGGCGTGCGGCTGGTCGACCTCGACACGCTGCTCGCGGAGTCGGACTTCATCAGCGTCCACCTGCCGAAGACGCCGGAGACCGTGGGCCTGATCGGCACCGACGAGCTGGCGCGGACCAAGCCGTCGATGGTCCTGGTGAACGCCGCTCGCGGGGGCATCGTGGACGAGGCCGCGCTTTACGCCGCGCTCAAGGAGGGCCGGATCGCGGCTGCCGGCGTCGACGTCTACGCCAAGGAGCCGTGCACGGACAGCCCGCTCTTCGAGCTCGAGAACGTCGTCGCGACACCCCATCTCGGCGCGTCGACGGACGAGGCCCAGGAGAAGGCCGGCATCGCGGTCGCGCGCTCGGTCCGGCTCGCGCTCTCCGGCGAGCTGGTGCCCGACGCCGTCAACGTCCAGGGTGGCGTCATCGCCGAGGACGTCCGTCCCGGCATCCCGCTCACCGAGAAGCTCGGCCGGATCTTCACCGCGCTCGCCGGCGAGGTCGCCCAGCAGATCGACGTGGAGGTGCGCGGCGAGATCACGGAGTTCGACGTGAAGGTGCTCGAGCTGGCCGCGCTCAAGGGTGTCTTCACCGATGTCGTCGAGGACCCCGTGACCTACGTCAACGCGCCGCTGCTCGCGGCCGAGCGCGGGACCGCCGTACGTCTCGTGGCCGAGAGTGAGAGTCCCGACCACCGCAACCTGATCACGATCCGTGGCACCCTCGCCGACGGCTCGCAGGTGTCGGTGGGCGGCACCCTGGTCGGCATCGCCCAGCGTGAGCGGCTGGTCTCGATCAACGACTTCCCGGTCGATCTCGAGCCCACCAACCACCTGGCGTTCTTCACCTATGCCGACCGTCCGGGCATGGTCGGCACGGTCGGGCGGATCCTCGGCGACAGCTCGGTGAACATCGCGGGCATGCAGGTCTCGCGCGACAGCTTGGGCGGCCACGCCCTGGTCGCGCTGTCGGTCGACTCGGCGATCCCGGCGGAGGCGCTCGCGGAGATCGAGCAGGCGATCGACGCCACCACGCTGCGCGCCGTCGACCTCGCCTGAGCCCGCCGACGTCTCAGGCGACCATCACCCGGGCCCGTGTCTCGTCGGTGCGGGTGGGGCCGCTGGAGACGGCGACCCAGGCCGCGGCGAGCCGGTCCACGGCGTCGCGGAGCTCGTCCTCCGGCCGGGTGAAGGGGATCCGGACGAACGAGTCGAAACCCCCGTCGATGCCGAACACCGGCCCCGGCGACACCAGGACGCCGCGACGCTCGGCCTCGGCCGCCAGGGCGACCGCGCCTCCGCGCCGAGCGGAGGTGGGCAGCTCGCACCAGAGCGACAGCCCGCCGTCGGGGAGTCGGAAGGTCCAGTCCGGCAGCCGCTCGGCGATCGCAGCGCAGAGCGCGTCTCGCTGGACCCGTAGCCGGGCACGATGGTTCGTCCAGTGCTCCTCCGCGCGCTCGAGCAGGCGTGCCGTGACCAGCTGCTCGTAGACCGGCGAGCCGAGGTCGAGCGCGACCCGCGCCCCCACGAGGCGCTCGGTGACGTGGGCGGGGCAGCGGATCCAGCCGACCCGGAGGCCGCCCCACAGACTCTTGCTGGCACTGCCCAAGGTGATGGTCGTCTCCTGCGCGTACGACGCGAACGGCCGTGGCATCGGGCGGCCGTCGAGCCTCAGCTGGGCGTGCGACTCGTCGACGACCGCGACCGTCCCCGCGCGCCGCAGGATCGCGGCGTACTGCTCACGCTCGGCGTTGCTCATCAGGTTGCCCGTGGGGTTCTGGAAGTCGGGGATCAGGTACGCGAGTCCCGGTCGCGCCTCTCGCACCACCCGACCGACGGCGTCGAGGTCCCAGCCGCCGACGTCCATCGGCACCGCCACGTGCCGGGCCCCGGCGCGGCGGAGCGCGGCGTGGGCGTTGGGGTAGCCCGGCGACTCCACGAGCACGCGCTCGCGCGGGCCGACCAGTGCCTGGGCCACGATCATCAGAGCCGACAGCGCGCCCGGCACGACCAGGATCTGGTCCGGCGCCGTCGGCAGACCGCGCGCGACGTACGTCTCTGCGACCGCCTCCTGCAGCGCGGGCAGGCCGGTCGGGAAGTAGCCGTGCCCGCCGAGGTAGAGCGGCAGGTCCTGCACGGCGTCGGCGTACGCCGCGGCGATGCCGGGCGGCGCGGACGGCGCGGCACAGCTCAGGTCGACCACGTCGTCGTCGCCGACATGGGGGGTCAGGGTTCGGTCGAGCGCCTGGCGTCGCCCGCCGGGGACCCGCGTGTAGGTGCCCGATCCCTGCCGGGCCACCGCGAACCCGCTCTCGACCAGCGAGGCGTAGGCCCGGGTGACGGTGGTGCGCGAGACGCCGAGCGCGACGCACAGGTCGCGCTCGCTCGGGAGCCGGAGGTCGATGTCGACGCGCCCGTCCCCGATCAGCAGGCGGAGCTCGTCGGCGAGCCCGGCGTACGCCGGGTGGCGGTCGAAGTCGCGCGCGAGGGTCGCGAGCCGGGCGGCGGCAATGGATCCCGTCATGCAGTCCACTGTCTCACAATTGGCTATTGAGGAGTAGTCCAATCGTGGGCACGCTGGGTCTGTGACCACCGTGGCACCCACCCCCATCGTGCTGAGCGACCTCGGTCCGTTCGCGCAGCTGCGCACCGGACGCCTGGCCCGGCGCCTGGTCCAGCTGTACGCGGGGCTGTTGCTCTATGGGTTCTCGATCGCGCTCATGGTGCGCGGTCACCTGGGCCTCGCGCCGTGGGACGTGCTGCACTCCGGTCTGACCGAGCACGTGCCGATCGACATCGGCCAGGCGCTGGTGATCGTCAGCTTCGTGGTGATGGTCGCCTGGATCCCGTTGCGCGAGATGCCCGGGCTGGGCACGATCTCGAACGCGATCGTGATCGGCGTCTCGACCGATCTCTTCCTGGTGATGCTGCCGACCCCCCACACGATCGGGGTGCGCGTCGGCCTCCTCGTGGCCGGCATCGCCCTCCAGGGCCTGGCCACCGCGGCGTACATCGGCGCGCAGCTCGGGCGTGGCCCGCGCGACGGGCTGATGACCGGGCTGGCGCGGCGTACCGGTCGGTCGATCCGCCTGGTGCGGACCCTGATGGAGCTGACGGTCGTGGCGATCGGGCTCCTGCTGGGCGGCGTCGCCGGCGTCGGCACGATCCTGTACGCCGTCTCGATCGGCCCGCTCAGCCAGGCGCTGCTGCCGCCCATGATCGTGGCGCCCTCTCCGCCGGACGTTTCGAGCTGACCCGATCGGGGGACGTAAACCCTCGGCTGCCGGTGCCTGCCGGCTCGGGGGAGCCTCGACGAGAGGGGTTCGTCAATGTCCGTGGACACAGCTGCGACGCAACCGGGAGGGAGGCGACGCGACTTCGCCCTCAAGCGGGAGATCGGCGTGATCGGCCTCCTGTGGGCCTCGATGGGCTCCATCATCGGCTCCGGATGGCTGTTCGGTGCCCAGGAGGGCCTGATCGCGGCAGGACCAGCGGTGATCTTCGCGTGGATCATCGGTGCCGTCTGCATGCTGCTCCTGGCGCTGGTCCACGCCGAGCTCGGTGCGATGTTCCCGGTCTCCGGCGGCACGGCCCGCTTCCCGCACTACGCCTTCGGCGGCGCCGTCGGCGCGTCCTTCGGTTGGTTCTCCTGGCTCCAGGCGGCAACGGTGGCGCCGATCGAGGTGTCCGCGATGATCACCTACGCCCAGCACTACAGCTGGGCGCACAGCTGGGTGAAGCCCGAGAACGGCGTGCTCACCACCACCGGCATCATCGTGGCGGTGATCCTGATGGCGATCTTCACGGCCATCAACTTCCTGGGTGTCCGGCTGCTGGCCACGACGAACAGCGCCTTGACGTGGTGGAAGGTCGCCGTGCCCCTGCTGGTGATCATCGTGCTGTCGTTCAACAACTTCGACACGGGGAACCTCCACGCCGCGGACGGATTCGCGCCGGCCGGTCTCAAGGGGGTGCTCGAGGCCGTCTCGACCGGCGGCATCATCTTCAGCTATCTGGGCTTCGAGCAGGCGGACCAGCTGGCCGGTGAGGCGCGCAACCCCAAGCGCGACATCCCGCTCGCGATCATCGGGTCCATGGTGATCGGCACGATCATCTACGTGGCCCTGCAGATCGCCTTCCTGTTCGCGCTGCCCGAGAGCGCGATCGGCAGCACCTGGACGTCCACCAGCGAGAAGGCCTACTACACGCTGTTCACGAGCCCGTTCGCCGAGATCGCCACCCTGCTCAGCCTCGGCTGGCTGGCGGCCATCATCTACGCCGACGCGATCATCAGCCCAGCCGGGACCGGCATCATCTACACCACCGGTTCGTCCCGCGTGGCGTACGGGTTGTCCCGCAACGGATACGTGCCGTCCATCTTCGAGTGGACGAACGAGCGCGCCGTCCCCTGGGTGGGGCTGATCGCGGCGTTCGTCACGGGCTGCATCTGCTTCCTGCCCTTCCCGTCGTGGCAGTCGCTGGTGGGCCTGATCACCAGTGCATCGGTGCTGATGTACGCCGGCGCACCGCTGTCCCTGAGCGCCTTCCGCAAGCAGCTGCCCGACCAGGAGCGACCATTCCGGCTGCCGGCCGCGGAGATTCTGTCGCCACTCGCGTTCGGGGTGTCCAACCTGATCATCCTGTGGACCACGTGGAACACCGACTGGAAGCTCGGGATCTCCATCCTGATCGGCTATGTGATCCTGATCGGGAACCGGCTGCTGCACCTCAACGAGCACCGGCCGATGATCAACTGGCGGGCCGCGTCGTGGCTGCCGGTGTGGCTCGTGGGGATGGGGGTCATCGTCTGCATCAGCTCGTTCGGGCCGCTCGACGACCCGGTCCTGCCGTTCCTCTGGGACATGCTGGTGACGGTTCTGTTCAGCTTCGCGATCTTCTACTGGGCGATGCAGGTCTGCCTGCCGCGTGAGGAGGTCGAGGAGATGATGCAGGAGGTCGTGCTGCCCGAGGAAGAGGGTCTCGAAGTACCCGCGCACTGATCGCAGGTGTCCGCCGCACGAGAGGCCCCGGACCACGGTGCGGGGCCTCTCGTCGTACGGCGTCGGGAGATCAGCGCCGCGTGGCGATCACCGCGGAGGTGTCGGGTGCCACGAGCACCTCGACCGCGGCGAACCGCTCGTCGCTGAGCCACTCCTCTCGCAGCGTGTCGACCCGGCCCTCGAAGATCGGCGGCCACGACTGGCACGGCGTGAAGTCGTCGAGCACCACGATGCCGCCGGCGTCCATCAGCTCGACGACCTTGTCCGGGCTGGAGGCCGACGGCTTGCCGGAGTCGAGGAAGAGCAGTGAGAACGGGCCACGGTCGAGCATCGTCGACCAGTCGGCGGCGAGTACCTCGACCTGGTCGTCGTCCTTGAAGATCTCCGCGGCCGCCTCTGCCAGGTCGGCGTCGAGCTCGGCGGTGAGGATGCGCGCGTCCCGGCCGCGTACGCCGGACCGCAGCCAGGCGGTCCCGACGCCGCAGCCGGTGCCGAACTCCGCCATCGTGCCCGCCCGCGTCGCGGCGAGCGCGGCCAGCAGGCGGCCGGTCTCGTTGCGGCAGAACGAGACGTAGCCGGCACGGCGGGACACGTCGAAGGCGCGAGTGACGATCTCGGGCAGCTCCGGCGGTGCGCTCATCGGTCGATCCTCACGGCATCGAGTCTCTCATCCCGGTATCGCCGTCTCGCATGGTGAGCGGAGACGGTTATCCGGCTGCGGCGGGCGAGCGCGCGCCGTACCGTGGTCCCATCATGCGGAGCGTGTTCGTACTCATCGAGCGCCGCGGCGGGTCCTGACAGACGGGACCGACTCGCCGCGGTGTTCGGCGTCGTGCCCCTGGTCCTGTCAGATCCACCCGACGAGCCGCTCCGCGGCGGATCCGCACCAGACCTCTCTTCTCGCGCGATCCGCGACCCGAGCTCTGGATCTCGTTCGTGAGACCCACGACCGGATGCGCCGGCTCCGCCACGCGGCGGCTCGTCGTCCACCCGCACCACCCGCAGCACCAGCAGCACCACCGACGAGCCGAACCACCGTTGAAGACGAGGAGCAGTTCCGTGTACGACATGTACCCCGACACGTGGGGTCCCGCCAACCACCAGACCGAGAACCCGTACAGCCACGAGGCCCTGCAGGCCTCGCTCGACCTACGGGACAACGGCGGCCAGCGCCCGGACGACAACTAGCCTCACCGGCATGACGTCCGACTCGATGCCTGCCTCGGCGACCACCTCGATCCGGGTGGCCGTGATCGGTGGCGACGGCATCGGGCCGGAGGTGACGGCCGAGGCGCTCAAGGTCCTCGAGGCGGCCGCCCCGGTGAAGATCGAGCAGACCCGCTATGACCTCGGGGCCGAGCGCTACCTCGCCACGGGAGAGGTGCTGCCGGACTCCGTGCTCGCGGAGATCCGCGGGCACGACGCGATCCTCCTGGGCGCGGTCGGTGGCCGGCCGGGAGATCCGAGGCTTCCCGCGGGCATCCTCGAGCGTGGGCTGTTGCTCAGGCTCCGGTTCGAGCTCGACCACTACGTCAACCTGCGGCCGTCCCGGACCTATCCGGGTGTCCGGTCGCCGTTGACCGACCCCGGCGAGGTCGACTTCGTGGTCGTCCGCGAGGGCACCGAGGGCCCCTACACCGGCAACGGCGGGCGACTGCGGGCGGACACCCCGGCCGAGGTGGCGACCGAGGTCAGCCTGAACACGGCGTACGGCGTGGAGCGCGTCGTCCGCGACGCGTTCACCCGCGCGGCCCGACGGCCGCGCCGGAAGCTGACGCTCGTGCACAAGACCAACGTGCTGGTGCACGCCGGCGCGCTCTGGTCGCGCGTCGTGGCCGAGGTGGGGGCCGACTTCCCGGAGGTGACCGTGGACTACCTCCACGTCGACGCGGCCACGATCTTCCTGACCACGGACCCGGCGCGCTTCGACGTCGTGGTCAGCGACAACCTCTTCGGCGACATCCTCACCGATCTCGCCGCCGCCGTGACCGGCGGGATCGGCCTGGCCGCGTCGGGGAACATCAACCCCGAGCGCACCACTCCTTCGATGTTCGAGCCGGTGCACGGCTCGGCGCCCGACATCGCGGGGCAGGGCGTCGCCGACCCGACCGCGGCGATCCTCTCCGCCGGTCTCCTCCTGGACCATCTGGGTCACCCCGACGCCGCGCGGGCTGTCGACGCCGCCGTGGTGGCGGACCTCGCCGACCGGGTACCCGGCGCCGGACGCCGTACCCCGGAGGTCGGCGACGCCATCGCGGGGCGGGTGGCGTGAGGTTGCCGTCGGTTTCACCGCTTAGGCGGTGAAACCGACGCTTCTTGGCCGATGCATACGTCAAGAAGCATCAGTTTCACCGCCTAAGCGGTGAATCGAGTGACCTCTGCGACCTTCGGGAGGTGGACTAACCTGCGTGCCATGGAGATCAGTACGACCCTGACGGACGAGCCGGTCGCGGAGGATCGGTTGGCGGAGATCTTGGCGAATCCGGGCTTCGGGGCGTACTTCACCGATCACATGTTCACGGTGCGGTGGAACCCGGCGGAGGGGTGGCACGGGGCCGAGATCACGCCGTACGGGCCGTTGACGTTGGATCCGGCGACGGCGGTGTTCCACTACGCGCAGGAGATCTTCGAAGGGATGAAGGCCTACCGGCACGAGGACGGGAGTGTGTGGGCGTTCCGGCCGGAGGCGAACGCCGAGCGGATGGTGCGGTCGAGTCGGCGGCTCGCGCTGCCCGAGCTGCCTCCGGCGGACTTCGTCCAGGCGGTCGAGGAGCTGGTCCGGGTCGACCGGCGCTGGGTGCCCGACGGCGCGGGTGAGAAGAGCCTGTATCTGCGGCCGTTCATGATCGCCACCGACCGGTTCTTGGGGGTGCGGCCGGCCGAGCACGTGACGTTCATGGTGATCGCCAGCCCGGCGGGTGCCTACTTCACCAAGGGTCCGGTGCCGATCACCCTGTGGCTCAGCACCGACTACACCCGGGCCGGTCGCGGTGGGATGGGTGCGGCCAAGACCGGCGGCAACTACGCGTCCTCGCTGGTCGCGCAGCAGGAGGCCACCGCGCACGGCTGTGACCAGGTGGTGTTCCTCGACGGTCAGGAGCTGCGCTACGTCGAGGAGCTGGGTGGGATGAACATGTACTTCGTCCACGCCGATGGCCGGATCGTGACCCCGCAGCTCGGCACGATCCTGGAGGGCATCACCCGCGGCAGCATCATCGAGCTGGCCGGGAAGATGGGCTACCAGGTCCAGGAGCAGAAGATCTCCATCGACCGGTGGCGCGACGGGATCGCGAGCGGTGAGATCACCGAGGTCTTCGCGTGCGGCACCGCCGCGGTGGTGACGCCGGTGGGGCGGCTGGCATGGGACGGCGGCGAGATGCTGATCGGGGATCCCGGGGTCGACGGAGGCGTCGGTCCGGTGACCGCTGGACTGCGCCAGGCGCTGCTCGACGTGCAGTACGGCCGGATCCCCGACACTCGCGGCTGGCTCACCCGCTTGGCGTAGGCCACGGCGCAAGATCTCCTGTCTAACGGCGTAGGCGCAGGACAAAGACACGAGTTTTACGGTTCCTTTACCTTTTCCATCCCTTGTGCATAGACTCCCCCCAGATTCACCGCCCGGCGGTCGCCGGGCGGGGGATCCACAGTGA
>DATAOY010000101.1:0-26126 GCA_036265495.1 Nocardioides sp. | reverse complement strand
CCGTGCGTCGCGGCGGCGCGGGTCGGCGGCATGCCCTGGGTCATCGCCGGCGTGGGGAAGACGTAGGGCACCACCCGGTCCTGGCCGACCAGCTCGTGGTACGGGCCGTCCATCCACTCGGCGTGGACGGTCCGGAGATGGTCGACGAACGCCGGCGCGTGGACGCGGCGCAGCACCTCGTCGTCGTGCGGCGTCGCGTCGACGTGCTCGTGATCGGTGAGCGCCGAGAGGATCCGGTCCACCCGCTCGGGCAGCTCGGTGCCGTCGGTCGGGACGCCGACCCACACCTCGCGCATCGGCTGGTGGCGGCGGGTCTCCGGCGACCAGACCACGGGGATCGGCATGGGCAGAGCATGTCAGTCCGGCACCTGTGGTTTCGAGACTGCTTGGATGAGGTCATGCCGCGCGCCCGAGACCTGGGGATCGTGATCGGGTCCCTGCCGACCGGTCCGACCAACTCCGTGCTCGACGTCCCCGGCGTGGGGTTGGGCCACGCGACGGTGTTCCGCGACGAGCCGGCGCCGCCCGAGGGTCGTGGCCTGGCCCGCACCGGGGTGACCTGCCTGGTGCTGGCCGAGGACGCGTTCACCCGGCTGGTGCCGGCCGGTGGCGCCGTGCTCAACGGCGCGGGCGAGTGCACCGGCTTCATCACCGCCGCCGAGTGGGGCTCGGCCGAGACACCGGTGTACCTGACCTCCACGCTCCAGCTCGGCCGGGTCTACGACTCCGCCTGCCGGATCGAGCTCGAGGTGAACCCGTCGACCGCCGTCGACTTCACCATCCCGGTGGTCGCCGAGTGCGACGACTCGTACCTCAACGACGCGCGCCGGATGCAGGTCGAGCACGAGGACGTGGTGGCGGCGTACGACGCGGCCCTGGCCTCCCGCGGCTCCACCACGCCGCCGGACGAGGGGGCGGTCGGGTCGGGCACCGGCATGTCCTGCCTGGGCTTCAAGGGTGGCATCGGCACGTCGTCCCGCCTGGTCGGGGAGCACACGGTCGCGGTGCTGCTGATGACGAACTTCGGCGTCCGCGAGGAGCTGATCGTGAACGGCGTGCCCGTCGGGCGCACGCTCGGTCCGGCGCCCGAGGCGGAGCCACCCACACCCGCGGGGTCCTGCATCGGGATCGTCGTCACGGATGCTCCGGTGGACGGTGCCTCGTGCGCGCGACTGGCACGACGGGTCGGGCTGGGCCTGGCCCGCGCCGGGTCGGTGGCCCACCACGGCAGCGGCGAGATCTTCCTGGCGTTCGGGACCGGCCTGCGGATGGACCGCGACGGCAGGCCGGACGGGACGCCGGTGCTCACGGGGCGGGCCCTGGACCCGTTCTTCGCGGCCGTGGTCGAGACGTCGGAGGAGGCCGTGCTGAACTCGATGTTCACCGCGCCCACCGTCACCGGGCGCGACGGGAACACCAGCGAGAGCGCGCACACCCCGGCCGTCCTGGACCTCCTTCGATGAGGGAGCAGGAGGTCCGGATCCCGGTACGCGACGGGTCGTGGCTGGCGGCGACGCTCTACCTCCCCGACGAGGCCGCGGGACCGCAGCCGTGCCTGGTGGAGGCGCTGCCCTATCGCAAGGACGACCTGACCTCGTCGTACGCCGCGGGCTACCGCAGCCTGTGCGAGAGGCACGGGTACGCCGTCGCGCGCATCGACGTGCGCGGAACGGGGTCCTCGCCGGGCGACGCGCTCGACGAGTACCAGGAGGCCGAGCAGCGCGACCTGCCGGACGCCTTCACCTGGCTGGCGGCCCAGGACTGGTGCGACGGGCAGATCGGGATGTGGGGCACGTCGTACTCCGGCTTCAACTCGCTCCAGATCGCGGCCGAGCGGCCACCGGAGCTGAAGGCGATCTGCGCCATCTTCGCCACCGACGATCGCTGGACCGACGACGTGCACTGGCGGGGTGGAGCGCTGCGGCTCGTCGACCTGGTGGACTACGACCACTACATGACCGCGATGTGTGTCCTGCCGCCTGTGCCGGCGGTGTGGGGCGACGGTTGGCGTGAGGAGTGGCAGCGGCGGCTGGAGGTCAACGAGCCATGGGTGCTGACCTGGCTCCAGGAGAACCGCCACGGCCCGTACTGGGACCACGGGTCGGTCCGCCTCGGCGGGACCACGTCGGGCTACGAGCGGATCGGCTGTCCGGTGATGATCGTGGCGGGGTGGGCCGACGGGTACCGGAACAACTCGTTCCGGACCGTGGCCGAGCTCGCGCGGCACGGCGTGCCGCACCGGTTGCTCGCCGGACCGTGGGCGCACGCCGACCCGTCGACCGCGATGCCGGGGCCGCGGATCGACTTCGACGCGGAGCTGGCCGCGTGGTTCGACCACTGGCTGCGCGGCACCCGCGAGCACGTGGACCGGCTCGACGTGTTCGTCCGGGCATCGACGCGGCCCGAGATCGACCTCGACCTGCACGAGGGGCGCTGGGTGACGCTGCCGTCGGTGCCGCCGGTCACCCACGCGGCTCTCGACCTCGCGGCGCCGGTGACGCTGACCGTGGCACCGGATGTCGGGACCGCGGCGTGGATCGACTGCGCCGGCCACCTGCCGTGGGGCCTGTCCGGCGACCAGCGACTGGACGACGAGCGCTCCCTGACCTGGGAGGTCGAGCCGCCGCCGTCTCCGGTCGTCGGCCATCCGGTGTTCCGCGCCCGGCTCTGGGCGACCGAACCGGCCGCGTCCATCTCGGTGAAGCTCTGCGACGTGTTCCCCGACGGGACCTCAGCCCTGGTCACCCGCGGGTCGCTGGACCTCGCGTACCGCGCGAGCGTCCACGGCCCTCCGTCACCGCTGGTGCCCGGGCACGAGGTCGAGGTGGAGGTGGTGCTCGACGCGTGCGCGTACGAGTGGACGCCCGGCAACACCCTGCGCGTCTCCGTCGCCGGCGCCGACTGGCCGAACACGGTCGCGCCTCCGGCCCCGGTGTCGATCACGGTGCGGACCGCGTCGTTGACCCTGCCGTTCCTGGACGGGGAGTTCCCCGAGCCGGTCTTCGACCCCGGCGCGGAGCACTCGTCGGAGACGACCGAGGGGATCGGCTGGTCGATCCACCACGACGTCCTGGACCGCATCACGTCGGCCACGACTCGGTCCGAGTCCCGCTACCCCACGCCGTACGACGGGACCGCGCACGAGCTGTACCTCGGCGAGGTCTCCGTGGACACCCGCACCTTCGCCCAACGGGCCAGCGCCAA
Organism: Nocardioides sp.; assembly: GCA_036265495.1. GTDB lineage: Bacteria > Actinomycetota > Actinomycetes > Propionibacteriales > Nocardioidaceae > Nocardioides. The sequence continues at coordinate 22,922 of DATAOY010000101.1, read as the reverse complement.
CACCGTCTACGACCTGAGCTGGCCCGGGATCGAGGTCACCGTCCGCTCGACGATGACGCTCGACGTCACCCCCGCGTCGTACGACGTGTCGATCTGGACGCAGGCCGTCCTCGACAGCGAGTCGGTCAGCGAGCGCACCTGGCGGGAGTCCATCCCTCGCTAGGCAGGACGGCGCACCCGGATCCTCAAGCGCCCCCGAGCACCGCCGTCATCCGGATCGACACGAGCACGTCCGGCAGCACAACCCCGAGCTTGGCGACGTAACGCGTCGGCGGGTCGACGGGGAAGACCTCGGCGAACACCTCGTTCAGGCCCGCGAAGTCCTCCGGACTGGTCAGCAGCACGCCGACCTCGACCACGTCGTCGATGGAGCCTCCCCCGGCGGCGACGACGTTCGCACAGTTCGCGAGCGCCTGCCTGGCCTGCTCCTGGATCGTCGGCCCGGCCAGCCGGCCGGTCTCGGGATCGATCCCGGGCATCCCGGAGACGTGGATCGTCTCCCCGGCCCTGACGCCCTGGGAGTACAGGGGCGAGCTCGGCGCCCCGTCGGTACGAATGATCCCCCGGGCCATGCCGCCTCCCCTCGCACGCAGGCCGCACCGGGCACGAAGAAGGCGAGGGCCCAACCCCTCGCCACTATCAACGTATAGCGCACCGGGGGGCTTGCGGCAAGACCCCCGCCGTGTCGGAGAATCGCCGACCCTGAGCCACACACTGCGAACTGGAGCTGATCAGGTGACCTCGCTGACGGGCAGCGCGTTCTGTCTTCCCGACCACCTCACCCCCAAGGCCGATCCGGCCCTGGTCGACGGCGACGAGCAGCACTTCGCGGCCATCGCGGAGAGCCTCTCGGAGTCGATCGCCGACCTGTCCGACCGTCTCGACGCGGAGCGCAGGGCTCCCGGCGGCACCGGGCAGGAGGCCATGGACCGGGACCTGGAGGTCCATCGGCTGACCGCTCGACTCCGCACCCTGCGTCGCTACAGCCTGGACCTGTGCCTCGGTCGCGTCGTCGGCGACGACGGCAGCGACCCGCTCTACATCGGCCGGCTCGGCCTCAACGACAGGTCCGGTCGCCGACTGCTCGTCGACTGGAGGTCGCCGGCAGCGGAGCCGTTCTTCGGGGCGACCCACGCGAACCCGATGGGGCTGGCGAGCCGCCGCAGGTACCGCTGGACGCGCGGCCGGATCACCGACTACTGGGACGAGGTCTTCACGGCGGAGGGGCTCGTCGGGCACGCCGCGCTCGACGACCAGTCCGCCTTCATCGCCAGCCTGGGCGGCAGCAGGTCGGGTCGGATGCGCGACGTGCTCGGCACCATCCAGGCCGACCAGGACGCCATCATCCGCGCGGGATCGCGCGGCACCCTGGTCGTCGACGGCGGTCCGGGGACCGGCAAGACCGTCGTCGCCCTGCACCGCGCGGCGTACCTCCTGTACGCCGACCCGCGCCTCGGCGAGGGTCGCGGAGGAGTGCTCTTCGTGGGACCGCACCAGCCCTACCTGGCCTACGTCGCCGACGTGCTGCCCAGCCTCGGCGAGGAGGGCGTGCAGACCTGCACCCTGCGCGACCTCCTGCCCGAGGGCGCCACCGCGCCGGACGAGCCCGACCCGGAGGTGGCCCGGCTCAAGTCGACCGCCGCCATGGTGACGGCGGTCGAGCCGGCCGTCCGGCTCTACGAGGAACCGCCGACCGAGGGGATGGAGGTCAGGACCCCGTGGGGAGACGTGTGGCTGAGTCCGCACGACTGGATCGAGGCGTTCGAGTCGCTCGAGCCGGGGGTCCCGCACAACGAGGGCCGCGACCAGGTCTGGGAGGAGCTGCTCACGATCCTCGTGGACAAGCACGAGACCGATCCCGATGACTCCGACGTCTCGGAGGACCTGGTCCGCCGGGCACTCGCGCACGACGACGAGCTGGTCGACGCCTTCGGCCGTGCCTGGCCCCTGATCGACCCGACCGACCTCGTCGGCGACCTGTGGTCGGTCCCGGCGTACCTGCGCCGATGCGCTCCGTGGCTCGACCCCGACGAGGTGAGGCTGCTGCAGCGCCGGGAGCCGCAGGCCTGGACGAGCGCCGACCTGCCACTCCTGGACGCGGCCCGGCAGCGTCTCGGCGACCCGGAGGCGTCACGGCGCCGACGCCGGCAGCGCGCGGCCGCCGCAGCCGAGCGCGAGGAGATGTCCCGCGTCGTCGATGACCTGGTCGCGAGCGACGACTCCGACATGCAGGTGATGTCGATGCTGCGCGTGCACGACCTGCAGAACGCGCTGGTCGACGACGGCTCGCTCCGCCACCACGACCCCGACCTGCTCGCGGGACCGTTCGCACACATCGTGGTCGACGAGGCACAGGAGCTCACCGACGCCGAGTGGCAGATGCTGCTGCTCCGCTGCCCGTCCCGCAGCTTCACCGTCGTCGGGGACCGGGCGCAGGCCCGGCACGGGTTCGCGGAGTCGTGGCAGGAACGCCTCGAGCGCATCGGGCTGGACCGCGTCCACCTGGCCACCCTGACCATCAACTACCGCACGCCGGAGGAGGTGATGGCGCAGGCCGAGCCGGTGATCCGGGCGGTGCTCCCGGACGCCAACGTGCCGACGTCCGTCCGCAGCAGCGGCATCCCCGTCGTCCACGGGTCGAGGTCGGACCTGGACCGGATCCTGGACACGTGGCTCGCCGAGCACCACGAGGGGACCGCCTGCGTCATCGGCGACCCGACCTTCCGGGCGACCTCACGGGTGTGGTCGCTGAGTCCGGAGCTGTCGAAGGGCCTCGAGTTCGATCTGGTCGTGCTGATCGACCCGGAGACCTTCGGCCGAGGCATCGAGGGAGCGGTCGACCACTACGTCGCGATGACCCGGGCGACCCAGCGGCTGGTCATCCTCACCGGCGCCTGATCACCGCTTGGGCGCTCGGCGGCGCCGCAGGCCCCGGACCCCGCGCACCGTGTGTGGTCCGACCAGGCGCGGGCCGGCGATCTTGCTCTCCAGGCGGCGTGCCTCGCGGCGGATCGGCTGCGCGACGTACTCGCCGAGGATGGCGCCGGAGCTCAGCGCGATGGCGATCGCCGCGGCCGTGACCATGGCGAGCAGGGCGGCGCTGGCATCGGTCGCCAACAGGCTGAGACCGCGGTAGATCGAGAGCCCAGGCAGGAACGGCGTGATGCCGGCGGCCACCACGACGAGCGTCGGGATCCGCCAGCGGGCGGCGACGGGGTAGCTGACCAGGCCGAGCAGCAGGGCCGCCAGTGCGGACGACCAGGCGATCCCGAAGTTGCGCTCGAGGGCCGCGACGTACACGGCGACGGCGACCGCGGCCACGGCCGCGATCGGCACCAGGCAGCGCGTGGGTGCGTACGCCGAGAACGAGTACGCCGCGGCCGCGACCGCACCGCCGAGCAGCATCACCGGCAGGTGCGCGGTCGAGTACGCGCCGGGGTGGAGGGGACCCAGGTCGACCCCCAGCAGCTCGGCCGCCTTGAGCCCACCGCTGACCCCGGCCGCGATGCCGGCGGTGGCCAGGAACGCCTCGAGGATCCGGGCGCCCGCCGTCACCGGGAAGCCGGTCAGCGCGTCCTGCACGGCGCCGAGGAAGTTCACACCCGCGAGCAGCATCACGATGCTCGTCGAGACCACGAGGCTGGGCGACACGTCGGCAGGCGTGGCCGCCACTCCGACCGCGATCATCGTCGCCAGCAGGCCGCCGGCGACCTGCTGGTAGAAGGTCGGCAGCCGGCGGCGACCCATCTGCCGCTGCAGACCGTCGACGAGCATCGCCGCGGCCGCCGCGACGGCGACCACCAGCCAGTTGCCGCCGAGGACCATGCCGACGCCTCCGCCCATGACGCCGAGGGCCACGGTGACCGACCACCGGGGACGAGCGTGCCCGGTGGAGCTGATCCGGTTCAGCAGGTGGGTGGCCCCGACCCGGTCGACCCTGCCCGCGAGCAGGTCCCGGATCAGGTGGTCGACGTCGGTCAGGTCGCCGTAGTCGACCTCGCGGTAGCGCACCTGCCGGAACTGCACGAGGGCCGGCTCCTCGGGTGACGACTGCTGGCTCATGGTGAGCTGGGTGAACATCACGTCGGCGGTGAACCCGCGCAGGCCGCACGCCCACGCGACGTTCCGCATGGCGGCGCTCACGTCGCTGGCTCCCGCGCCGGAGGAGAGCAACAGCTCGCCGATCCGGAGCGCCAGGCTCATGGTCGCGGTGATCTCGCGGATGTCGCGGTCACCGGGCGCGGGGACGCCGACGGGGTCGGGTGCGGGAGACATGGCGGCGACCAGTCTGCCGGTCGGGCCGACACCGTCGCCGACAGGCGACCGCGTGTCACACCATCCAGTTCGCCTGGTACGCCGGGTCGGTGAGGCCGGGCCGGTCGAACCCGAAGGCGGAGACGTCGGAGGTGGTCTCCCCGGACGTCACCAGGTCGGCCAGGATCCGGCCGAACGTCGGCGCGAACTTGAACCCGTGCGCCGAGCCGAGCCCCACGACGACCGAGGGATGGCCCGGCACCGGCGCCATCACGAAGTCGCGGTCCGGGGTCAGCGTGTACTGGCAGCGCAGCGACCGCACGGCCGGTCCGGTCCCGGGGAGCAGCGACGCCAGGAACACCCGGAGCCGGTCGAGCATCTCCGGGTCGGGCTCCGACGTGCGGTGATCGGGGTCGACCGTCGGGCCACCACAGTCCTGTGCCACCTTCACCGTGGGCTCGCCGTAACAGGGGAATCCGTAGTACGACGGCTCGTCCATCCAGATCCACAGCGGCACGTCCTGGTACGGCGCGGGGTCCGGCGGGGCGAAGTAGGTCGGCTGCTCGAGGGTCACCGTCAACGGGACCTCGACGCCGAGCCCGCCCAGCACGTGGTTCGTCCACGCGTCGGCCGCCACCACCACCCCGCGGCAGGTGTACGACGCGCCCGCGGCCGCCACGACCAGGTGCGAGCCGTGGTCGCTGACCCGGGTGGCCGGCGTCGATCCGAGCAGGGTCGCGCCGGCCTCCGTCGCGAGCCGCTGCATCGCCGCGGTTCCCCGCGCGGCGGGGACGATCGCACCGCGCGCCTGGTAGAGCCCCAGCGTCCCGGGTGGTGGACGGAACACCGACCACCGGCGCCGGATCTCGTCGACATCGAGCTCCTCGAACGCGATCCCCACCTCCCGGAGGGAGTCGACGTAGTCGACCGGGCTGATCGCGCAGCCGGGCGGGAACAGGTCGAGACCCCCGACGACGGTGACCAGCTCCTCGCCGGACTCCGCCTCGAGCCGCGCCCAGTCGTCGTACGCCTCCTGGGTGAGCCGGACGTAGGTGGGCGTGTGATAGCTGTGCCGCAGGATCCGCGACGTGTCGTGGGAGGCGCCGCGGGCGTGCCCCAGCTCGAACTGCTCGAGCCCGACCACCGAGTGCCCTCGGCTCGCCAGCTGCCAGGCCGCACCGGAGCCCAGTGCGCCCAGTCCGATGACGACGTAGTCGACGTCAGTCATCCGTGCTCGCGGCGGGTTCGACCTGCGAACCGGCTCTCTCCAGCCGCGGCAGCAGCCAGCGGCGGATGTCGGCCGAGTCGTCCTCCATCGGCGCGAACCAGCCGTGCGTGTACGCCCGGGAGGACATCCCCCGTTGCACGGACTCGCAGATCGCCCAGTCCTGGCGGTTCACCATGTCCCAGAAGTCGCCCGCGTCCGAGGGGTCGAACGACGGCTTCGCCAGCTCCGACGGGTGGAACAGCAGCCGGCAGTCGATCGCCGTCCGGTCGACCGCCGACGGTCGCAGGGTGAACGCCGCGACATGGTCTGCGGAGCAGGAGAGCATCAGGTTGGGATAGACCAGCTCGCCCTTGTGCCGCGACCTCTCGTGCTCGTCGAGGCCGGGCAGGGGGGCACGATCGGTGGTGCCGGTCATCGTGAACGTCCAGGCGCCCTCGCGGTGCGGGATCCCGGCGTCCCAGTCGAGGCCGCGCCCGCCGCCCGCGAACGACGGAACCAGCCGCGACAGCTCGGGGTGCACCGGCCCGCAGTGGTAGCACTCGTTGTAGTTCTCGGCGATCACCTTCCAGTTGGCACGGACCTCGTAGGTCAGGGCCAGCCCGGTGACCAGCGAGTCGAGGTCGTAGTTCGCAAGCGTCCGCGTCGCTCTCCCGACGCTGTCGACCAGCGGCGTGGCGTCGTGCGCGGTCGGGTGCACGAACACGAACCCACCCCAGGCCTCGGCCCCGACGGTGTGCAGCCCGAACTCCGGTGGGTCGACGTCGCCGTCCTCGGTGTGCGGCGCGCGCAGCAGCGAGCCGTCGAGGGCGTAGGTCCACGAATGGTAGGGGCAGCGGATCGACTTGGCCGCGCACAGCTGCGGGGCCGAGCCCGGCTCGGTCGGGAACAGCTGCGATCCGCGGTGCCGGCAGACGTTGTACGCCGCGTGCAGGGCGCCGTCGGCGTCCGACGTCACCACCAGCGACTCGCCCAGCGCCTCGACGATGGCGACCCGCTCGGGCTCGTGCAGCCCGAGGTCGGCCACCCGGCCGACGCAGGTCCACTCGCGCAGCAGCACCTGGTCGCGCTCGCGCTCCCAGGCCGCGGCGTCGACGTACAGCTCGCGGGGCAGGGCGGCCTGAAGAGTCACGCGCTCACCTCGTCCGCCGCGTCGGCCCGAGCCCGCGACGCAACCAGGTGGCAGGCACAGCGATGGCCGTCGGGGTCGCTGGGGAGGATCGGCAGCGACGTGCGTCGGCAGGCGTCCGCGACCTCGTCGGCCTCGCCCGACGCCAGGGCCGGACAGCGCGGGTGGAAACGGCATCCTCGCGGGATGCGCGTCGGGTCCGGGATCTCGCCCCGGAGCACGATCGGCTCCAGACGCTCCATCTCGGGCACGACCGAGAGCAGAGCCTGGGTGTAGGGGTGCTGCGGCGACGTGAGCACCTCCTCGGTCGGCCCGGACTCGACGACCCGGCCGAGGTACATCACCGCGATCCGGTCGGCGATGTTCCAGGCGAGCCCCAGGTCGTGGGTCACCACGAGGACACCCAGGCCGAGCTCCTCCCGGAGCCGGAGCAGCAGGGCCAGGATCTCACCGCGGATGGACGCATCGAGGCTGGACACCGGTTCGTCCGCGATCAGCAGCTGGGGCTGCACGGCGAGCGCGCCGGCGATCAGGACGCGCTGCCGCTGCCCACCGGAGAGCTCGTGGGGATAGCGGAGGAACAGCCCCTCGGGCGGCCGCAGGCCCGCTGAGGAGAGGGCCGCCGCCACCAGCTCGTCCTCGGTCTTCCCGGAGCGTGCGACGAGCTTGTGGACCCGGAGCCCCTCGGCCACGGACTCGTAGACCGTCTGCCGTGGGTTCAACGCCCCGCTCGGGTCCTGCAGGACCAGCTGTACTTGGCGTCGGAGCGACTTCAGGCCCCGGGCCGACCGGTTCATCGGCTTGCCGTCCCAGGTCACCTCGCCTGCCGCCGGCTTGGTGAGCCCCACCAGGCTCCGGGCGAGCGTCGTCTTGCCGGACCCCGACTCCCCCACCAGCGCGACGACCTCCCCGGCCCGCACCACCAGGTCGGCCCCGTCCAGGGCCTTCGCGACCCGTCCGGCCCGGGTGGTGAACTCGACCCGGAGGCCGCTCGCCACCAGTTCGGCACTCCGCTGCGGTGGGGTCACCCGGCCACCTCCGTGGGCTCGCGGAGCGGATCGGGCTGGCCGATCCGGACGCACGCCGCCATCCGGTCGTCCAGGTGAGTCGTCAGCACCGGCTCGGCCCGGAGACAGATCTCGGCGGCACGCGGGCACCGTGGTGCGAACGAGCATCCTGCGGAGAGGTTGCGCGGATCGGGCGGATCACCCGGAAGACCCGCCGGTGAGAACCGGGCAGCCGGGTCACCGACCCGGGGGAACGCGGCCGACAGGGCGCCGGAGTACGGATGGATGGGAGCGGAGAACACCTTCCCCGCCGGTCCCTCCTCGATCACGCGGCCGGCGTACATCACCGTGATCCGGTCACACAGCTCGGCGAGCACGGAGAGGTCGTGGCTGATCATCATCATCCCCACGCCGCGTTCGCGGACCAGCCCGGACAGCACGCCCAGCACCTGGGCCTGCACCATCACGTCGAGCGCCGTCGTCGGCTCGTCCGCCACGACCAGCTCGGGGTCGCAGGCCAGCGCCATCGCGATCATCACTCGCTGCTTCTGCCCGCCCGAGAGCTGGTGCGGGTAGCTCCGCGCGCGCGCCGGGTCGAGCCCGACCTGATCCAGCAGCGCCTCGATCCGCTCGTCGATGCTCCGCCGGCCCAGGGACGGGTCGTGGACAAGCAGCGGCTCCGCGATCTGCGCGCCGATCCGGTGCACCGGGTTGAGCGAGTGCAGCGCACCTTGGAAGACGATCGAGGCACCCGCCCAGCGCACGGCTCGGAGCTCTCCCCAGCGCATCGTCATCACGTCGTGCCCGTCGAACAGGACCTCCCCCGAGACGGTGGCGCTGGGCGGCTGCAGGCGCAGCACGGTGCTGGCCAGCGTGGACTTCCCGCAGCCGGACTCGCCCGCCACGCCGACGATCTGGCCGCGTTCGACGGTGAGGTCGACCCCACGGACCGCCGGCAGGGGGCCTTCACCGGTGGCGTAGCTGACATGCAGGTCACGGATGGCCAGCAGCGTCGCAGTACTCATCAGCGACCCCTCAGCCGCGGGTTCAGCACCTCTTCCAGGGCGTTGCCGATCAACGTGAACGCCAGCACGACCAGGACGACGCAGACACCGGGCGGCACGATGTACCACCAGCACCCCGTCGTGATCGCGCCGACCTCGAACGCACTGTCCAGCATCGTGCCCCACGAGGTGCGGGTCGGGTCGCCGAGGCCGAGGAAGCTCAAGGTGGTCTCGGCCAGGATGGCACCCGCCACCGTGAGCGTGGTGTTCGCGAAGATCATCGGCATCACGTTCGGCAGCACGTGCCTGCCCATCTGATGCCAGCGCCCGGCTCCGATCGCCTCGGCCCGCTCGACGTACGCCCGCTCCCGGATCGAGAGGGTCTGGCTGCGGATCAGCAGCGCCGTCCCCGGCCACGAGGTCACGCCGATCACGATGATGATGTTGACCAGCGACCGGCCCAGGACGGTGGCCAGGGCGATCGCCAGGGGCAGGTACGGGATCACCAGGAACCACTCGGTCAACCGGAAGAAGATCCGGCCCACCCAGCCCGGGAAGAAGCCGGACACCAGCCCGATCAGGGTGCCGATCACCATCGAGATCAACGTCGCCATCAGCCCGACGAGCAGGGAGATGCGCGAACCCCAGATGAGCAGGGTCAGCACCGAGCGCCCGTTCTCGTCGGTGCCGAGCGGATAGCCCGCTGTTGGCGCGTGCAGGATGGGGCCGTCGGCCTGGGTCACGTCGAGCCCGCTGGAGTCGGCGAGCAGCGGTGCCGCCAGGGCGATGGCGATGAAGACGACGAGGACCGCAAGCCCGACCATGCCGCTGCGGTGGGCGCGGAACCGCGTCCAGCCACGCTTCCACGACGCGACGCGGCGGCGCCGTGCGAGCTGGCGCGGGGAGAGCCGCGGGGCGGTGACCTCGGCGGTCATGTCCGCACCCTCGGGTCGAGCCAGCCGTAGATCAGGTTGGCGACCAGGTTGGCCAGGATCACACCCGCGCTGGCGACCAGGAACGTGCCCTGAAGCACCCAGAAGTCCGGGACGTCGATCGCGTCGGTGGAGAGCAGGCCCAGGCCGGGGATCGAGAAGACGGTCTCGACGGTGATCGCGCCGGAGACCACGAACCCGATGTTGAGGGCGATCAGGGTGGTGGTCGGGAGCAGCGCGTTGCGGACGGCGTGGTGGTTGCGCACCCGTACGTCGCGCAGGCCCTTCGCTCGGGCGGTCTGGAGGTAGTCCTCCCCGAGCTCGTCGAGCAGCGAGCTGCGCATGATCAGCGAGTACTCCGCGAGGTAGGCCAAGGTCAGCGTGGTCACCGGGAGCACCAGGTGCCACATCGTGTCGAGCACGCCGTGCAGCGAGTTCGGGTCGACGTCGGACGAGTTCAGCCCCCCGGTCGGGAAGATGCCGGGCACGAACCAGAAGCCGACGCCCAGCCCCGCGATCAGCAACAGTCCGAGCCACCACTCCGGCATGGAGTAGAGGGTCAGCGACGTGCCCGTCGAGATCTTGTCGAACATCCCGCCGCGGTTCCAGGCTCCCTTGATGCCGAGGTAGACGCCGATCACCGTGGCCAGGATCGTCGAGGTCCCGACCAGGAGGATGGTCGGCCAGAGCCGGTCCATGATCAGCTGCGAGACCGGGGTCCGGTACTGCAGGGAGATGCCGAGGTCTCCGTGCACGATGTTCTTCAGGAAGGTCACGAACTGCTGGGGCATCGACTGGTTCAGCCCGTAGGTCTTGTTGAACGCGTCGATCTGTTCCTGGCTCACCAGCCGACCGCGGCCGAGGGTCTTGGCCGGGTCACCGGGCAGCACCCGGAACAGGAAGAAGTTCACGATCAGCATGAAGAACAGGCTGCCGAGCGCCCCGAGCACCTTGAGCCCGACGTACGAGGCGTAGCCGCGGCGCCGGGGCTGGGCGTCGGCCTGCTCTCTGTCGGCGACCAGCCCCGGTTCGGCGACCAGGCTCATTCCGCGTTCACTCCCGGTCTCCCACGGTGGACCGCCGCCGCATCATCACGACCCCGCCCGCGACGAGCGCCAGGACGGCCGCCACACCCACGGCGATCAGGAACGGCCCGGTCGAGGATGACGACTCGCTGCTCGACGAGACCTTGACGGCGCCGGTGAGACCCGGTGCCGCGTCACAGGTGCTCGCGTCGGCGGCCGGCTTCAGGTGGATGTAGTTGTAGACGCCGTACTGCTCCAGCCAGATGCCGCCGGGGTTGGGCTGGGTGACCAGGCAGGCGAAGCGGTCGCTGCGCACCGCCTCACCGATGGAGGAGTACGCCGTCACCAGGTACGGCGCGTCGCGGTAGATGATCTCCTGCATCTTCTTGATCTGCCCGGCCCGCGCCGCGTGGTCGGTCGAGACGTGCTGCTCCTCGTAGAGCTTGTCGTAGGCCTTGTTGCAGTAGAAGGAGTCCGACGAGTGCTGCCGCTGCGCGCACGTCATGTAGCTGAGCATCGAGTCCGGGTCGGGCTCGACGTACCAGCCCCACTGGAAGGCGTCGAAGTTGCCCTTGTAGATCTCGTCGGTGAGCTGGCTCGAGCTGTACGTCGACACCTCCGACTTGATGCCGAGGTCCTTCAGCCACTGCTGGAAGTAGTCCATCGTGTGCAGCGAGGTCGGGGAGTCGGACCGGGCCGCCAGGCGAAGGCTGATCGGGGTCTTCCCGTCCTTCTCGGTCCGCTGTCCGCTGGAGTTCAGCTGGTAGCCGGCGGCGTCGAGCAGCTGCCCGGCCTTGTCGAGGTCGAAGGTGTACTTCTGGTCCGCCGGCGGCTGCCAGTGGTACTCGGTGTAGTTCGGCGGCACGATCGTCGTCCCGGGCAGTCCGGCACCCTGGTACACCTTCTGGATCAGCTGCGGCAGGTTGAGCGCGTAGCCCAGTGCGTGCCGGAAGCTCGGGTCCAGCACGGCGGGGTCGGGGTCGCCGATCGGGTTGCCCTTGAGGTCCACCGACCCGGAGTTGAAGGCGATCTCGTCGAAGCCCGGTGAGTTGCCGTTGTGCGCCTGGATCCCGGGCTTGCCCTGGAGGCTCTTCACCTCGAGCGCGGTGATGCCCTCGACGAAGTCGGCTTCGCCCTTGAGCAGGGCCTGCACGGCCGAGTCGTCGTTCTTGTAGAACTGGAAGATCACCTCGTCGATGTGCGGCGCGCCGCCCCAGTAGTCGGGGTTGGCCTCGAACTTGAAGATCTGGCCGTCCGCGGTTCCTTGCACCAGTCGGAACGGGCCGGAGCCGACGACGGGCTTGCCGCCCTGGGGCTCGGCGCCGTAGCTCTTGATCTCCTTCTCGCTGACGTCCTTCCAGACGTGCTCGGGCACGATCGGGATCGGGAGCAGCGGCAGAGTGGCGCTCGGCTTCTTCAGCTTCATCACCAGCGTGGTGGCGTTCGGCGCGGTGACCGTGGTGACGCCCTTGAGGTAGGAGATCCAGTTCGTGCTCTCGGCCGTGCCGTGGAGGACCCGGTTGAACGTGTAGGCGACGTCGGCCGCGGTCAGCGGGACTCCGTCGGAGAACTTCACGCCGCTGCGCACCGTGAACGTCCACGTCCTTCCGTCGGGCGACGTCGTCCACTTGGTGGCCAGCCCCGGCTCGGGCGACATGTCCTTCATCGAGTAGCCGGTGAGGTAGTCATAGGTCAGGCCCCACATCTCGTACGACGGGGCCTGGAACCCCAGGAACGGGTTCAGGGAGTCGACCCCCTCGCCCAGCATCGCGACGTGGAAGACCACCTTGTCCTTGCCCTGGGCCGGTCCGCCGATCGCGAGCCCGGGCAGCAGTGTGGCCAGCAGGAGTCCGAGCGCGGCCAGGAAGGCACCGGCGGTACCGTGACCGCCGTGCCGACTCCGACCCCGCCGACCGCGGCGCGCCGTCCCTTCACCCACACCGAGCACGGGGTCGAGCGCCCCGACCCCTACCACTGGCTGGGCGGGAACGAGCCCGCCGTGCTGGATCATCTCGTTGCCGAGCGGGCTTTCTACGACGCGTCCGTTGCTCATCTGCAATCCCTCGGATCCACCTTGAAGGCGGAGATGTTGTCCCGGTTACCGACCGACGACGAGTCCGCCCGCTGGTCCCGCAGGAGATTCTCCTACTGGACCCGCCACCCCGTGAACAGCGACTACGTCGAACTGCGGCGACTGAATCACGCTTCAGGAGCCGGGTCAACGACCGAATCCGAATCGTCATCCCTGTTTTTCGACGTGAACGCCCAGGATCGTGGCACCGGATACCTCGACGTGGGCATGACGAAGGTCAGTCCGGACGAGGATCTGCTCGCCTACAGCATCGACACGGCGGGCGACGAGGTCTTCGAGCTGCGGTTCCGCGACCTGCGCAGCGGTGAGGACCTCCCCGACCGCATCCCGCGCTGCTACTACACCGGCGCGTGGAGCGCGGACTCGCAGTGGTTCTTCTACACCGTGCACGACGAGGCGTACCGGGCCGACGAGGTCTGGCGCCACCGGATCGGCACCGACGCCGCGGACGACGTACTCGTGCTGACGGAGCCGGACGAGCACTTCGAGCTCGAGGTGCGCGGCACACGCAGCGAGGACCTCGTCGTGATCACCAGCGAGAGCCGGTCGACCAGCGAGGTGCGCGTCGTCGACGCGCACGCACCGGAGTCGGCGGCACGGTCCGTCGGGGGGCGCCGGCACGGCGTTCTCTACGACGTGGAGCACGCCGGAGACGCGCTGCTGCTGGTGACCAACGACGGCGCGGTCGAGTTCCGGCTGATGCGGGCACCCATCCCCGTCGACACCGACCAGGACCACAGCGTGTGGACGGAGGCGCGGCCGGAGAACCCCGACGAGCGCCTGCTGCAGGCCGACGGCTTCGCCGACGCCGTGGTGCTCTCCTACCGCACCGACGGGCAGCACCGACTGCGGATCGTCCGGCCGGACGACCTCAGCGGCGACGGGATCGTCGTCCGGAGCCGCGACGAGGTGGGATGTCTCGGCCTCAGCCGCAACAAGCTGTACGACGCCCCGGCGATCACCGTGTGCGACGAGACCTACCTCAGGCCCCCGATCTGGTCGTCGGTCGACCTGCGGACCGGCGCGGCGACCGAGGTCCATCGGGGTGAGGCGCCGGGCTTCGACCCGGACGCCTACGTCGTCGAACGACGCGCCTTCCCGGCACCCGACGGCACCCGGGTTCCATCGGTCCTGCTGCGCCATCGCGACACCCCCCTGGACGGCTCCGCTCCTGCCCTCGTCTACGCCTACGGCGCGTACGAGGCGGTCGACGAGCCGGAGTGGGACCCGGGCCTCCCCAGCCTGCTCGACCACGGCGTCGTGTGGGTGCACGCCCTGATCCGCGGCGGTGGCGAGGGCGGGCGCCGGTGGTGGCTCGACGGGAGCATGCAGACCAAGCAGCACAGCTTCGACGACCTGGCCGCGGTGGCGGACGGCCTCGCCGACGAAGGGCTCGTCGACGGCGACCGGATCGCCACGCGCGGACTGAGCGCCGGTGGACTGCTCCAGGGCGCGGTGTTCAGCCAGCGACCCGAGCGCTGGTGCGCGGTCGTCGCCGAGGTGCCGTTCGTCGACGTGGTGACGACCATGTTCGACTCGACGATTCCGCTCACGATCACCGAGTGGGAGGAGTGGGGCGACCCGCGCATCCGCGAGCAGTTCGACTGGCTGCTCGCCTACTCGCCGTACGACAACCTGCCCCCGGCCGGCGGCCGTCCGGACCTGCTCGTCACCGGAGCCGTCCACGACCCCCGGGTGATGGTGCGCGAGCCGGCCAAGTGGGTGGCCGCGCTCCGCGCGTCCGACCCGGAATGGTCTCCGCGGCTGCTGTTCCGCTGCGAGACGGCGGCCGGAGCGCACGTCGGCCCGTCCGGACGGATCGGGCACCTGGCCTACGAGGCGGAGATCTACGCCTGGATCATCGACCGGCTGGGGGTCAGCGCATGACCGACACCACGCGGCTGCACGACGAGGTCATCGAGGTCGCCCGCGACCTGATCCGCCTCGACACCACGAACGCACGCGAGCCCGGGCTCGGCAACGAGACCCGGTGCGCCGAGTACCTGCAGGACTACCTCGGGCGTCACGGGATCAAGGCCGAGCTGGTCGCCAGGGAGGCCCACCGGGCCAACGTCGTGGCGCGGATCCCGGGCGCGGACGCTGGTGCGGAGAGCCTGGCCCTGGTCGGGCACACCGACGTGGTGCCGTGCGACCCGCGCGACTGGACCCATCCGCCCTTCGCGGGCGTGGTCGACGACGACGGATGGCTCTGGGGCCGCGGCGCCGTCGACATGAAGAACGAGGTGGCCGCCAGGGCGGTCGCGATGGCCGAGCTCGCGCGCAGCGGCTTCCGGCCGCGTGGCGACCTGTGGTTCATCGCGGTGGCCGACGAGGAGGACGGGTTCGCCGACGTCGGGATGCGCTGGCTGCTCGAGGAGCGGCCGGACATCCGGCCGACGCACAGCGTGAACGAGGGCGGCGGCGAGCGGCTGCCGCTCTCCGACGGTCGCGAGATGATCGGCTACTCGGTCGGCGAGAAGGGCACCCTCCCGGTACAGGTCACGGCCGTGGGCGAGGCCGGTCACGCGTCGGTGCCCACGCTGGGACGGAACGCCGTACCCCTGCTCGCCCGCCTGCTGCCGCGCCTCGGCGACGGACTGCCGGACCCGGCGCCGGCGCCCGAGGCCGTCGCGATGCTGCGCGCACTGCTCGGGCGCGACGAGCCGGACCTGTCGAAGGCGCTCGCGGAGGCCGACCGGCTGTACGACGGGCTCGGCGACACGATCCAGGCACTGATGGGCTCGACGATGGCGCCGACGATGCTGTGGGCCTCGAACAAGCGCAACGTGATGCCCGCGAGGGCCACTGCCGAGGTGGACGTCCGGATCCTCCCCGGCACGTCGCACGCGGACGTCGAGAGCCGGGTGAGGTCCGCGCTCGGCGACGACATCGCCTACGAGCTCGCCTGGCCCGAGGCGATGGTCCCGGCCTCGAGCTCCCCCGTGGACGGAGTCGTGCCCGCCGCGATCGCCGCGTTCCTCGCCTCGGAGGCAGACCCCGGCACCCTGATGCCGACCCTGTGCACGGGGTTCACCGACAGCAACTTCCTACGGGCGGCAGGGGGCACCCAGGCCTACGGCTTCAGCCCGTTCCGCGCCACGCCGTACGACGTGCTCGAGGCGGGGTTCCACAACGCGAACGAGCGTGTCCACGTCGACGACCTGCTGCTCTCGACCCGCTTCCACATCGATCTCGCCCGACGCGTGCTGGGGTGATGCCGACGTCCACGCCGACCCACTTCCCCGAGCCCGGCTCGACCCCGGACCTGCGTGGTCTGCTCATCGACTACCTCGACTTCTTCCGGGGCATGGTCACGGCCAAGCTGGACGGGCTGTCCGACGACGAGCTCACCCGGTCCGTGGTGCCGTCCGGGTGGACGCCGTCCGGGCTGGTCCACCACCTGGTGAACGTCGAGCGGCGGTGGCTCGTGTGGGGCTTCCTCGGGGAGCAGGTCGACGACCCGTGGCGGGACGCCGCGAACGGTGGCTGGATCACCCTGGCGCTCCCCGTCGCGGGGCTGCGCACCATGCTCGACGACGCGGCGATCCGGACGCGCGAGATCGTCGAGGCGCACGAGCTGACCGAGCGGGCCGTGGTCGGCGGCCGCTTCGCCGACGAGGAGTCGGCCCCCCAGCTGCAGTGGATCCTCCTGCACCTGATCCAGGAGTACGCGCGTCACACCGGCCACCTCGACATCGCCCGCGAGCTGATCGACGGGCGGACCGGGGAGGACGAGTGAGGGTGATGCCCGGTGTTACGGCACCACGCGACCCACGCGACCCACGCGAGCTCACCCGAGGTGGAGGACCCTCATCGTCCGTTTGGCCATGTGCTGCTCGCCCAGCGGGTTCGGGTGGACGACCACCGGGTTGGTCCCCTGGAGCACCGGCTCGATCCACCGCGTGCCCTCGGCCTGGCACGCGTCGTGGCCCTCGGAGACCCGGCCGAGGTCGACGTACGTCGATCCGGTCGCGGCGGCCGCCCGGCGTACGGCGTTGTTCAGCGTCGCCTGGACGCGGCGGAGGTACGGCACGTCGCCCTTCGCCACCGGCATCTTGTCGAAGCAACCCTGCGTCCTCGGCAGGATCCACGGGTAGCCGAGGATCGCGACGCGTGCGTGCGGTGCGTGGCGGTGCACGGCGTTCAGCGCCTTGACCAGGGCCGGGTACGTCGTGTGCCGGATGTCGTGGCGGAACCGGTTGCCGTACCGGTCCCGGCACGGGCTCCCCTGGCCCAGCGTCGAGAGCCCGGCGGCGCCACACTCGACGATCGCGCCGACGAACGTGTTGTTGTCGTTCCCGCCGATCGTCATCGTCACCAGCCGCGTTCCCCGGCGCAGGGCGCCGAGCTGGGGCGCGACGCCGGGGTACTGGCTGTGGGCGAAGTCCTTGGTCTCCGCGGCACCGCACGTGACGTCGGTGAGGCGGGCACCGGTCGCCGCGGCGATCAGGTGCGGGTAGTTCGCCGTCGACCGCGCACAGAACGGGCTGGTCGGGTCGGGCGGCAGCACCCCGGACGCCGCACTGTAGGAGTCGCCGAGCGCGACGTACCGCAGCGGTGCCTTCGCGGCCTCGGTCGGCGCATTCACGGTGACGACCGCGGTCAGCGCGGCAGCGGCGACGGTGAGCAGGGTGAAGCGACGACGGTGCATGACAACCCTTCCGGTCGGGATGACCGGACAACGACCGAGCGCGACCGGGGGTCACGAACCGTGACCGGCGCGGCCCGCCGGCCCGTTCAGAGCCGGGCGACGTAGCGGCGGCCCCGGAGCGCCTCCTCCACCAACCCTGCCTCGCGGCGTACGGCGAGCAGCCGCGCCTCCTCGGCCTGCCAGGTCGTGATCGCGGCCTCGACGACGGCGAGCTCGGCGACCTCGCGCAGCTCCGACCGCGCCTCGCTCAGACCCCGTCGGCAGGCCGCCTGGTCGGCCTCGATGTGGAGCACCGCGAAGCGCGCCAGCACGACGGGATGACGACGCAGTGCGGGATAGGCGCGGTAGTCGGGCGGGCACTGGTCGAGCAGCCAGTTGCACGCGGTGCGCTCCCAGTCGGGGGCGTCGGGCGGGCGGACCCCGCGGGGCCAGCCGGGCGGTGAGACCAGCATGGAGCCATCATCGGTCGAACATGTGTTCGAGTCAATCGGGGTCCGGGTCGCGCAGGCCGGCCGCGTCGTGCTCCCACCAGGTGTCGGGGTAGATCAGCTGCCCGGTCATCCAGTCCTCGCGGCCCTCGAAGACCACGCACTGGAACGCCGCCGGTGGGGTCCGTTCGAGGGCGGCGGGCAGGAAGCCGTACCGGTCGGCCCGCTCGAAGCCGCGCGCGCCGTAGTAGGACGGGCTCCCCTCCAGGAACAGCACGGGCACGCCGCTCTCCCGAGCCGTCTCGACCGCGGCCGCCACCAGCGCGGTCCCGATCCCCTGTCGCTGCCGCTCCGGCTCGACCGCGAGCGGGCTCAACACCCACACCTCGACCAGGGCCCGGTGGGCATCCACCCAGGCCCGGCTGAGCCCGACGTGGCCGAGGACGTGGCCTCCCTGCTCCACGACCAGGCCCGCTCGCCGGTGATGACCGAGCCGGGCCCAGATGTCGGCGACCCGCAGCCCGTGGTCCTCCCTCTCCTCGCCGAACGCCGCCGCGATCACCCGGAGCACGTCGTCCCGGTCGACCGGCTGCTCGGGGCGGACCTCGTAGCTCGTCGCGGAATTCATGCGACCCAACCTCGCACGCGCTCGTACGGTGCGACACATGGATATCGCGTCCCTCGCCTTCCGCACCGATCTCGCGATGCTGGAGCACTCCGGCAGCGTGGTCGAGGACCAAGGCAGCCACCTCGTGGTCCGCACGCCGGACAACCCGACGTACTGGTGGGGAAACTTCCTGCTCCTGCCTGCGCCTCCGGTTGACCTCGAGGACGCGCGGCGGTGGCTCGACGCGTTCGAGCGGGAGTTCCCCGCGGCGGAGCACCGGACGTTCGGCGTCGACGGCCGGGCCGGCAGCGCCGACGACCTGGCGCCGTTCGCCCAGCTCGGGATGACCCTCGACGTGTCCACCGTGATGACCGCGACCTCGGTGCACGAGCCCCCGCGACCCAACACCGACGCGACGTACCGCCCGCTCGACTCCGACGCCGACTGGCAGCAGCAGATCGAGCTGGCCATGGCCGGTGAGGACCCGAGCTGGTACCACGGGGACTTCGTCACCCACCAGGCCGCCGCCCAGCGCCGCCTGGTCGAGGCCGGGTACGGCGCATGGTGGGGCGCCTTCGAGGACGGTCGGCTGCTCGCGTCGATGGGGCTCTTCACCGCATCGCCCGGTCTGGCCAGGTTCCAGAGCGTCAAGACCCATCCCGATGCCCGGGGCCGCGGTCTCGCCGGCACGCTGGTCCACCGGGTCAGCCGGTACGGGTACGACGAGCTCGGTGCCGACACGCTGGTGATGGTCGCGGACCCGGAGTACCTGGCCATCCGGATCTACCGCAGCGTCGGCTTCGCCGACACCGAGCGACAGCTCCAGGCCGAGCGCAAGCCGGAGCCACGCTAGGGGGCGAGGTCAGGGCTTGTCGGAGGCCATGACGTGCAGCCCGCCCTTGCACGAGGCGAAGGCCGCCTCGGGCGCCGTGTGCCCGTCGCCGTAGAACTTCAGGAAGACCGGCAGGCGCGGGTCGTCGGCACCGGTGAGGTCGAGCTGGGCGTTCCACACGGTCACCACGACCGGGGCCGGCAGACCCGGGTACGGCGAGAGCATGATCTTCCCGCTCCTGACCGTGTCCAGGTCGGCCGCGAGCTTCTGGACGTCGGCCGTGGACAGGCCGGGCCGATAGGTGATCCAGACCGTGCCGTGCTCGAGATCGTGAACGGCGTTCTCGTTGCGCGGTGGGGCGCTGTACACGCCGCAGTCGTCCCACTGGGGATCGTGCGGACCCCCGGCCGGAGGCACCTGCTGGTACGTGACCGGGTCGGTCGTGTGGTCGCCGCCGACGTAGTCGTAGTACTTCGTCGCCTTCAGCGCGGGGATGTCGTTGTGCGGGTCCCCGCCCCGCGGTGGACGCGTGGCCTTGTACAGCTGGTAGCCCAACAGTCCGACCAGCACCAGCAGCCCGACCAGGATGATCGCGCGCTTGAGCTTCGGGTTGCCCGCTCGGGGCGTGGTGGTCGTGCTGGACACGCCGGGAAGGGTAGCGGGGCCAGGGTGACCCGCACGGGCAAACGAGCACGTCGGGCGAGTTCGCGACGACCTCGCACGACCGTCGTCAGGCCACCGAGCGCACCAGGAGGACCAGCGCCGAGATCGTGCAGACGCCCAGCACGCCCCAGCGGAAGGCGGCACCGTCGACCAGTCCGCGGGTGCGCCGCCCCACGACGTACCCGAGGACGACGGTGGGCCACAGCACGAGGGCCAGCAACGAGGGCTGCCGGTCGAGCGAGCCGGAGACCGCGAGGCCACCCAGGCTCAGGATCACCCCGACGAAGAAGAAGACCGAGAGCGTCGCGCGGACCACCTGGGGGTCTCCGCGCTGGTACAGGAGCGCGATCGGCGGGCCGCCGACCGACGTCGCGGTGCCCGTGGCTCCGGCGACGAAGCCCGCCGTGGCGAGGGTGGCCGGGTTGAGCGGGACCTCGACGGTGTGGACGGTGAGAGCGACGGCGACCAGCACCATCACCGCCAGCGCGAGCCCGATCTGCTCCTCGGTGAACGACGCCACCAGCCAGGCGCCGAGGACGGTGCCGGGGACCCGCGCCGGCAGCGACCACGCCGTCGAGCGCCAGTCGACGTGCTCGTGCTCGTCGACCAGGTTCAGCCCCGCGATCAGGAGGGCGAGCCACAGGGTCAGCACCGGCACCATCGAGGGCGCGACCAGTGCGACCACGGGCGCGCTGAGCAGGCCGAGCCCCAGGCCGACCACCGCCTGGACGTAGGCACCCAGCGTCACGACCAGGCCGATCACGAGGACGACCTGCCAGGAGAGATCGGTCAACGAGGACCGCGCATCGGGCCGCCGGGACGCCGGTAGGACTCCGCCACGATCTCGGCGACGACCGACAGGGCGATCTCGCCCGGAGCCTTGCCCCCGAGGTTGTGGCCCGCGGGCACATGGAGCTTGTCGAGGTGCGGCACACCCTCGGCGTCGAGCTCGGCCATCAGCCGCTCGGCGCGGCTACGGCTCGCCATCATCGCGACGTACGACGCGGGTGAGGCCAGGGCGTCGCGCAGGAACTGGGGGGCGTCCGGCGCATCGTGGTCGCACAGCACGACCGCGTCGCCCTCGGCCGGGACCAGGGACGCGAGGCCGGGACCACCCTCGTCGTCGGCGAGCACGACCACGAGCCGGCCGACCGCGGTCGCGATCGTGAAGATGGCCTGCGATATCGGGTTGGCCGTGAGCACCAGGATCCGCCCGTGCTCGGCGCGCTCGTCGGACCAGGACTGCTCGCGATGGGTGGTCGTCACGGGACCACCTTGCCAGCCCGCGAGCCGACCCGTCTCGACCGGCTCGCTTCGATGGTGTCTCAGCCGTGGATGAAGGACAGCCGGACCTCGCGGTCGGGGTTGTCGACGTTCAGGTCGACCAGGCAGATGCTCTGCCAGGTGCCGAGCGCGAGCCTGCCGTGGAGCACGGGCACGGTCGCGTACGGCGGGACGAGCGCCGGCATGACATGGGAGCGGCCATGACCCGGCGAGCCGTGCCGGTGCCGCCAGCGGTCGTCGGCCGGGAGCAGCTCGGACAGCGCCGCCAGGAGGTCGTCGTCGGAGCCGGCACCGGTCTCGATGACCGCGATGCCCGCGGTCGCATGCGGGACGAACACGTGCAGGAGCCCGTCGTCGTACGACGAGACGAACCGCCGGCAGGTGTCGGTGAGGTCGTGGACGACATCGCTCGACCCGGTGTGGACCCGGACGACCTCACTGTCCATCGGCGAGGCGCTCCTCGACCCGCCCAACCTTGGCCGTGAGCTGGCCGGTGTCGTGTCCCGCGCGAAGGTCGGCCTTGAGCACCAACCCGACTCGGGGAGAGGTCTGGGCGACGGTGAACACCGCCTGCTTCACCACGGCCATCACCTCGTCCCACTCCCCCTCGATGTTGGTGAACATCGCGTTGGTCTCACACGGGAGCCCCGACGCCCGGATGACGCGGACGGCGTCCGCAACGGACGCGCTGACGCCGCCCGTCTCGTCACCGCCGGATGGACTGATACTGATCGCGACGAGCATGCGTCCACGCTAGCGGGACCCTGAGGGCCGACCCCGAGGCCCCTAGGGGTTCCCCGGCCCACGGGCAGGGACCGATTCAGCACGCTCCCCGATGTGGCCGAGGGCTTCCGAGGGCGAGAGTCCTGGCCATGATCATCGTCGACTCACTGACCAAGAAGTACGGCGGCTTCACCGCCGTGGACCACGTGACCTTCCGGGCCGAACCCGGCCGGGTGACCGGTTTCCTCGGGCCGAACGGCGCGGGGAAGTCCACCACCATGCGGATCCTGGTCGGCCTCACCCCAGGGTCGTCGGGCACCGCCACGGTGCTCGGGCGCAGGTACGCCGACCTCCCGAACCCCGGCCGTGAGATCGGGGTGCTGCTCGACGCGTCGGCGCAGCATGCCGGACGCACCGGCCGGGAGATCCTGACCCTCGCGCAGCGCACGATGCGGGTACCCGCCTCGCGGGTCGACGAGATGCTCGACCTGGTCAGCCTCAGCGACGAGGAGTCCGCGCGCCGTGTCCGGGACTACTCGCTCGGCATGCGCCAGCGTCTCGGCATCGCGACCGCGCTGATCGGCGACCCGGAGGTGCTCGTCCTCGACGAGCCGGCCAACGGGCTCGACCCGGCCGGCATCCGGTGGATGCGCGACCTGCTGCGCGGCTTCGCGAACCAGGGCGGCACGGTCCTCCTCTCGTCGCACCTGCTGCACGAGATCGAGGTCATCGCCGACGACCTGGTCGTGATCGGCAACGGCCGGATCGTCGCGGCCGGCACCAAGAGCGAGCTGCTCGAGGCTGCCGGCACCTTCGCCGGCGCGGCCGACGTGGCGGCCCTCGCGGCGGCCCTGACCGGGGCCGGGCACACCGCCGAGCAGTCGCTGGGCGGCGTCCGCACCGACGCCGATCCCGCCCAGGTCGGCCGCGTCGCCCTGGCCGCCGGCGTACCCCTGACCGAGCTGCGCCCCGCCGACGGGGCCGGCCTCGAGGAGATGTTCCTCGAGCTCACCAAGGACAACGCACGAGAGGAAGTCGCGGCATGAGCACCGCAGTCATCGAGAGC
>DATAOY010000100.1:0-1897 GCA_036265495.1 Nocardioides sp. | reverse complement strand
CAGATGTTGGAGGTGGCCTTGTCGCGCCGGATGTGCTGCTCGCGGGTCTGCAGGGCGAGCCGGTACGCCGGGCGTCCCTCGGCGTCGACGGAGACGCCGACCAGCCGACCCGGCAGGTGGCGCTCGAGGCCGGCCGCGACGGACATGTAGCCGGCGTGCGGACCGCCGTAGAACATCGGCACGCCGAAGCGCTGCGTCGAACCGACCACGACGTCGGCGCCGAGCTGGCCGGGCGCCTCCAGGAGGGTCAGCGCCAGCAGGTCGGCCGCGACCACGGCGAGGGCTCCGCGCTCATGCACCGCCTCGATCAGGCTCCGGGGATCGAGGATGCGGCCGGAGGCGCCGGGGTACTGGACCAGGACGCCGGCGACGTCACCGTCGGGCAGACCGTCGGTGAGGTCGGCGACGGCCACCTCGATCCCCATCGCGCCGGCCCGGGTGCGGACGACCTCGATGGTCTGTGGCAGCGCGTCGGCGTCGACCACGAACGGCCCGGACACGCCACGCTTCGCGCGACGCACCAGCGTCATCGCCTCGGCGGCCGCGGTGCTCTCGTCGAGCAGGCTGGCATTGGCGGTGGGCAGTCCGGTCAGGTCGCCGACGACCGTCTGGAAGTTGAGGAGTGCCTCCAGGCGGCCCTGGGAGATCTCGGGCTGGTAGGGCGTGTACGCCGTGTACCAGCTCGGGTCCTCGAGGACGTTGCGCCGGATCACCGGCGGCGTGATCGTCGCGTGGTAGCCCAGACCGATCATCGACTCGGCCGGCCGGTTGAGGGCCGCGAGCCGGCGGAGCTCGCGCGCTGCGTCGTACTCCGAGAGGGGCTCGGGGAGATCGAGGGTGCGCGAGGCGATCGCGGCCGGGACGGCCGCGGCCATCAGGGCGTCGAGCGAGTCGAAGCCGACACGGTCGAGCATCCGGGCGATGTCGTCCGGGCGCGGTCCGAGGTGTCGGTCGGCGAAGGCGGGCTGGCTCACGGGTGGCTCCTCGACTGGATCGTCAGATTCGCCTCCCCCTCTGTCGAGCCGGGCTCGGCCCTCCAGAGTTGCCTGACCCGCACGGTCCTGGCGCCTGAGAGGTTCCGGGGAGGGGTTGCCCCTTCGGCGCTCCGGTCCGGGCGTTCACCCGGGCGAAGACTCTCCCGTGCGGGATCGTCAGCGACCCCACTGTAACAACCGCTCGTCGTACTCCACCGGATCGACGCGGAGCAACGACAAAGCCGGCCCGGGGTGACCCCGGACCGGCCCTGGAGACGGTGTCTGTCTAGCCCAGCCTACGGGCGCGGCGTGCGGCGAGCTCGTCGTTGGTGTGTGCGGTGGTGTCGTCCTCTGCGGTCCGCTCGCTCGGGAGCTCGGAGAGGGTGCCCTCGATCTCGCGCCAGACCCCACCGATGGCGATGCCGAACACGCCCTGGCCGCCCTGGAGCAGGTCGATGACCTCGTCGTTGCTGGTGCACTCGTACACCGAGGCGCCGTCGCTCATCAGCGTCACCCGGGTCAGGTCGTCGGTGCCGCGGGCCCGGAGGTGCTGGACCGCGGTGCGGATCTGCTGGAGCGAGATGCCCGCGTCCAGGAGCCGCTTGATGACCTTCAGCAGGAGGATGTCGCGGAAGGAGTACAGCCGCTGGGAGCCGGATCCGGTGGCGCTGCGCACGGACGGCTCGACCAGACCGGTGCGGGCCCAGTAGTCGAGCTGGCGGTAGGTGATGCCCGCCGCGTTGCACGCCGTCGGACCTCGGTAGCCGGTGTCGCTGGGCAACGGCGAGACGTCGTCGGTGAACAGCAGGCCCTGCTGCTCCGCGGCCTCGGCCGCCAGGGCCGCGTCGGTCTCGTCGCCCGGGGCGTGAGTCCGGTGCTGCTCGTTGTCGTTCACTGCGACCTCCGTCGACTACCTCGCGTGG
>DATAOY010000099.1:0-15403 GCA_036265495.1 Nocardioides sp. | reverse complement strand
GGCGGCGTCGGGAGCACCGAGGGGACGCGGTCGTAGCCGACGATCCGGACGACCTCCTCGACCAGGTCGTAGGGGTCGTTCAGGTCGGGGCGCCACGGGGGCGGAGTGACCGACAGCTCGTCGTCGCCCACGACGGACGCGCCGATCGTCCTGCCGGTCGAGCTGTCGGCACAGGTGGCCGGCCTTCCGATCGACGCGGAGCGGGTGGTCGCGAACCTGCGCGCGATCGGTGCCGAGGTCGTCGGCCACGAGCCCCTGCACGTCACTCCGCCCTCCTGGCGTCCCGATCTGACCGACCCCTACGACCTGGTCGAGGAGGTCGTCCGGATCGTCGGGTACGACCAGGTGCCATCGGTGGTTCCGGTGCCGCCGGTGGGCCGGGGACTCACACTGGAGCAGCGGATGCGCCGCCGCATCGGCCGTACTTTGGCCGGGCTCGGGTGCGTCGAGGTGGTCAGCTTCCCGTTCGTGGGCGACGACACCTTCGACGCACTCGGCCTGCCCGAGGACGACGCGCTGCGGCGCGCCGTACGCCTCTCGAACCCGCTGTCCCAGGAGCTGCCGCTCTACACGACCACGCTGCTCCCCGGAGTCCTCGACGCGGCGGCCCGCAACCTGGGTCGCGGCGCTGCCGGGGTCGCCCTCTTCGAGACCGGCACGGTCGCCTTCCCCACGGGGCGCGGCCCGGCCCCCGTGTTCGGCGTGGACTGGCGCCCGAGCGAGGCCGAGCTCGAGAAGCTCTTCGAGGCCATCCCCGAGCAGCCGCTGTTCCTGGCTGCGGTGCTGTCCGGCGAGCGAGAGCGTGCCGGCTGGTGGGGCGACGGCCGGCCGGCCGACTGGTCGGACGCCCTCGATGTCGTCCGTACGCTGGCTCGCGAGCTCGGTGTCGAGATCGAGGTCGGGCAGACGTCTCGCATGCCGTGGCACCCGAGTCGCTGCGCCCTGGTCTCCGTCGGCGGCCGGGAGTTCGGGCACGCCGGCGAGCTCCACCCGCGTGTCTGCCACAGGTACGGCGTGCCCCGCGGCACGGCGGCGCTCGAGATCGACCTCGACTTCCTGATGGCGCGGACGGTCGAGATCCCGACCGCCCCGGTCCTCTCGCACCACCCGGTGGCCAAGGAGGACGTCGCCCTCGTGGTCGACGCATCCGTCCACGCCTCCGAGGTGGAGAAGGCGCTCCGGGCCGGCGCCGGCGAGCTGCTCGAGAGCATCCGGCTCTTCGACGTGTTCACGGGTCCACAGGTGGGCGAGGGCAGGAAGTCGCTGGCGTTCGCCCTGCGCTTCCGGGCTCCCGACCGCACCCTGACCGAGGCCGAGACGAGCGCCGCCCGCGACCGGGCCGTGGCCATGGCGGTCTCGCTCGTCGGCGCCGTCCAACGCTGACCGGCGTAACGGATTCGGTACTCCAGGAGGACGGCGCCACGCCTCGGTCCCCGGTAGCGTCACGGCCGTGACCGATCTCGCCCCGCTGACCATGCCCACCGCCGACGCCGGGACCGACGCCTGGTCGGAGTGGCTGGCGACCCGCACCACCGACCAGCTCGATCGCGCCCGCGAGCTCGTGACGGCGCTCAAGGCGGATCGGCCGCGCCGCGCCGCCGAGCTGCTGGAGCGCTGGGACGAGATCACCCTCGCCCTCGGCAACGCCTTCGCGGCCAGCAGCCTGGTCCAGCAGGTCCATCCGGACGAAGCGATCCGCGACCAGGCCGAGCACGCCCAGGTCGAGGCAGCCAAGCTCCAGACCGACCTCTCGTTGGATCGCGAGGTCTACGACCTGATGGTGGTCGACGACGCCGAGGCCCGCGTCTCGGGGCTCGATGACGAGGCCGAGCGGGTCCGCAACTTCGCGCTCCGCGACTTCCGCCGCGCGGGTGTCGACCGCGACCCCGAGGTCCGCGACCGCATCCGCAGCATCAACGAGCGGCTCACCGAGGTCAGCCAGACCTTCGAGCGCAACATCCGCGACGACAGCACGACGGTCAGGGTCCGCCCCGAGCAGCTCGACGGGCTCCCGCAGGACTGGATCGAGGGCCACCCGGCCGGCGACGACGGGCTCGTCGAGCTGACCCTGGACTACCCCGACGTGATCCCGATGCTCCAGTTCGCGAAGGACCGCGACGCCCGAGTCGCGGTCCACCTGGCGTTCGCGAACCAGGGCTGGCCGGCGAACGACGAGGTGCTCGCGGAGATGCTCGCCCTGCGACGCGAGCTCGCCACGATCCTCGGTTACGACGGGTGGCCGACGTACGACGCCGAGGTGAAGATGATCGAGACCGGCGACGCCATCGGCACGTTCATCGACAAGATCAGCAAGGCGGCCGAGGCGTCGGCACTCCGCGACCGCGACACGCTCCTCGCGCGGATCCAGCAGGACCGGCCCGAGGCCGGGGTGCTCGACGCAGGCGACTCGACGTACTACCTCGAGGTCCTGCGCCGCGAGCAGCACGACGTGGACGCGCAGGTGGTGCGGCGGTACTTCGACTTCGAGCGGGTGCGTCAGGGACTGCTCGACGTCACCGGGCGGCTGTTCGGCCTGACCTACACCCCGGTCGAGGTCCCCACCTGGCACGGGGACGTCGCGTCGTACGACGTGTCGGTCGGCGACCGCCTGGTGGGTCGCATCCACCTCGACCTCCACCCGCGTCCCAACAAGTTCAACCACGCCGCGCAGTTCACGCTCACCGACGGCGTCGCGGACCGGCAGCTGCCCGAGGGCGTGCTGGTCTGCAACTTCCCGCGCGGGCTCATGGAGCACAGCGACGTGGTGGTGCTGTTCCACGAGTTCGGTCACCTGATCCACCACGTCCTGGGCGGCGACCAGCGCTGGAGCCGGTTCGCCGGTGTGGCCACCGAGTGGGACTTCGTCGAGGCGCCGTCACAGCTGCTCGAGGAGTGGGCGTGGGACGCCGGCGTGCTGGGCGGCTTCGCGACCGACGAGGACGACCGCGCGATCCCCGCGGACCTGGTCGCGCGGATGCGGAACGCCGACGACTTCGCCAAGGGACTCCAGGCCCGCTCGCAGATGTTCTACGCCGCGGTCTCCTACCGGTTCCACGAGGACGTACCCGCCGACGGCGATGCGATGACGGCACTGTCGCGTGCCCTCCAGGCCGAGTTCTCGATGGTGACGCCGCTCGACACGCACTTCCATGCCGGCTTCGGCCACCTGGCCGGCTACACCAGCAGCTACTACACCTACATGTGGTCCCTGGTGATCGCCAAGGACCTGTTCTCGGCGTTCGACCGCGACAACCTGTTCGACTCAGACGTCGCTACGAGGTATCGCGACCGGATCCTGGCCCAGGGAGGGCGCAAGGACGCCGCCGACCTGGTCGAGGACTTCCTCGGTCGGCCGTTCGGGTTCGAGTCGTTCGCCGACTGGCTCTCGGCCTAGCGCTCACGCTCGCTGGTCGCGGGACGTCGCGCTGTGCCGCGTCGGTGTCGCCCTCGTCCCGGGCGGCCCAGCCGACCCTGTCGACCTTCGCCCGTCGTCGGAGACCTCGCCGGCCCGGCCTCCGCGGCCCTCAGGTGATCGGCTGGTGGATGATCGCCCGGAAGCGATCGATGATCTCGAGGCTGCCCGCGAGTCGTGTCTGGGCTCCGTCGGCGCGTCGCCAGATGCGCGCATCGAGGGCCTCGGCGGTGCCCGAGATGACCGCATCGGGCTCGACGCCCGGGTCGGCGACGACGTGGATGTCGTCCTCGTCGTGGGTGATCCCCTCGGGGTCGGTCCCGTGGAAGTGGCCGAGCTGCACCCACACGTGGTCGCCGGTGTCGGTGAGGTCGAGCCGGACGTAGTGGGGGAGCGGTGAGAACTCTCCCCACGGCGGGCATCCGCCGTACATGACGTCGAGCACCTCGTCGACCCCGTCGGCCGCGAGGTCGGTGGGGAACGGCGTCAGCGCACCGGCTGCGAGCTCCGCGTCGCGGCGGTGGATCAGGGCCTCGTGCGCCTGCCGTCGGTAGACGAACCCCACGGTGTGGTCCTGGGACCAGGACCAGGCCTCGTCGGTCGGGTCGGCGGCGCCCAGTGCGTCCACCAGCGCGACGTACGCCGCGTCGTAGAACGACAACAGCCCGGCATGGTCGCCGGGCCGCTCGGGCTGGTCGTAGTCGTCGGGACCCTTGGGGCGGTTCGTCACCATCGAGGTCCAGAAGTGCTGCACCTCCCCGAGGTGCCACAGCAGGTCGTCGGCCCGCCAGTCGGGGCAGGTCGGCACGTCGGCGGCGGGGTCGACCTCGGCCAGCACGTCGCGGAAGCGCCTGGACTCGGCGCCGATGTGCTGGAGGTACGTCGGGAAGTCCAGTCGCGGCATGCCCCGAACCTAGCCGCGTCCACCGACGGTTCGCGACCCCGCCCGGCGTGCGACCCCCGGCCCGATTTGAGGATGAACATGCATAGGCATGTATGATCATGCACATGAGCCCGATCAGGATCGCGGTCGCCGGCGCCAGTGGGTACGCCGGAGGCGAGCTGCTGCGACTGCTCCTGTCTCATCCACTCGCCGAGGTCGGCGCGCTCACCGCCGGGAGCAGCGCTGGAGGGAGGCTCGGGTCCCTCCAGCCGCACCTGACGCCGCTGGCCGACCGGGACCTGCAGCAGACCTCGGCCGCGACCCTGACCGGCCACGACGTCGTGTTCCTCGCGCTGCCGCACGGCCGGTCGGCCGCGATCGCGGCGGAGCTTCCCGCGCAGACCCTGGTGGTCGACTGTGGCGCCGACTTCCGGCTCCGCGACCCGGCGCAGTGGACGGCCTTCTACGGCGGTGAGCACGCAGGCACCTGGCCCTACGGCCTGCCCGAGCTGCCGGGTCAGCGCGACGTCCTCCGCGGGGCACACCGCATCGCGGTGCCGGGCTGCTACCCGACCGTGTCGTCGCTCGCGCTGGCCCCGGCGGTCGCGGCGGGCCTGGTGGTGCCCGACGTCGTCGTGGTCGCCGCCTCGGGCACCAGCGGCGCGGGCAGGGCCGCGAAGACCCACCTGCTCGGCAGCGAGGTGATGGGCAGCGCCTCGGCGTACGGCGTGGGCGGGGGCCACCGGCACACCCCCGAGATCGTGCAGAACCTCCTCGGCCTCACCGACGAGCCGGTGCGGGTGAGCCTCACACCGATGCTGGTCCCGATGGCGCGCGGCATCCTCGCGACCTGTTCGGCCCCACTCGCGCCGGACGTCTCGGCGACGCAGGTGCGCGAGACCTACCTCAAGGCGTACGACGCGGAGCCGTTCGTCCACGTCCTGCCCGAGGGGGAGTGGCCGCAGACGAAGGCGGTGCACGGCAGCAACACCTGCCACCTCCAGGTCACCGTGGACCCGCAGGCCGGCCGGCTCGTGGCCGTCGGCGCCATCGACAACCTCACCAAGGGCACGGCCGGGGCAGCCGTCCAGTCCATGAACCTCGCCCTCGGCCTCGACGAGACCCTCGGCCTGACCGCGGTCGGGACCGCGCCATGAGCGTCACGCAGCCCCGCGGGTTCCGGGCCGCCGGCGTCGCGGCGGGACTGAAGTCCTCCGGCGCGAGGGACGTGGCCCTGGTCGTCAACGACGGGCCGACCCACACGGCGGCGAGCGTGTTCACCGCCAACCGCTGCCAGGCCAACCCCGTGCTCTGGAGCAAGGAGGTCGTCAAGGACGGCGTCGTCCGGGCGGTGGTGCTCAACTCCGGCGGCGCCAACTGCTACACCGGCCCCGAGGGCTTCCGGACCACGCACGCCGTCGCCGAGCGGGTCGCCGGTCACCTCGGCATCGGCGCGATCGACGTGGTCGTCTGCTCCACCGGACTGATCGGGCTGGCCAACGACCGCGCGCAGGTGCTGGCCGGCGTCGACACGGCGTACGCCGCGCTGGGCACGGAGGGCGGGACGGGCGGGGACGACGCCGCCCACGCGATCCTGACCACGGACACCGTGGCCAAGCAGGTCGTCGTCGAGGGCCCGGGCTGGTCGGTCGGAGGCATGGCCAAGGGCGCCGGGATGCTGGCACCCCAGCTCGCGACCATGCTTGTCGTCCTCACCACGGACGCGGTCGCGTCGGCCGACGACCTGGACACCGCGCTCAGAGCCGCGACCAGGGTCAGCTTCGACCGGCTCGACTCCGACGGCTGCATGTCCACCAACGACACCGTGACGCTGTTGGCGAGCGGTGCCAGCGGGATCAGCCCGGACCCGCCCGCCCTCATCCACGCGGTGACCAAGGCGTGCACCGAACTCGCGAGGCAGCTGCTCGCCGACGCCGAGGGAGCCGACCACGAGATCGCCATCACCGTCTCGAACGCGGCGACCGAGGACGAGGCCGTCGAGGTCGGCCGCTCGATCGCGCGGAGCAACCTCTTCAAGGCCGCGGTCTTCGGCAACGACCCCAACTGGGGTCGGGTGCTCGCGTCCATCGGCACCACGCACGCGTCCTTCGACCCGGCCGATCTCGACGTCGCCATGAACGGCGTGTGGGTGTGCCGGCACTCGACCCCGGCCGCCGACCCCGCCACCGTCGACCTGAAGCCGCGCGAGGTCACCGTCACCGTCGACCTCAAGGCGGGCGACGCCCGGGCGACCGTCTGGACCACTGACCTGACCCATGCCTACGTCCACGAGAACTCGGCGTACAGCTCATGACGCTCAGCGAACCGGCGCAGGAGAGCCCACCCGTGACGTCTGCCGTTCCCGACCCCGCCAAGGCCGCCACGCTCGCGGGCGCTCTGCCGTGGTTGAAGCGCTACCACGGCAAGGTCGTGGTCGTGAAGTACGGCGGCAACGCGATGACCGACCAGGCCCTGAAGCGGGCGTTCGCCGAGGACGTGGCGTTCCTGCGGTTCGCCGGGTTCAGGCCGGTCGTCGTGCACGGGGGTGGTCCGCAGATCTCGGCCATGCTCGACCGGCTCGGCATCGAGTCGGAGTTCCGCGGTGGGCTCCGGGTGACGACTCCACCGGCGATGGACGTCGTCCGGATGGTGCTGGTCGGCCAGGTCCAGCGCGAGCTGGTCGGACTGGTCAACGAGCACGGGCCGCTGGCGGTCGGACTGTCGGGTGAGGACGCCGGCCTGTTCACGGCGCGTCGTACCAACACGGTCGTCGACGGCGAGGAGGTCGATCTCGGCCTGGTCGGCGAGGTCGCGGAGGTGCGCCCCGAGGCGGTGCTCGACCTGGTCGAGGCCGGTCGCATCCCGGTCATCTCCAGCGTCGCGCCCGACAAGGACGGCGTCGTGCACAACGTCAACGCCGACACCGCCGCCGCCGCCCTGGCGGTGGCGCTCGGGGCGGAGAAGCTGCTCGTGCTCACCGATGTCGAGGGCCTCTACCGCGACTGGCCGGCCAGTGACGACGTGATCGGGGAGATCAGTCCGGAGGCCCTGGGCGAGCTGATGCCGACCCTCGCCGCGGGCATGGTGCCGAAGATGGGCGCATGCCTGCAGGCGGTGCAGGGCGGCGTGCCACGGGCCACGGTGGTGGACGGCCGCGAGCCGCACGCCGTGCTCCTGGAGCTGTTCACCGACGAGGGTGTGGGGACCCAGGTGCTCCCCGGCGTCGCCACCAAGACCCGGAAGGCCCGGACGTGACCGCGACGCCCACCAGCCGGGAGCGGTACGCCGCCTCGGTGATGAACACGTTCGGACCGCCCCAGCTCGTGCTCGCCCGAGGCGAGGGCGCGCGGGTCTGGGACGAGGACGGGCGGGAGTACATCGACCTCCTGGGCGGCATTGCGGTGAACGCGCTCGGCCACGGTCACCCAGCGGTGGTCGAGGCCGTCACCCGGCAGCTCTCGACCCTCGGCCACGTCTCGAACTTCTTCGCCACGGAGCCGCAGCTCACCCTGGCCGAGCGCCTCCTCGACCTGCTCGCCCCTCTGCGGGTCGGGGAGGACGCTCACCCCGGCGGGCGCGGGAAGGTGTTCTTCACCAACTCCGGCGCCGAGGCCAACGAGGCGGCGCTCAAGCTCACCCGGTGCACCGGACGCACGCACCTGGTCGCGGCCGAGGGCTCGTTCCACGGGCGGACCATGGGCGCACTCGCGCTGACCTCCAAGGCGGCCTACCGCGATCCGTTCGAGCCGCTGCCCGGGCACGTCACCTTCGTGCCGTACGGCGACTCCTCGGCCCTGGCCGCGGCCGTCACCCACGAGACGGCCGCAGTGGTGCTCGAACCCATCCAGGGTGAGGCGGGGGTCGTCGAGCCGCCAGCGGGATACCTGGCGGCGGCCCGGCGGATCACCCATGAGCACGGCGCCCTGCTGTGGCTCGACGAGGTGCAGACGGGCATCGCCCGGACGGGCGGCTGGCTGTGTGCCGCGGCCGATCCGGCGGTGGCGCCCGACCTGGTCACGTTGGCCAAGGGCCTGGGAGGGGGGCTCCCCATCGGCGCCTGCGTCGGACTCGGCGGCGCCGGTGACCTGCTCCAGCCCGGTCAGCACGGCACGACGTTCGGAGGCAACCCGGTCGCGTGCGCCGCCGCCCTCGCGGTCCTCGACACGATCGAGGCCGAGGGGCTGCTCGACCGGGCCGAGCGGCTCGGTGGTCGTCTCCGGCACGGCCTTGCCGATGACCCTCGCGTCGACGACGTACGCGGCCGCGGGCTGCTGGTCGGTGTCGACGTCACCGTCGAGGCCCCACGGGTGGTCGCGACCGCCCGGCAGCGGGGCTACATCGTGAACGCGACCGGCCCCCACACCGTGCGGCTGGCCCCGCCCCTGGTCCTCGGCGACGATGAGGTGGAGGCGTTCCTGGCCGCGTGGCCGGGGATCCTCGATGATGCAGTCGACGCAGCCGCAGCCGATGACCAGGGGGCACGCGCATGACCAGACACTTCCTCCGCGACGACGACCTGAGCCCGGCAGAGCAGCACGAGGTGCTCAGCCTGGCCGCGTCGCTCAAGCAGGCGCCGTTCGACTCGCACAGCCTCAAGGGGCCGCGCACCGTGGCGACGATCTACGACAAGCCGACGTTGCGCACGCAGGCGTCGTTCGCCGCCGGCATCGCCGAGCTCGGTGGCCACCCGATGCTGGTCGACGGCTCGCTGGCCGGCATCGGCAAGCGGGAGTCGGTCGCCGACGTGGCCCGCGTGCTCGGACGCCAGGCCTCGGTGATCGTGTGGAGGACCTATGCCCAGACGGCGCTCGAGGAGATGGCCGCGCATGCCGGAGTGCCGGTGATCAACGCACTCACCGACGAGTTCCACCCCTGCCAGCTCCTCGCCGACCTGCTGACGGTCCGCGAGCGGAAGGGCGAGCTCGGCGGGCTCACCGCCGCGTTCGTGGGCGACGGTGCCTGCAACATGGGCAACTCCTGGCTGCTCGCGGGGGCGACCGCGGGGCTGCGCATCCGAGTCGGCGCCCCGGAGGGCCATCAGCCCGAGGCGCAGTACGTCGCGCGAGCACGCGAGATCGGCGCCGAGACCGGCGCCACGGCCGAGGTGATGACCGACCCCACGGCAGCGGTCGCCGGCGCGGACGTCGTCGTCACCGACACCTGGGTGTCGATGGGGAGGGAGGAGGAGGCCGCCGCCCGGCTCGCGGCGTTCTCGGACTACACGGTCACCGCCGACCTGATGAGGTTGGCGGCGCCGGACGCGATCGTCATGCACTGCCTGCCCGCCTACCGCGGCAAGGAGATCGACTCCGACGTGCTCGACGGCCCGCAGAGCGTGGTCTGGGACGAGGCCGAGAATCGTCGCCACGCCCAGAAGGCGATCATCACCTGGCTGCTCCAGGACACCGAGGAGGTGCCCGAGTGACCGAGGCAGCCCGGCGCCCCGCCACGAAGAACTCCCGGCACCAGCTGATCGTCGATCTCCTGTCCGGCCACGAGGTGCGGTCGCAGCCCGAGCTCCAGGAGCTGCTGGGCGAGCGCGGGGTTCAGGTGACCCAGGCGACCCTCTCGCGCGACCTGGTGGAGCTCGACGCCGTACGGGTGCGGGCGCAGTCGGGCGCGCTGGTGTACGCCGTACCGGCGGAGGGCGGCGACCGGCGTCCGGCGGCTCCCGGCGAGACCGCCGCGGCCGCTCATCGGCTGGGCCGGCTCCTGGCCGAGCTCCTGGTCAGCGCCGAGGCCAGCGCCAACCTGGTCGTCCTGCGCACGCCGCCCGGGGCCGCTCAGTTCCTGGCCTCGGCCATGGACAAGGTCGAGTACACCGACGTCCTCGGCACCATCGCCGGTGACGACACCGTGCTGGTGATGAGCCGCGACCCGCAGGGCGGCGAGAACATCGCCCGACGACTGTTGGCGCTGGCCCAGCAGCCGGCGCCCTGACCCCGCACCCCCGACCCTCGACACCGAAAGACACCCCGTGAGCAAGGTCCTCACCTCCCTCCCCGTCGGCGAACGCGTCGGCATCGCGTTCTCCGGCGGCCTCGACACCTCCGTCGCGGTCGCCTGGATGCGCGCCAAGGGCGCCGTGCCCTGCACCTACACCGCCGACATCGGTCAGTACGACGAGCCCGACATCGCCGGCGTCCCCGGCCGGGCGACCGAGTACGGCGCCGAGATCGCCCGCCACGTCGACTGCAAGGGCCCGCTGGTCGAGGAGGGCCTCGCGGCGCTGGCCTGCGGTGCGTTCCACGTGCGCTCCGGCGGCCGCCTCTACTTCAACACCACGCCCTTGGGCAGGGCCGTCACCGGCACGATGCTCGTGCGCGCGATGCACGACGACGGGGTCGACATCTGGGGCGACGGCTCGACGTTCAAGGGCAACGACATCGAGCGCTTCTACCGCTACGGGCTGCTCGCCAACCCCGACCTGCGCATCTACAAGCCATGGCTCGACGCGGCCTTCGTCGCCGAGCTCGGCGGGCGGCACGAGATGAGCGAGTGGCTCACCGCCCACCGGCTGCCGTACCGCGACAGCGCCGAGAAGGCCTACTCCACCGACGCGAACATCTGGGGTGCGACCCACGAGGCGAAGACGCTCGAGCACCTCGACGTCTCACTGGAGACCGTCGAGCCGCTGATGGGCGTCCGCTTCTGGGACCCGGCCGTGAAGGTGGAGCCCGAGGACGTCACGATCCGCTTCCACCGCGGCCGCCCGGTGGCCGTCAACGGCACGACGTACGACGGGGTCGACGGGCCGGTGCGGCTGGTCAGGGCCGTCAACGAGATCGGTGGCCGGCACGGGCTCGGGATGTGCGACCAGATCGAGAACCGGATCATCGAGGCGAAGTCGCGGGGCATCTACGAGGCGCCCGGGATGGCGCTGCTGTTCATCGCCTACGAGCGGCTGCTCAACGCGATCCACAACGAGGACACCCTGGCCAACTACCAGGCCGAGGGCCGCCGGCTCGGCCGGCTCCTCTACGAGGGCCGCTGGCTCGACCCGCAGGCGCTGATGCTGCGCGAGTCCCTGCAGCGCTGGGTCGGCTCGGTGGTGACCGGCGAGGTGACGATCCGGCTGCGGCGAGGCGAGGACTACACGCTCCTGCGCACCGACGGACCCGCGTTCTCCTACCACCCGGACAAGCTGTCGATGGAGCGGGTCGAGAACGCCGCATTCGGGCCGACCGACCGGATCGGCCAGCTCACGCTGCGCAACCTCGACATCGCCGACTCCCGCTCCAAGCTGGAGCTGTACGCCGAGCAGCCGCTGGACCAGGGACAGGTCCTCGTCGAGCACGGCATCCTCCTCGGAGCCCTCCCGTCCGGCGGTGCCGAGCGCATCGTCGCCAACCCGGCGCTGGCGGGGGTCGACGACGACGAGGCCCTCGACAACGCCGCGATGGAGTCCGGCACCGACTGACACCGCGCCGTCGGGAGACGACCCGGGCTCGGCATGTGACAGGACTGATAGGAAGGGCGACGTGGCGGGGACGAACGAGGGCAGGCTCTGGGGCGGACGGTTCGCCGGCGGACCCTCGCCCGAGCTGGAGGCCCTGTCGCGCTCCACCCACTTCGACTGGCGACTGGTCCCCTACGACCTGGCCGGCTCGGTCGCCCACGCCAACGCCCTGCACCGTGCCGGTCTTCTCGGCGACGACGCCCACCGCACGCTGCTCGCGGGGCTCGCCGCCCTCCGCCAGGAGTACGACGCGGGGTCGCTGTCGCCGGTGGCGTCCGACGAGGACGTGCACGGTGCCCTCGAGCGGCTCCTCATCGACCGGGTCGGCCCCGACGTCGGTGGCCGACTCCGGGCCGGTCGCAGTCGCAACGACCAGGTCGCCACCCTGTTCAAGTCCTACCTGCGCGACCAGGCCCGCACGATCAGCGCGCTCCTCCTCGACCTGGTCGACGCGCTCGCCGTACGTGCCCGTGACCACCTCGACGTCGTGATGCCCGGGCGCACGCACCTGCAGCACGCGCAGCCCGTCCTGCTCTCCCACCACCTGCTCGCCCATGCCTGGCCGTTGCTCCGCGACGTCGAGCGGCTGCGCGACTGGGACGCGCGCGTGGCCGGCGACTCGCCCTACGGCTCCGGCGCCCTGGCCGGCTCCAGTCTCGGCCTGGACCCCCAGGCGGTGGCCCGCGAGCTGGGGTTCACCGAGTCGAGCGCCAACTCGATCGACGGCACGGCTGCTCGCGACTTCGTGGCGGAGTTCGCCTTCGTCGCCGCCGTCACCGGGGTGGACCTGAGCCGGATCGCCGAGGAGGTCGTGCTCTGGACCACCGCGGAGTTCGGCTTCGCCCGGCTCGACGACGGCTACTCGACGGGGTCGAGCATCATGCCGCAGAAGAAGAACCCGGACATCGCCGAGCTCACCCGCGGCAAGTCCGGGCGCCTGATCGGCAACCTGACCGGCGTGCTCGCGACGCTCAAGGGCCTGCCGCTGGCCTACAACCGTGACCTGCAGGAGGACAAGGAGCCGGTGTTCGACTCGGTCGACACGCTGCTGGTGGTGCTCCCGGCGATGACCGGGATGGTGGCCACGCTCTCGTTCGACACCGCCCGCCTGACCGACCTCGCTCCTCGGGGCTTCTCGCTGGCGACGGACGTCGCGGAGTGGCTGGTGCGGCGAGGGGTGCCGTTCCGGGAGGCCCACGAGGTCGCGGGTGCCGCCGTACGTCGGTGCGAGGAGCTGGGCTGCGACCTGCCCGACCTCACCGACGACCAGCTCGCCGCGGTCTCGGCGTCCCTCACGCCGGACGTGCGCGAGGTGCTCACCGTCACGGGCTCCATCGCGTCGCGCCACGGCCGCGGTGGCACCGCCCCGGAGCGCGTCCGCGAGCAGCTCACCGAGCTGCTCGCTCGCGTCGAGACCGCCCGTGCCGCGCTCGGTTGACCTGCGCGCGCTGCTCGAGCGGCCGGTGCTGGAGGTGGCACCGCTCCTGCTCGGGGCCACCCTGCGGCACGGCGACGTCGCCTGCCGGATCACCGAGGTCGAGGCCTACGACGGGCCGAACGACCCGGGCTCGCACGCCTACCGCGGCCGCACCCCGCGGAACGCGGTGATGTTCGGACCGTCCGGGCACCTGTACGTGTACTTCACCTACGGCATGCACTGGTGCGCCAACGTCGTGTGCGGACCGGAGGGCAGCCCCAGCGCGGTCCTGCTGCGCGCGGGCGAGGTGGTCGACGGCGTCGAGGTGGCGCGAGATCGCCGTCGGGCCGCCCGGTCGGATCGCGAGCTCGCACGCGGGCCCGCGCGCCTGTGTCAGGCGCTGGCGATCGGGCGGGACCAGAACGGTCACGACTTGAGAGCCGAGC
The DNA here is from genome assembly GCA_036265495.1 of Nocardioides sp. GTDB lineage: Bacteria > Actinomycetota > Actinomycetes > Propionibacteriales > Nocardioidaceae > Nocardioides. Next base: position 1,786 of record DATAOY010000099.1, on the reverse strand, counting down.
CGCTGACGCTCGAGCCCGGCCCGCCTCGCGACGATGTACGCCGCGGCCCGCGGGTCGGCCTGCGCGCGGCGGCCGACCGGCCCTGGCGGTTCTGGCTGCCCGACGAAGCGACGGTGAGCGCCTACCGACCCGCGTCCGTGCGGCCGCGACGTACGACCTAGGGTCGAGAGGTGCAGCTGCGCGGGATCGTCGCCGACACCCGCCCGCTCTCGGTTCGGCCGTTCCGTCGGCTCTGGTCGGCCAACATCGTCACCGTCATCGGCGCCCAGCTGACCGTGGTCGCCGTACCGGCCCAGATCTACTCGATCACCGGCTCCTCGGCGTACGTCGGCCTGACCGGGGTGTTCGGCCTGGTCCCGCTCGTGGTCTTCGGACTCTGGGGCGGCGCCCTGGCCGACGTCATCGACCGCCGCACGATCCTGCAGGTCACCACGATCGGGCTGATCCTGACCAGTGCGGCGTTCTGGCTGCAGGCCGCAGTCGGGGCGGACAACGTCTGGCTGCTGCTCTGCCTGTTCGCGGTGCAGCAGGCCCTGTTCGCGGTGAACCAGCCCACCCGGAGCGCGATCCTGCCGCGGCTGATCCCGCTCGACCTCCTGCCCGCCGCCAATGCGCTCAACACCACGGTGATGCAGGCCGGCGCCATCGCCGGGCCGCTCGTCGGCGGCGCGCTGATCCCGGTGCTGGGCTTCTCCGCGCTCTACCTCGTCGACACCTGCACGCTGTTCGCCACCTTCTGGGCGGTGATCGGGCTCCCCGCCATGCCGATCGAGGGCTCCGACGGGGCCGCCCCCGGCCTGCGGGCCGTGCTCGACGGGTTCTCCTACCTGCGTGGTCATCCGCTCCTGCTGATGAGCTTCGTGGTCGACCTGATCGCGATGATCTTCGGCATGCCCCGGGCGCTGTTCCCCCAGGTCGCGCACGAGAGCTTCCTCGGCCCTCCGGACGGCGGCCTGGCCTTCGCCCTGCTGTACGCCGGCATCCCGGCCGGAGCGGTGCTCGGGGGCGTGTTCTCCGGCTGGCTCTCCCGAGTACGCCGGCAGGGCCTGGCCGTGGTGAGCGCGATCGTCGTCTGGGGCATCGCGATGATGGCGTTCGGGGGAGCGGTCGGCCTGGCACCGCGGGCGCGCACCTTGATGCTGTGGTGTGCGGTGCTGACGCTCGTGGTGGGGGGTGCGGCCGACATGGCGTCCTCGGCGTTCCGGAACAGCATGTTGATGAGCGCCGCCTCCGATGCCGTCCGCGGACGCCTCCAGGGCGTGTTCATCGTGGTGGTCGCCGGCGGACCGCGGATCGCGGACGTGGTGCACGGCGCGAGCGCCGCCGTGATCGGTACCGCCCTGACCGCGGCCCTCGGTGGTCTCCTCGTGCTGGTTTTCCTCGCGATCGCGGTGGCGCTGGTGCCGGCGTTCCTGCAGTACCGCCCGCAGCAGCGGACCGAACCGGGCTGACCTCGGTTTGGGACCAGCGAGTGGCTTGGGTAGAGTTCTCGGTCGCTGCTCTTCCTGGCCGTCCGCTTCGGGCGGTCGGCGAGGCGGCATCGCGAGCCGGATCTGATTTGACGCCCGTGGGCGTGGACCGGTAAGTTTTCGAAGGTTGCCCCGAGACCGCCTCTTGCGAGGCCGATCCGGTGCGCGTCTGATTTTTGAGAACTCAACAGTGTGTTTGTCGATGAATTGGTTTGTATGAATCTCTGTCATCATGGTTGTTTTTGGTGGCTGTGGTTTTTTTGAGTTGACGAACGATGATTCTGGCGATTTGCTAGTTTTTCGTTTTTTGGCTTGGT
>DATAOY010000098.1:0-6635 GCA_036265495.1 Nocardioides sp. | reverse complement strand
CACCTGCCGCCCGTCGCCGTACAGGCGGGGCCGCCGGCCGTCCAGCACCTCGGTGATCTGGCGCGGGATGAACTTCTCCACGTGCTGCCAGGGGCCGTAGTTGTTGGAGCAGTTGGAGATGGTCGCGCGCACGCCGAAGCTACGCACCCAGGCGCGCACCAGGTGGTCGGAGCCGGCCTTGGCGGCGGAGTACGGACTGCTGGGGCGGTACGGCGTGTCCTCGGTGAAGCGCTTCGGGTCGTCGAGCGCGAGGTCGCCGTACACCTCGTCGGTCGAGACGTGGTGGAGCCGTGCGTCGGACTTGCGCACCGCCTCGAGCAGGACGTAGGTGCCCACCACGTTCGTACGGATGAAGGGCTCGGGGTCGTCGAGGGAGTTGTCGTTGTGCGACTCGGCCGCGAGATGGACCACCGCGTCGTGGGCCGCGACCAGGGGCTCGACCGTCGTGGCATCGGCGACGTCCCCGGTCACCAGCGTGACCCTGTCGGCTGGCAGGTCCGCCAGCGCCTCGGGGCTCGCGGCGTAGGTCAGCTTGTCGAGCACCGTGACTTCTGCGCCGGTGTGCGTCACGAGATGCCGCACGAAGTTGGCGCCGATGAAGCCCGCGCCCCCGGTCACGAGCACGCGCTTCAGGCCTGGCATGGACCGCATCCTAGGTGCGCCACCCACCTAGGATGTCGGGCCATGCGCGGCATCATCCTGGCCGGGGGCACCGGCTCGCGGCTGCACCCCATCACCCTCGCGGTCAGCAAGCAGCTCGTGCCGGTCTACGACAAGCCGATGATCTACTACCCGCTGACGACGCTGATGCTGGCCGGGATCCGCGACGTCCTGGTGATCACCACCCCGCACGAGCAGGAGGCGTTCCGGCGACTCCTGGGTGACGGCTCGGCGTTCGGCGTGCACATCTCGTACGCCGTGCAGCAGGCCCCCGACGGGCTCGCCCAGGCGTTCCTGATCGGGGAGGAGCACATCGGGGGTGAGCCGGTGGCGCTCGTGCTGGGCGACAACATCTTCTACGGACCTGGTCTCGGCCTGCAGCTGCGCCGGTTCGCCGACGTGGACGGGGCCGCGATCTTCGGCTACCGCGTGGCCGACCCCTCGTCGTACGGCGTCGTGAGCTTCGACGAGGAGGGCAGGGCCACGTCGCTGGAGGAGAAGCCCGAGCACGCGCGCAGCCACTACGCCATACCGGGGCTGTACTTCTACGGCCCCGACGTGGTGGAGCTCGCGCGCACCCTGACCCCGTCCGCGCGCGGCGAGCTCGAGATCACCGATCTGAACCGGATCTACCTCGAGGCGGGCCGGCTCTACGTCGAGGTGATGCCGCGCGGCACGGCGTGGCTCGACACCGGGACGGTGGAGTCGTTGATCGCGGCCGGCAGCTTCGTCCAGGCGATCGAGGAGCGGCAGGGGCTCAAGATCGGCTGCCCGGAGGAGGTCGCCTGGCGGATGGGGTTCCTCGACGACGAGGGGTTGCTGCAGCGGGCCGACGCGCTGACGTCGAGCGGGTACGGCGACTACCTCCGCTCGCTGCTCGAGGATCCGTGACGCCGCCTGCGCCCCCCTGCTCGGCCACGCTGAGGTCTTCGACCGGCCCGAGGCTTTGCCCAGCGCTCCTCAACTCAGGCGATGAGCCGTCCCGGTCGTGTTCATAGGCTGGTCCTGGCCTTGCTAGGGGGGCCGGCATCCGGGGGACCCCATGCCCGTACGGATGCCTCTCGGCGCCCGCCGGCGCCCCGCCGCCGGCGGGCGTCGTGATGTCCGCGAGCCCCCGAACCCGCCCGGCGCAAGGACGATGTCGGCATCGCCCAGCGGCATGGCTACCCTGGCCGGGTGAAGATCCTGGTCACCGGCGGGGCGGGCTACCTCGGCTCCACCACGGCCAAGGCGCTCGAGGCCGCCGGCCACGTCCCGGTGGTCCTCGACTCCCTGCTGACGGGGCCGCAGGTGTTCGTGCGCGACCGCATCTTCTACGAGGGCGACATCGGCGACCGCGACCTGGTGCGCCGGGTCGTCGAGGAGCATCCCGACCTCGACGCCACGATCCACATGGCCGCGCGGATCGTCGTACCGGAGTCGGTGGAGAAGCCCTACGAGTACTACCGCGACAACGTCTCGAAGTCACTGGAGCTGTTCGACCAGCTGGTCGCGCTCGGCAAGCCGCGGGTGCTGTTCTCGTCCTCGGCGTCGCTGTACGCCGTCAAGGACGACTTCGAGGTCCGGGAGGACGACCCGCTCGACCCCTCGTCGCCCTACGCCCGGACGAAGCGGATGATCGAGGAGGTGCTGGAGGACATGGCGGTCGCGACCGACCTCCGCGCGATCATGCTCCGCTACTTCAACCCGATCGGCTCCGACCCCGACCTCGAGTCCGGCATCTACGCCAAGGAGCCGTCGCACGTGCTCGGTCAGCTGGTGATGGCGGCCCGGGGGCAGAAGCCGGGGTTCACCATCACCGGCACCGACCTGCCGACTCGGGACGGCACCGGCATCCGCGACTACCTCCACGTCTGGGACCTCGCCCGCGCCCACGTCCGCGCCGTCGAGCGCTTCGACGAGGTGATCGAGGCGGTCGGCTCGCCGAGCGTGGTGATCAACGTCGGTCGCGGTGACGGCGTGACCGTCCGGGAGCTGGTGACGGCGTTCGAGCGGGTCTCGGGGCGCGCCGTTCAGATCTCGGAGGCGCCACCGCGCCCCGGCGACGCGGTGGGCGCGTTCGCGAACGTCGACCGCTCCCACGAGCTCCTCGACTGGCGGGCCGAGCTCACCCTCGACGAGGGCATCGCGTCGGCGCTGGCCTGGGCCGACCAGCGGCTCGCGGTCCTGGGATACGAGTGAGCCGACCCATGTCGCGCCGGTGCGCCATCGCGACCACCCCGCTCGCCACCGTGCTCGCCACCGTGCTCGCCACCGTGCTCGGCACCGTGATGACCCTCGGCGTCGCCGGGCCGGCGCATGCCACGCATGACTTCCGGTACCCCTCTCCGGACGGTGGAGGCGGCAACGCGCCCCTCGGCGGGCGCACGATCGTGATCGACCCCGGGCACCAGCTCGGCAACCACAACTTCCCGCGTCAGATCGACCGGATGGTGCCGGCCGGCGGATTCCGGAAGCCGTGCAACACGACCGGGACCGCGACCAACGGCGGGTACCCCGAGGCGACGTTCACCTGGCAGGTGGCCCGGCTGCTGCGCGCCCGGCTGGTCCGGCTCGGCGCGCGGGTGCTGATGACGCGGCACTCCAACCGCGAGGACCGGTGGGGCCCCTGCGTGAACGTCCGCGGGCGCGACGGCAACAAGCAGAAGGCCGACCTGAAGATCAGCATCCACGGCGACGGGTCGTTCGCCGCCGGCGCTCGCGGCTTCCACGTGATCGCACCCACCGACCGGCGACCCTGGACCCACGACATCTTCAGGCCCTCGCGTCGGCTCGCCCTCGACACCCGGACCGCTCTTCGTCGCGTCGGGCTGCGGGTGGCCAACTACATCGCGGGCGGGGATGGGCTCGACCACCGCTCCGACCTGGGCACGATCAACCTGTCCAACATGCCGACGGTGATGGTCGAGCTCGGCAACATGCGCAACCCGAGCGATGCCCACCGGATGACCTCGCGGGCCGGGCGCGCGACGTACGCCCGCGGGCTGGCGCTCGCCGTACGCCGCTTCCTGGGCTGACCCTGGCCCCCGTCAGCTGGCGTCACCCCGCGACTCCCGGGCCCGTGCGCGGTGGGCGCGCACCCGAGCCTTCACGCCGCACCGTTCGTCGGAGCACCACCGCCGACGTCCGGTCGGGTCCAGGAAGATCCCCGAGCACTCGTCGTCGCCGCAGGCCCGTAGCCGCACCGGCTCGACTCCGGTGAGGTCGTCGGCGGCCTGACGTGCGAGCCGCGCGAGGGCCTGGCGCGTCGTAGCGGGTCGGCTCGCGACCACGGTCGCGCCCCGGCGTCGCAGCCCCACGGGCACGTCGTCGTGCAGGGCCTCGTCCACCACCCGCACGTCGGCCTCCGCGGGCCTCCGTCCCAGGGCGGCAGCCTTCGCCAGCCCGTGCAGTGCCTCGCGGAGTCGCCGGGCGCGTGCTACGTCGTCCTCGGTGACCGGCCCCTCCGGGGCCAGCCCCCACTCGGTCAACCACGTGCGGAGCTGAGCCGGCTTCGCCACGAGGTCCTGGCTGATCGCGGCGTACCGGTTGATCAGCGTCACCGCGAAGTCGAGCCAGTCGCGCCCGTAGCCGGTGCGGAACGTCTCGTCCATGCCGGACAGTGTAACGCATTGACTCGTTACCGCATGCTCTGGCAGTGTGTAACGAGTGAAAACGTTACACACCTCTTCCGTCGACCTGCTCGGGCCGTCCTTCGTGCTCCTCTGGAGCAGTGGGTACGTCGTCGGCTCCGTCGCCACCCGGGACATCGCGCCGCTCACGGTGACCCTGTGGCGGTTCGTCGCGTCTGCCGCGGTGCTGGCCGCGATCGCCTGGTGGCGGCGGGAGCGATGGCCGAGCACGCCTCGGGACCTGGGGTTGACCGTGGGGACCGGCGTCGTGGCCTTCGCCATCCAGTTCTGCGCCCTGTACCAGGCACTTGCCGACGGGACGCCGGCGGCGACGGTGGCGTTGTTCGCGTGCTCATCGCCGCTCCTGGTCGCCGTCGCCGGCGCCGCCCTGGGCTGGGACCGGCTCTCGATCCGGCAGTGGCTCGGCGTGGCGCTCGGCGTCATCGGCGTCGTCGTGACGGTGAGCGACCGCCTCGGCCGCCCGCCCAGCCTGGTCGCCCTGGGCTGGGTCCTGCTGGGCACCGGCGGGCTCGCCGGTGGCTCGCTGCTGCAGGGCCGGCTCATCGGGAAGGGCGGGCCGACGGCCCTGACGGCGGTCCAGGTCGCCGCGGGCGCGGTCGTCGCGGCCGCCTGGGCGCCGTTCGTCGGCTCGCTGACGATCCCGGCGCACCTGAGCCCGTGGGTGTCGTTCACCTGGCTGGCCCTCGCCGGCGTCGCCGGACCGTTGATGCTCTTCGCGCTGATCGCACGCCACGGTCCGGCTCGGGGCACGAGCCTGCTGTTCGTGGTGCCCGCGGTGACGGCTCTGATCGGCTGGGTGCTGATCCGAGAGCCGGTCGGACGGGTCGCCGTGCTCGGGCTGGTCATCGCCGGAAGCGGCCTGTGGCTCGGGCGGCGCCGTACCCCGGCTCGGATCGCGACGCCCGCTCCTCCCCCGGTCGCGGCGGTGGTCGGAGCCACGAGCTCGGCCGGGCGCCATGGGCAGGAGAACTAGGGTCGAGGCATGGACCTGACGCTCACCGACGAGGAACTCGAGATCCGGGACTGGGTCCGGACGTTCGTCACCAAGGAGCTGATGCCGCTCGAGCCCCAGGTGCTCGAGCGGGAGCGCGACGGCAAGCGGGGCGTCACGCTCGACGAGGTCGGGGCGCTGCAGGACAAGGCGCGGCAGTCGGGCTTCTTCGGCATCCAGACCCCGGAGGAGTACGGCGGGATGGGTCTCGGCGCGGTGATGAACGCGCTGCTCGAGGTGGAGCTGGGCCGCACCTTCGTGCCGTTCAAGTTCGGCGGGGACGCCGACAACATCCTCTTCGAGGCCGACGACGAGCAGAAGGACGCCTATCTCCGGCCCACGATCGAGGGCACCCGGCGCAGCTGCTTCGCGATCACCGAGCCCGGTGCCGGGTCCGACGCGCGCAACCTCCGGACCTCGGCGGTGCGGGACGGCGACGAGTGGGTGATCAACGGGGAGAAGACCTTCATCACCGGCGGAGACGTCGCCGACTTCACGATGGTCTTCGCGGTGACCGACAAGGAGAAGGGCGCCGACGGCGGGGTCACCTGCTTCCTGGTCGACCGCGACGCGGGCTGGACCTCCGCGGAGATCCCGACGATGGGGGAGTGGGGCCCGGCCTCCCTGTCGTTCCAGGACGTGCGCGTGCCGCACTCGGCGATCCTCGGTGAGGAGGGGCGCGGCTTCGAGCTCGCGATGCGCTGGATCGGCAAGGGCCGCTACCTCCTCCCGGCCCGTGCGCTGGGGTCCTGCGAGCGGCTGGTCGAGATGGCCATGGAGCAGGCGAGGAACCGGGTCACGTTCGGCGAGCCGATCGCCAACCGGCAGGCGATCCAGTGGATGATCGCCGACTCCGCGGTGGAGATCGAGTCGTTGCGCTGGCTCGTTCTGAGCGCCGCGTGGCAGGTCGACCACGGCATCGACAGCCGGCAGGCCCAGTCGATGGCCAAGCTCTACGGCGGCGTGCACGCCAACGAGATCGTCGACCGGGTGCTCCAGATCCACGGCGGCATGGGCTACACCCGCGAGCTGCCGATCGAGCGCTGGTACCGCGAGCTCCGCCTGCTGCGCATCTACGAGGGCACCGACGAGATCCAGCGCCGGACGATCGCCCGCAACCTGCTCTCGGGCCACGTGTCCGTGCGCGGCCACCTGGGCTGAGATGCGTCCCGCTCCCCTCCCCCTGCGGGGCCGTACCTTCGACGCCGGCCGGCCGGCGGTGATGGCGATCATCAACCGCACCCGTGACTCCTTCTACGCGCCAGCCCGCCACGCCGTGCTCGACGCCGCGCTGGACGCGATGGACGACGCGGTCGCCGGGGGAGCCGACATCGTCGACATCGGCGCGGTAC
>DATAOY010000097.1:0-14913 GCA_036265495.1 Nocardioides sp. | reverse complement strand
CACGAGCAGGTACCCGGCGGCAAAGACCACGCGGTCGGACCCGTAGGCGTGCGGACTCGCCATCGCGGTGACGAAGTTGCCGATCATCCCGAGCACCAGGAGCGCCTGGCGACGTGCGGTCACCGGCGGAGCGGCGTTGGTGAGCCAGGCGTACCCGCCGTACATCCACCACAGGATGAGCAGGAGCAGCGCCGAGCGCCCGGTGACCTCCCAACCGCCCGGCCCGACGGTCGCGGTGAGCTGGGTGATCGTGAAGACGAAGACCAGGTCGAAGAACAGCTCCAACGAGGTCACCTGACCGGCGACCGGCAACCGAACACCCTGCTGATGTGGCCGCCGTCGGGGCTGCATGTCGCGCACCCTACGGCGCTGCTGCGCAGGAAAACACGTGGCGCGTCCGGAGCGGTACGTCGTACCGTCGGCGCGACCGGACGGCCCGGCACCCAGATCCCGAGAGAGGCAGCGACATGCGAGGAGCTCACGCGCTCGTCTTCGTCCGCCACCTCGAAGGGATCACGCGTGCTCACGCAACCTGCTCAGACACCGGGCCACTCACTCAACCTGGGCATCCTCGCCCACGTCGACGCCGGTAAGACCACCCTCACCGAGCGGCTCCTGCACCTCGCCGGTGTCATCGACGAGCCGGGGTCGGTCGACTCCGGCACCACCCAGACCGACAGTCTCGCGCTGGAGCGGCGGCGCGGCATCACGATCAAGTCCGCCGTCGTGGCGTTCCCGCTCGACGACACCACGGTCAACGTCGTCGACACCCCGGGCCACCCCGACTTCATCGCCGAGGTCGAGCGCGTCCTCGGCGTGCTCGACGGCGCGGTCCTGGTGCTCTCGGCCGTCGAGGGGGTCCAGCCCCAGACCAGGATCCTGATGCGGGCGCTGCAGCGGCTTCGGGTGCCGACGCTGCTGTTCGTGAACAAGATCGACCGTGCGGGCGCCGACGTCGAGGGCGTCCTGGAGGCGATCCGGAGCCGGCTGACCCCGGACATCCTGCCGATGGGATCGGCTGCGGGGCTCGGGTCGCGAGCGGCAACCTTCACGCCGTACCGGGCCGACGACGACGCCTTCCGCGAGCGCGAGACCGTGGTCCTGGCCGAGCACGACGACGCCCTGCTCGCCGCGTACGTCGAGGGGCGCCGGCGCTCGCCTGGCCAGCTCCTCGCCGAGGCGGCCGCGCAGACACGCGATGCCGTCCTGCACCCGGTGTTCGCCGGGTCGGCGGCGACCGGTGCCGGGGTCCCCGAGCTGATGGCCGGGATCGCGACGTTCCTGCCGGCGACCGCGCCCGGATCGACGGGCGAGCCATCGGGCCGGGTGTTCAAGGTCGAGCGGGGAGGGGCCGGTGAGAAGGTCGCCTACGTCCGGATGTTCTCCGGCTCGGTGCGCACGCGTCAGCGTCTCGACCTGCCGGCCGGACGCGTCGGCAAGGTGGCCGGGATCCAGGTCTTCGAGAGCGGACAGTGGGTCCGCGCCGATGAGGTCGGAGCGGGGCGGATCGGCCGCGTGCACGGGCTCAGCGCGGTGCGCGTGGGCGACGGCTTCGGCGCCTTCTGCCGGGCCGACGAGCACCACTTCGCACCGCCGACGCTCGAGGCCTCGGTGGAGGCGGTCGACCCGGCGCTGCGCCCGGCGCTCAGGGCGGCCCTCGCCCAGCTCGCGGACCAGGACCCGCTGATCGCCGCCCGCACCGACCTGGACGGCCGCCCGACCGTGTCGCTGTACGGCCGGGTGCAGCAGGAGGTGCTCGGTTCGACGCTGGCCGAGGAACACGGGATCGAGGTCGCGTTCTCCGACGCGAGCGTGCTCCACGTGGAGCGGCCGCGGGGGGTCGGTGCGGCGGTCGAACGGCTGAACACCGAGTCGAACCCGTACCAGGCCACGATCGGCCTCCGGATCGAGCCGGGTGCGCCGGGGTCGGGCCTGACGTTCGTGACCGACGCGCCGGCGAAGGACATGCCGCTGTACCTGTTCAAGAGCGTCGAGGGCTTCTCGGCCGCGATCGAGAAGCACGTACGCCGCGAGCTCGCGCACGGCCGCTACGGGTGGGAGGTGACCGACTGCATCGTGACGATGGGGGAGGTCGCCTACAGCACCTGGGACGGCCCGCCGTCGAAGCGCGGCCCGACCAGCACGTCGTACGACTACCGCAAGGTGGCGCCGATCGTGGCCCGGCAGGCACTGGAGCGGGCGCGCACCCGTGTCTGCGAGCCGGTGCTGCGGATCTTCCTCGAGGTGCCGACCGGCGATGCCGCGACCGTGCAGCGGGTGCTGGCCCGGTGGGGAGCGGAGCTGGCCGGACAGACCTCGGCCGGCGAGTTCACCCAGCTCGAGGCCCGGCTCGTCGCGGCCCGGCTGCACGAGCTGCAGCGGCAGCTCCCCGACCTGACCGGAGGGGAGGGGGTGCTGGAGGCCACGTTCGACGGGTACCGGCCCGTGCGCGGCCGTCCGCCGGCCCGACTCGGGTGGGAGACGCGGACGGGCGAGCCCGTGGGAGTCTGAGCACCGTGCCGCGCTTCACCCGTGCCGAGCTCGAGTCGTTCCGTGGGGCGGACGTGCCGGACCTGGTGGGACCGGGCGTCCGGCTGGTCTTCGTGGGCATCAACCCGGGCCTGCGGACCGCGGCGACCAAGATCCACTTCGGCAACCCGGCCAACCGGTTCCGTCCGGCCCTGGTCGCGGCCGGTCTGCTGGACCCGCCCGTCGACGGCTCACCCGGGATGACCGAGGCGGACCTGGCCACGCTGCTCGCGCGCGGGGTCGGGATCACCAACCTGGTCCCGTTCGCGACGGCTCGGGCCGACGAGCTCACGCGCGGGCAGCTGCTGGCCGGTCGCGATCGGCTGGAGCGGTTCGTCGCGACGAACCGGCCGCGAGTCGTGGCGGTGCTCGGCGTCACGGCGTACCGGACCGCCTTCGGGCGCCCTCGCGCCGTACCCGGGCGGCAACCCGAGCCGATCGACTCCGCGGAGCTCTGGGTGGTGCCCAACCCGAGTGGGCTCAATGCCCACGAGTCCGTGGCCAGCCTCGCCGCGGCGTACGCCGAGCCCGCGCGGGCCGCGGGCATCGAGCTGCGCCTGCGACGCGATCGTGGCGCCGGTGCCTGAGAGACGCCCTCCGTGGTGGACGAGGCTTCGGCTTGGTCGCCGGCCCGTCAGTTTGCTGTGAAGGTGCTGAACGTCGAGCTCGGGCGGGCGCGGCACGGGTACGGTCGCATCCGTGCAGCCCCACGCAGTCGGGAGCCGAGCCGGCGCGGGTGATCGAGACAACCGTCTCGCCCCGGCGTCGCTGCGGCCTGGGCCCTGGTGGCTGGTGCTGCTCGGCCTGTTCGCGCTGGTCGCGGCGTCGGTCGAGCTGGGCTGGTGGGATCGCCTCGACCACTCCGTCAACGACTGGGCGGCCCTGCCGCGCAAGACCCTGCCCTGGAGCGCGGCCAAGGTGGTCGTCGACGTCGCGACCCCGGAGGTGGCGCTGCCGGTCACCCTGGCGATCGGGCTGCTCGCAGCGTGGCGGTGGGGCCGGTGGGGGATCGCCGGCGAGGCGGCGATCCGGGTCGGCCTGGTCGTGGCATCGGTGCTGCTGCTCAAGCCGCTGCTCGCGGTCCCGGGTCCGACGCGGAACCCCCTCGGGGACCACGGCGGCGCGTTCCCGTCCGGCCACACGACGTCCACCGTGGTCTGCATGGCGCTGCTGCTCGCCTGGTTCGGCCGGCCGCGGTCCATGACCGGCCGGGTCGCGGTCAACGCCGTCGTCGTCGCCGTCGTGGCGGCGTCGGTGATCTCCCTCAACTACCACTACCTCAGCGACGTCGTGGGTGGTTTGGTGCTCGGCCTGCTGATCGCGACGCTGCCCCTCCCGCTCCCCCGACGGCGCTCCCCGGCGGGGTGACTGCATCCGCGGTGCGGCCTCAGTCGGCGAGCAGCGCGAGCTCCTCGTCGACGTACTCGTCGGTCTCGCCGGCCGCCTCGAACTCGGACTTGAGGTCCCGCTGGACCGCCAACGCCTCGTCGCGGCGGCCGAGGTTGCGCAGCGCCCAGCCGATCATCCACTTCGCGACCCGGATGGTCGTGGGGTCGCCGATCCGCTCGCGTGCGGCGAGGGCCTGCTCGAAGGCGGTCAGGGCGGCGTCGAAGTCGCCGGCGTCGGCGTGCGCCATCCCGATGTTGTTCAGCAGTGACGCGTCCCAGTCGCGGGCGCGCCGGTCGGTCGAGGAGCGGGCGACGACCAGGGCCGCCTCGTTCAGAGCCAGCTGCTCGTCCTCGGGCGCGGCCAGTGCCACCATGTGCAGCGCGTCGACGCGGAGCGCCTCGAGCCCCCCTGCCTCGGCCAGGGCGGCGGCCCGATCGAAGTGCGGCCGGGACTCCTCGACGCGCCCGGACGAGCGGAGCACCCGACCCCGCTCGATGGCGAGGTACGTCGCCGCCTCGGGGGCGTCGGAGTGCAGGCCGTCGAGCACCTCGGTCGCCGCGTCGTACTGCTCCTGGAGCCCGAGTGCCCGCGCGTACTGCGTGAGCCACGACGTCCGGTCCGGCTCGTCGGCGTGCTCGGCGGCGTCGAGGAAGCGCTCCCCCGAGGCGGCGGGGTCGTCGAAGTCCCAGAGTGGGCGAGGGTCGATCACGCCGCGACCCTAGTACGGCGACGGCGGCCGCGGACCGCGAGAATGGGGCCATGGCCCCGGACGGAGCGACCCCCCCGGCACGTCCGCACCACAGGTTCACCGAGGACGGCCGTCGGATCCGCGAGGTGCTCAGCTACTCCCGGCGGGGCAACCGCTTCACCCCGCACCAGCAGGAGGCCTGGGACGCTCACCACGAGGCCTGGGTGATCCCCGACGAGGCGGTCGACGAGCCCGGCTTCCGGCTCGCCGACCGGTTCGGCCGGGAGGCGCCGCTGATCGTCGAGATCGGGTCGGGCGTGGGGGAGGCGACCGGGGTGCTCGCCGCTGCGCGCGCGTCGTACGACGTGCTCGCCCTGGAGGTCTGGCGGCCGGGCGTCGCCTCGTCCCTGGCCGAGGTCGCGGCGGCCGGGGCCGGCAACGTGCGCTTCTGCTCGGTCGACGCGGTCTGGATGCTGGAGACGCACGTCGCGCCCGGAGGGCTGGCCGAGCTGTGGACGTTCTTCCCCGACCCGTGGCCGAAGACGCGTCACCACAAGCGGCGTCTGGTCAACGCCCGCTTCGCCGCACTCGTGGTCAGCCGCCTCGCGCGCGGCGCCCGGTGGCGGCTCGCCACCGACTGGCTCGACTACGCCGAGCAGATGACGGCGGTGCTCGATGCCGAGCCCGCGCTGACCGGTGGGGTCGTGCCGCGGTGGGCGGAGCGCCCGGTGACGAAGTTCGAGCGCAAGGGCATCCAGGCGGGGCGGGCGATCACCGACCTCTGCTACACCCGCACCTGACCACGAGGCTCAGCCGAGGTCGACGCCGGCCCGCTCGAGCTCCGCCTCGGTGCGCAGCCGCTCGCTCTCACGTTCCAGGTCGTCGGAGATCCGGTCCAGCTCGGTGGGTACGTCGAGCGCCCGGCACGCGTCGAGCAGCGCGTCGTCGTACGCCGCGACGATCGCTCGCCGCCGGGCCATCGGCATCCCGGTCGACTGGGTCCTGGCCTGCACGCGGATCCGGCGCAGGTCGGCGGCGATCCGCTCGATCGGCATGCCGGCCGGGGCCGGTGGGGTCGCCTTGACCAGGCCGATGGTGCGTCCGCAGCGGATGCCGAACTCCATGATCTCCACGGCGTTGGCGATCATCCAGAGTGCGCCCACGACCCCGATCGTGATCAGGGTCAGGTCGACGACACCCCATGCCTGGTCCGGCATGCTCCGACGGTAGGTCGCTGCGTCGAAGGGGACAAGGCCCGGCGCGGGGACGGGCCGTCGTCCTACGGCCGGAACGGTCCGCCCGACGACGAGCTAGCCGACCAGCTAGCCGAACAGCGCGTCGACCGCGTCGCCGAAGACGTCGGTGTGCCGGTCGACATCGGCGGTGCTGTGGTGCGGGGAGAACAGCGCCATGTTGTGGAACGGCGTCAGCAGGACACCACGGTTGAGCGACCACAGGTGCAAGAGCCCCTCCAGCTCGTCGTCGATGGCCGCGGCCGCGTCGGCGCCGTTGCGCGGCGGGGGACAGAACCAGTACTCCGCCCGGCAGCCGAGCCGCTGCACGTGCCACGGCAGGGCATGCCGCTCGATCACCGACGCGACACCGGCGGTGAACCGCTCGGCCAGCGGGATCGCCACCGCGAAGTCCTCCTCACGCAGCGAGCTGGCCAGGGCTGCCCGGGCGGCCGCCATCGCCAGTGCGTTGGCGGTCAGCGTGCCGCCGACGCCGGCGACATCGATCTCGGGTCCGAGCATCGGCGCCCGCAGCCCGACCGCCACCTCCTCGGTCATGCCGTACGCCGCCAGCGGCACGCCGCCCGCGATCGGCTTGCCCACCACCAGCAGGTCGGGGTCGAGTCCCCACGCGGCCGTGGCGCCACCCGGACCTGCGCACAGCGTGTGCGTCTCGTCGATGACGAGCAGCACCCCGTGCCGACGAGTGATCTCACGAACCGCCTCGAGGTAGCCGTCCTCGGGGAGCACGATCCCGATGTTGGTCAGGGCCGGCTCCATGAGCAGACAGGCGACGTCGCCCTCGGCCAGGCGGCGGTCCAGCGCATCCGCGTCGTTGAACGGGAGCACGGCGGTGGTCTCGGCGACATCCACCGGCGCGCCCAGGAGCCCCGGGCGCGGCACCACCCGGTCACCGTCGAGGGTCGCGAACGTCTCGTCGACGGTGCCGTGGTAGCACCAGTCCATCACCGCGATCCGTGGTCGGCCGGTGAGGTGGCGGGCGAAGCGCAGCACGAAGCGGTTGGCGTCGGTCGCCGTCATCGCGAACTGCCACTGCGGCAGCCCGAACCGCCGGGACAGCTCCTGCGACACCCAGATCGCGTCGTCGGACGGGAGCATGGTGGTGATCCCTCCGGTGGCACGCGCGGCGACGGCCTCGGCCACCGCCGGCACACCGTGACCGGTCATCGCCCCGGTGTCGCCGAGACAGAGATCGATGTACTCCACGCCGTCGACGTCGACGAGTCGGGCCCCCGAGGCGTGCTCGAGGAACAGCGGGAAGGATCCGGCCCACCGGGTCATCCAGGGCATCGGGACGCCGGCCAGCAACGAGCCGCCGGCGCGTTCGGAGAGCTCGCGGGAGCGCGGATGGGTGTCGGCGAAGCGGCGCTCCTCGTCGGCTCGCAAGGCAGAGAGGCGGGAGCGGTCGATCATGCACGGCAATCTAGTGCGAACGAGGACGGCCCGGCCCGGCGGAGCCGGAGCCTGCTCCCTCGAGGAGCATCAGCGCCGGCGCTCGACCAGTCGCGCACGCAGCGACTCGTCGCGGTGCAGCCGGGCCAGGTCGCGGTCGCGACGCGCGGCACCGACGGCAGCCAGGAAGTCCCAGGGCTGCGTGCCCGGCGGCGGTGGGGGAGCGACGTACGGCGTCATCCGGTCGGCGAGCAGCTCGCCGACGCGCTGTCGGGACGCGGGGTCCAGGGTGGGCAGGCGGGTGAGGTACTGGCGGACCGCGAGCGCGAGGCCGACGGGCGGTGAGCGGAGGTCGGCCGACTGAGCCCACGGTGCCAGCGCGGGTGGCATCGGCGGGGGCGGCTCCAGGGCGAGGCGCACCCGGTCACGTACGACGTACGTGCCGGCCGCGTAGTCGCCGAGGCGTTTGCCGCGCGGGCTCACCAGGCAGCAGAAGAACGCCGGGCCGCCGCTGAGGGCATAGATCTCCGGTATCGCGACCAGCGCGCGGACGAACGCCTGGTGGGCGGTGACCGTGCCGCCGTCGTCGCGCACCACCCGCAGCCCGAGCACGAGCTTGCCGAGGGACTTCCCGCGGGTGAGCGTCTCGACCGTCGTCGGGTAGACCAGGAACACCACGATCAGCGAGCAGATCAGTGCCACGTGCTGAAGCGCGTCGTCCGCGCCGGTGCTGGCCACCAGCAGCAGGAAGAGCACGGAGAACGCGACCACGGCCATCGTGGCCACGTCGAGCAGACCGGAGCCGATCCGCGCGGCCACGGACGCCGGCGGCAGGTCGAGCGCGACCGCCTCGCCGGTGACGAGGTCGTCGGAGGAGAGCGTCGCGAACTCCGGTGTGGACATCGGCGAAAGCATAGGGTCGAACCGTGGATCTGGACGCCTATGTGCTCGCGCACCACGCGGAGTGGGAGCGTCTCGAGGCGTTGACCCGGAAGCGGCGGCTGGACGGTCGGGAGAGCGACGAGCTCGTCGAGCGCTACCAGCGGGTCGCCACGCATCTGTCGGTGATCCGGACGGCAGCACCGGACGCCACGGTGATCACCTACCTCTCCCTGCTGCTGAGCCGTGCGCGCAACCGCGCGGGCCGTGCCCGCGGCAGCAGCTGGCACGGCGTACGCACGTTCGTGCTGGCGCGGTTCCCGGCGGCTCTCTACCGGCTGCGCTGGTGGTGGCTCGGCACCATGGCCGCGAACATCGTGGTGACCGCGGTGATGATGTGGTGGCTGCTCGACCACCCGAACGTGGAGCAGACGCTGCTCTCCCCCCGCGAGGTCGACCAGCTCGTGCACCACGACTTCTCCGGCTACTACAGCCAGTACGCCGCCACGCACTTCGCCGCCGAGGTCTGGACCAACAACGTGTGGGTGACCGCCCTGTGCCTGGGGCTCGGCGTCCTCGGCCTGCCGGTGATCTACCTGCTGTTCCAGAACGTCGCGAACCTCGCCGTGATCGGCTCGATCATGATCCGGCACGGGCACGGTGCGCAGTTCTGGGGACTGATCCTGCCGCACGGGATGCTCGAGCTGACCGCGGTCTTCGTGGCCGGTGGGGTGGGACTCCGGCTGTTCTGGTCGTGGGTCGAGCCGGGCGACCTGACCCGCGCCCAGTCCTTCGCCGTCGAGGGCCGCACCGCCGGGACCGTCGCGCTGGGCCTCGTTGGAGTCCTCGCCGTGAGCGGGGTCATCGAGGCGTTCGTGACGCCGAGCCCGCTGCCGACCTGGGGCCGGATCGCGATCGGCGTCCTCGCGGAGACGACGTTCCTGGCCTACGTCTTCGTGCTCGGCCGACAGGCGTTCCGGCGCGGCCACACCGGCGACATCGACCCCTCCCTGCTCGGGGACAAGGTCGCCGCACAAGCTTGACCCGTCCCAAATCCAAGGTTGAGCCGTCCCAAATCCAAGGTTGAGCCGTCCCACATCCGGGGTTGACCCGTCTCGAAATCGGCGTCCAACCGGCGTGTTCGGGCCGGGTGAAGGGTGGATTCGGGACGGCTCGACGGTGGATTTGGGACGGGTCAACGGTCAGAGGAGACCGCGGGCCTTGAGGGCGAGGTAGTGGTCGGCAAGAGCGGGGGGCAGGGCGTCGGCGGGTACGTCGATCACGTCGACGCCGAGGGTCTCCAGGAGGTCGGCGGTGGCGCGCCGACGGGCGAGGGTCTGCTCCGCGGCCGCCGCGGCGTACACCTCGTCGAGCCCGTGGCGAGCCTCGGCCATCCGCTCGAGCTCCGGGTCGCGGACGGACGCGAGCACCACGCGGTGGTGGGCGACCAGCACCGGGAGCACGGGCAGCAGGCCCTCCTCGACGGCCGAAGGCTCCAGCGGAGTGAGCAGGCAGACCAGTGCGCGCTGGCGACCGAAGGACTGGACCGCACCCGCAAGGGCGCTCCAGTCCGCCTCCGCGATCTCGGGATGCAGCGCGGCCATCGCGTCCTCGAGGCGGCTGGTCGCGTCGCGCGCCCCGGCCAACCGCAGCCGCGTGCGCACCCGACGGTCACCGGCGACGACGTCGACCCGGTCTCCCGCGCGCGCCGCGAGGGTGGTCAGCAGCAGGGCCGCCTCCATCGCGGAGTCGAGGCGGGGCACGTCCTCGACGCGCCCGGCCGACACCCTCGAGGTGTCCAGGACGATCACGACGCGACGGTCACGTTCGGGCTGCCACGTGCGAACGACGACCGTGCGGTTGCGGGCCGACGCCCGCCAGTCGATCGAGCGGACGTCGTCGCCGCGGACGTACTCGCGCAACGAGTCGAACTCCGTGCCCTGCCCGCGCACCCGTACGGCGGACCGGCCATCCAGGTCGCGGAGCCGGGCCAGGCGCGACGGCAGGTGCTTGCGCGACTCGAACGGCGGGATCACCCGCAGGCCACCGGGCGCCGGAAGCGTGCGCTGACGGGCCGCGAGTCCCAGCGGACCCAGGCTGCGCACGGTGACACCGAGCGCGGCGAGCTCGCCCCGTCGAGAGGGGCGGAGCGGTGTCGAGATGACCGCGCGATCCCCGGAGCGCAGCCTCAAGCGGTGCCGGTTGCCCGAGGCACCCGCGGTCGGCTGCCAGGCGTCCCGCACCAGCAACGAGGCGGGCCGTCGGCCGGTGTTCTCCACCGTGACGGCGCTGGTCGTCTCGTGGCCGGCCCGGACCCGCCCGGCCGGCAGTCGTTCGACCGACACCGCGCCCACCGGGGGTGCGAGCAGGACGTCGAGCCCGACCAGCGCCAGGACCGTGAACAGCCACAACCACACCGTCGAGGCCTCCGGGCGCAGCAGCACCGCCACCAGCCCCAGCAGGAGCAGCGGCGGGACCCGTCCGGTGATGGACATGACGACCTCAGCGAGGGACCGGCACGGAGCCCAGGGCCGAGGAGAGCACCGCACCCACGTCGACGCCCTCGAGCTCGGCCTCGGGCCGAAGGGTGAGTCGGTGCGCGAGCGTGGCCTGCGCCAGCGCCTTGACGTCGTCCGGGGTCACGAAGTCGCGTCCCGACAGCCAGGCCCAGGCCCGAGCGGTCCGCATCAGGGCCACGGCGCCACGCGGGCTGGCGCCGAGGCCGAGGGACGGCGCCTGGCGCGTGGCCCGGGCGACGTCGACGACGTACCCGGCGACCTCGGGCGACACCTGGACCTCGCGTACGGCGTGCCGTCCGGCCTCGATGTCGACCGCGCCGGCGACCGGGCCGACCCCGGACGCCGCCACGTCCTGCGGGTCGAACCCGGCCGCGTGCCGGCTCACGATCTCCAGCTCCTGCGCCCGATCCGGCACCGGCAGCACGACCTTGATCAGGAACCGGTCGAGCTGCGCCTCGGGGAGGGGGTAGGTGCCTTCGTACTCGACCGGGTTCTGGGTCGCCGCGACCAGGAACGGCCGCGGCAGCGCGTGGCTCACGCCGTCGACGCTGACCTGTCCCTCCTCCATCGCCTCGAGGAGCGCGGACTGGGTCTTGGGCGGGGTGCGGTTGATCTCGTCGGCGAGCAGCAGGTTGGTGAACACCGGCCCCTCGCGGAACGACAGCTCACCGCGGTTGCTGTCGATCACCATCGAGCCGGTGATGTCGCCCGGCATCAGGTCCGGCGTGAACTGCACCCGGCGCGTCTGCACAGACAGCGCGGCCGCGAGGCTGCGGACGAGCAGGGTCTTCGCGACGCCGGGCACCCCCTCCATCAGGACGTGGCCGCCGCACAGCAGCGCGACGAGCAGGCCGGACACCGCGGCGTCCTGGCCGACCACCGCCTTCGCCACCTCGGCGCGGACGGCGCCGAGGCGCTCGCGTGCGTCCTGGTCGGTCGCTGGGGTCATCGATGGGACACCTCTCTGTCGAGCTCGGTGAGCCGGGATGCCAAGGAGGTCAGCTCCTGGTCGTCACGGGGTGGGAAGGCCGTGGGTCCGATCAGCGTGTCGATCTCGGCGGGCGGGCGACCGGTGTGTACGGCGACATCGTCGACCAGGCGACCGGGATCGACCCGACGCGGGAGGCGCAGTCGCTCGGCCAGCCGGGCACGTGCCGCGGCGCGCAGCGCCTCGGCGGCATGGGCGCGGTCTCCGGCGCGACGGTAGAGCCGGCCCAGGTTGCGGGTCGTCTCGACGGCCTTGACCTCGACCGGCAGGGGCTCGCGCGCCAACGGCCCCAGGCGGCGGCCACGCCACGCGACCACGCCGACAGCGGCGAGGAGCAGCAGCCACAGGCCCGGCACCAGCCAGTCGGGGAGCAGGCTCCGCGCCGAGACGCCGTCGGCGCCGCCCAGGTCGGCGATCGAGGGGACGTACCAGACGAGCCGCCGGCGTTCGCCCAGGAGCCGCAGCGCCACGGCGGCGTTGTCGCCCGCGAGGATCTGGTCGTTGGTGAGCAGCGCCGGTGCCCCGAGCAGGGTCAGACCCGACCGCGGCCGCGCCACCATCACCCCACCCTCACCGCGGAAGCAGCCCGGGGTCCGATAGGTCTCGGCCACGTCCACCTGCACGGCCAACCCGTCGTACGCCGCGCAGCCGGCGGTCACGGGTCCGCCGGGAACGGTCGTGATCGGGAACGACGTGACGCCCAGCAGCCGCACCAGCTCGGGACCCGGTCCCACGACCACCAGCTCCGCCGCACCCTGGTGGTCGAGCAGGCGGGCTGTCGTGGATCGACCCAGCTGGCCGGACGAGGTGACCACGATGGTGGTCGAGCCGTCGGCGGTCGCGTGGTCGAGGGCGTCAGCGGAGCGCACCACGTCGACGTCGACTCCCTGGTCGTCGAGCACCCGGGCCAGGGCCTGGGCGCCCCTTCCGTCGGGGTTGGCCGGGTCGAGGGCCGCGGCGTACGTCCGGTTGTTGCGTCCCACCCAGGCCGCCGCGAGGACCGCGACCAGTGCCGCCACCACGATCAGGGTCATCGCCCGGTGCCGCGCCAGCCAGCTCATCGGGCACCTGCCAGCCGGTCGTCCAGCTCCAGCACGTCGTGCGCGTCCTGGGGCCGGGCCGGGTGGTGGCCGTACAGCGTCGCGTCGAAGAGGTCGGCACTCCGTCCGACCAGCCCCCCGTCGGCCGGGTACGACGAGGCCAGGCTGGCCGCGACCTCGTGCGCGGTCGCCCCGGGCTGGTCGGTCAGCCGACCGCGCTCGACCTGGCGTACGGCGAGCGCCCGGAACGCGTCGATCAGCGCGTCGGCGGGGCGGCCGTCCGCGAGCGCGGCCTCGGCCCGCCGGCGCAACTCGTCCGCCGACGCCCGGTCACCCGTCAGCACGGCGTCCGCACGCGCCCGCCTGCGTCGGTCGCGACGTACCTGGGAGAGCAGGAGTACGAGCCCGACGACCATGGCCGCGCCGACCAGCATCGTGACGAACGTGGTGACGCCTTTCGTGCCCGATGCGGCGCCCACGCCGTCCTGGAGGTGGCGCCACAGCCAGTCGATCAGGCGCTGGAGGAGGTGCTGCCGGTGGTACTCGCCGTGGACGAGCTCCTCGCGCAGGAGCCGCCGACCCTCGTCGCCGGAGGGCTGCAGTGGAGGAACGGGGGCGAGCATCAGGAGGGCAGGATCCCGGCCCGGCCGAGCAGCTCGACGTCGTAGGCCTCCTTGCGGATCCGCTGGTCGATGTAGAGCAGTGCCGACACGGCCGCCGTGAACGGCTGGAGCACCGCGGAGGAGAGGATCGTGCCCACCGCGGTCAGCAGCAGGTAGATCAGCAGGCCGTGCCCGGAGTCCGTCGCGCCGACGAGGAACACCTGACCCGCGATGCTGAACGGGAGCCTCAGGATGCCGCCGGCCACGCCGACCACGAGCGTGACCAGGAGCAGCAGCCCGAGCAGGCGCCAGAACTGGTGACGGGTGAGCCGGACGGCGCGGCCGAGCGCCCCGAAGACACCGACCGGCTCGAGCATCAGGGTGGGGACCGCGATGGCGCGGAGCCGTACCCAGAACCACAGGTAGCCGACCAGGAGCATCGCGGCGACCAGGATCGAGAACAGCACGACCTCACCGAGGGGTGCCTGGAAGCCGACGGCGACGAGGACGACGAGGCCGACCGCCGCCGCCACCACGACGATCACGCCGAGACCGAGCAGGAACGCCATCCCGAGCAGCCGCCAACGCTTGCCCCGGGTGGCCCCCCAGGCCTCGGCCATGGACAGCTTGCGGCCGACCGCGGCCGCCGAGCTCACGTGGGCGATCATCCCGGAGACGAACAACAGCCCGATCGACTGCAGCTGGGCGCCGGCCACGAACCCGCCGAGGGCCACCAGCAGGCCGACCACCTGGCTGTCGGAGAGGGAGTCGCCGCCGGGGTCGGGCGACAACCCGCCGGTGGAGCCGCTGGCCAGTCCGGCGACGATCGGCACGATCATCGCCACCGCGGAGACCAGCACGGCGGCGCCGATGGTGGCTCGCGGGTTGTAGCGGATGATCCGGAACGCCCCGTCGAAGATGTCGCTGAGCACGAGCGGGCGGAGCGGGATGGCACCCGGCTTGTGCGCGACCGGCAGGCCGACGGGATAGGCGTACGCCGCGGCCGGCCCGGGGCTGGGCGGCGTACCCGGCGGTCGGCCCCAACGCGGCTGCTGCTCCGGCTCGGGCGGCTGCCATCCGGGCGGGGGAGGCTGCTCTCCCGACACGCCTGTCTCCCCTCGTGAACGGGCGCCGCACCCGATCGAGCGCCGCGAGCGCCCATCCTGTCAGGTGGATCGAGGAGCACGGGCACGATTGGCACGCTCCGTCGTCGGGCCCGGATTTGGCGCAGTCGGGGGCGATCTGTCAGGATTGTCCGGTTGCTCCGGCGGGTTGCCGGGGCGCGCCGTACTTGACTTCTGAATCGCGTCTCCTGCTGGTTCGCTGTCGTTGTGCGTCGCGCCGCACCTGGAGACCCGATCGCTCGGTCACGTGGCCGGGCGCCCACCAACACGATGCAGATCCCCCTCACGGGAGACCTGTGTGCCGCGGAAACCCGACACGCCCGACCTCGGGGGTCGGGGATCCAGGCGGTGCGGACAGCGAAACGGGCGGCTCCGCCGGGGCCGTCGGACGGACACGCAGGCACGACACGAAGGACGAGAGAGACCTATGGCGGGACAGAAGATCCGCATCAGGCTCAAGGCCTATGACCACGAGGTGATCGACACCTCGGCGCGCAAGATCGTGGACAC
>DATAOY010000096.1:0-11091 GCA_036265495.1 Nocardioides sp. | reverse complement strand
AGGACCTCCTTGTCGCCGTTGGCGTAGGTGACCTCCAGGAAGCGGTTCTCCTCGGTCTCGGTGTACATCCGCTGCACCGTGGCCTGGATCATCCCGTCGACGCACGCGTCACGGTTGCCGCCGAACTCCGACAGGTCATCGGCGTGCAACGGGAGCGAGGGCACGAGGTACTTGCTGAAGATGTCGCGGGCGGACTCGGCGTCGGGACGCTCGATCTTGATCTTCACGTCGAGCCGGCCCGGCCGCAGGATCGCGGGGTCGATCATGTCCTCGCGGTTGGAGGCACCGATCACGAGCACGTTCTCGAGCGCCTCGACGCCGTCGATCTCGCTGAGCAGCTGCGGGACGATCGTGTTCTCGACGTCGGAGGAGACGCCCGACCCGCGGGTGCGGAACAGGGAGTCCATCTCGTCGAAGAACACGATCACCGGCGTGCCGTGGCTGGCCTTCTCCCGCGCCCGCTGGAAGACGAGCCGGATGTGGCGCTCGGTCTCACCGACGTACTTGTTCAACAGCTCGGGGCCCTTGATGTTGAGGAAGTACGACTTCCCCTCCTGGCCGGTCCTGGCCGCGACCTTCTTCGCCAGGGAGTTCGCGACCGCCTTGGCGATCAGGGTCTTCCCACAGCCCGGCGGGCCGTAGAGGAGCACGCCCTTGGGCGGCTTGAGCTGGTGGTCGCGGAACAGCTCGGGGTGCAGGTAGGGGAGCTCGACCGCGTCGCGGATGGCGTCGATCTGGGTGACCAGGCCGCCGATCGAGCCGTACTCGATGTCCGGGACCTCCTCGAGGATGAGCTCCTCGACCTCGGACTTCGGCACGCGCTCGTAGGCGTACGCCGCGCGTCCGTCGAGCAGCAGCGAGTCTCCGGCGCGCAGGGTGTCGGCCTTCAGCGGGTCGGCCAGTCGTACGACGCGCTCCTCGTCGGCGTTGGCGATGACCAGCGCACGCTCGCCGTCCGCGAGCAGCTCCTTGAACATCACCACCTCGCCCACCTGCTCGAAGTCGAGCGCGGCGACGACGTTCAGGGCCTCGTTGAGCATGACCTCCTGGCCCTTGACCAGGCTCTCGAGCTCGACGGCGGGGCTGACGTTGACACGGAGCTTGCGGCCACCGGTGAAGACGTCGACGGAGTCGTCCTCGTTGCGCTGCAGGAACGTGCCGAAACCGGCCGGCGGCTGGGCCAGCCGGTCGACCTCCTCCTTCAGCTTCATGATCTGCTCGCGGGCCTCGCGCAGCGTCTGCGCGAGCCGCTCGTTCTGCGAGGTGACGGCGGACAGCGACCGCTGCGTGTCGGCGAGCCGGAGCTCGAGTCCGCGGGTGTGACCGGGCGAGTCGGACAGGCGGCGCCTCAGGTCGCTGACCTCGGACTCGAGGTATTGCACCTGCTCGGCGAGCTCTTGGGCGCTTCGTGCTTCGGCGTTCGAGGCGTCCTGACCACTGCTCATCTGTCCCACCTCCTGTTTCGACCCTACTCGTACGCACCGTCCGCGCACGCGAGAATCGGGTCGCGTTTCTCACGATTTGATCTCGGTGGGAAACGGTCGCCTACTCGGTCGCGGGCTCCTCCGGGACGCCTGGCGGACGCGGCCCGAGGTAGTCCGGGCCGTAGGCGCCCGGAGCCGGACGACGCTTCTTGACCGGCGGCTTCTCGCCGATCGCCATCCTCCGGGCGGTGACCAGGAACGCCGTGTGACCGATCATCGAGTGCCCCGGGCGGACCGCCAGGCCCTCGACGTGCCAGTCGCGCACCAGCGACTCCCAGGCCTGCGGCTCGGTGAACCCGCCGTGTACGCGCACGCTCTCGACGAAGCGCGAGAGCTGGGTCGTGGTGGCGACGTACGCGCACACGATGCCGCCGGGCCGCAGCGCCCCGGACGCCGCCTCGAGGCAGTCCCAGGGCGCCAGCATGTCGAGGATGATCCGGTCGGCGTGGTCGCCCGAGGCGGGCAGCTCGACGGCGAGGTCGCCCAGAGTGAGCCTCCAGGCGGGGTGGTCGCCGCCGAAGAACTGGGTGACGTTCTGGCGCGCAACGTCGGCGAACTCCGCGCGCCGTTCGTACGACGACACGATGCCCTGCGGGCCCACGGCGCGGAGCAGGGAGCAGGTGAGTGCCCCTGACCCGACTCCGGCCTCGACCACCTCGGCGCCGGGGAAGATGTCGGCCATCGCGACGATCTGGGCCGCGTCCTTGGGGTAGACGACCGCGGCACCACGCGGCATCGAGACCACGAACTCACTGAGCAGCGGCCGGAACACCAGGTACTCGCCGCCGGCGGACGAGGTGATCGTGAACCCCTCCTCGCGGCCGATCAGGTCGTCGTGCTCGAGGTGGCCCCGGTTGGAGAAGAACCGCTTGCCCGCCACGAGCTCGAAGTTGTGGCGACGGCCCTTCTGGTCGGTCAGGCGCACCCATTCGCCGGCGCGCAGCGGACCCCGGTGCACCCCCGCCCACGCACCGGGCGGGACGTCGGGATGTCCGGACTCACCGGGCCGGTCTGCCATGCCGGGGAGGGTATCGGCCCGGGTGTGGTCATGCGCTGGCGCGGAAGGCGCGGTCGACGTCGGCCGTCGACAGGACCCCGAAGATGCTCCCGTCGGGTTCGAGGAGCAGGTACTCCCCGGACGGCCGGGCACTGATCGCCCGGATCAGCTCCTCGCCGCCGATCCCGGAGGGCAGGCGCAGGCCCTCCTCCAACGTGCGCGCGACCGACGAGGTCGGGACCCACGCGCGACGCTCGGCCGGCACGGACAACAGAGCCGCCTCGTTGACCACACCCACCGGCACGCCCCCCGACGTCACGGTCACGATGCTGCCCGCCTGCGCCTCCTGCGCGCGGCGTACGGCCTCGGCCAGCGGCAGCTCGCCCGGGACGGTGAGAGTACGGCGCGCCAGGTCGCGGGCGACGAGGTGCGGAAGCCGGGACCGGACGCGAGCAGACTCCAGTGCCTGCGTGGCCCCGCTCCAGAGGAACATCGAGATCACCCCCGCGAAGACGAAGTCGACCACGGTCGGCTTGCCACCCAGGACCTTCGACGTCAGGAAGGGATAGCCGATCGCCAGGAGCGCGACCACGCGTCCGCCCCACGCCGCGACGATCGTGCCCCGGTAGGTGTCCCCGCTGACGCCCCAGACCAGAGCCTTCAGGATCCGGCCGCCGTCCAGCGGGAGGCCGGGGACGAGGTTGATGATGCCCACGAACAGGTTGGTCCACGCCAGTCCGGACAGGGCGAGCCCGATCAGGCCGCCCGGCGCCACCAGGAACGCCAGGAAGGACGCGAGGGCGACGCCCAGCGACGACAGCGGGCCGACCACGGAGATCCAGAACTCCTGCCGAGGGCTCTCCGGCTCGCCGTCGATCGAGGTCATGCCACCGAAGAACTGCAGCGTGATGTGGGAGACCGGGAGCCCGAACCGCCGCGCCACCAGCGCGTGCGACGCCTCGTGGGCGAGCACCGAGAGGTAGAGCAGGATGGCCAGCGCGAGGCCGCCGACGTACTTCAGGGCCCCGAGACCCGGCTCCGCACTCTCGATGGCCGGTGCGGTGATCACCGCGATCAGCCCTGCGATCAGGAACCACGAGCTGCTCACGAGCACGTCGCTGCCCGCGATCGACCCCACCTTGAACGTCCCGGGGGGACGCGGGGTGGAGCCGCGTGGTGCGCGGTCGTCGCTCATGCGTCGAGGCTATCCGAACCACCTGCCACGGATGCCGGCTACGGCGCGCGGCGTACCGTCGGTTGTCGGTGGCCTCGCCTAGATTCCCTCGCATGAGCACGACGCACCCCGCGCCGGTGTCCTCCGAGTCGCCCGCCGAGCTGCGGTCGACGCCGGTGGACGGCGTCGACGTGCTCGGGGCGCTGTCGCCGAGTCGGGCATCCGACTTCATGTCCTGCCCCTTGCTCTACCGCTACCGCACCATCGACCGGCTTCCCGAGGAGCCGTCGGCCGACGCCCTGCGCGGCACCCTGGTCCACAAGGTGCTCGAGGACCTGTTCGACCTCCCCTCGCACGAGCGCACCCCCGACCAGGCGCGCGACCTGCTGGTCCCGACCTGGGATGCGTTGCTGGCGGCCGAGCCGACCCTGGCCGAGCTGTTCACCGACGAGGGTCCCGACGTCGCCGAGTGGCTGGCGTCGTGCCGGTCCGTCCTCGACCGCTACTTCACGCTGGAGGACCCGCGTCGGCTCGAGCCGGCCGAGCGCGAGCTCTACGTCGAGGCGCTGCTCGACTCGCGCCTGCTCCTGCGCGGCTTCGTCGACCGACTGGACATCGCCGCCGACGGAGCCATCCGGGTGGTCGACTACAAGACCGGGCGCTCGCCCGGTGAGATGTTCGAGGCCAAGGCGCTGTTCCAGATGAAGTTCTACGCGCTGGTCATCTGGCGCACCCGGGGCGTGGTCCCGGCCATGCTCCAGCTGGTCTACCTGGGCAACGGCGAGATGCTGCGCTACGTCCCCGACGAGGCGGATCTCCTGGCCACCGAGCGCAAGGTCGAGGCGATCTGGAAGGCCATCGTGCGAGCCCAGGAGTCCGGTGACTGGCGGCCCAACCGGTCCCGGCTGTGCGACTGGTGCTCGTTCCGGGCGCTCTGCCCCGAGTTCGGCGGCACCTCCCCGCCCCTCCCCGAGCGCACCGGCGACCCCGGCGAGCTCACCGAGGAGGACGTGGACTAGGGCACATCTCCCTAGCCGATCCCGTTCCGCTCGGCCCACAGGGCCGCCTGGGTGCGGTCGACGACCCCGATCCGCTGGAAGGCCGACGTCAGGTGCGCCTTCACCGTGCGCTCCGAGATCCCCAGCCGACGTGCGATCTGCTTGTTCGCCAACCCCTGCCGCACCAGCTCCAGCACCTCGGTCTCGCGTGGGGTGAGGTCGGCGGCCGCGGTCGACGTCGTACGACGCGCGCCCAGGAGCTCGCGGGCCGCCCGCGGGTTGATCGGCGACTCCCCCCGCGCGACGGCCCGGATGCCGCGCAGCACCTCGTCGGGCTCGGCGTCCTTCAGCAGATACCCCAACGCCCCGGCGTCCAGCGCGCCGACGATCCGCTCGGCATCGGAGTACGACGTGAGCACCAGCACGTCGGCCAGCTCCTCGCCGACGATCTGCCGGGTGGCCTCGACGCCGTCGAGACCGGGCATCTGCAGGTCCATCAGGACGACGTCCGGCCGCACCTCGCGCACGAGCGCCACCGCCTCGGCACCATCGGCCGCCTTGCCGACCACCTCGAGGTCCGCCTCGCCGGCGAGCAGCTGCTCGAGTCCCGCCCGGAGCATCGCGTGGTCGTCCACGATCACCACCCGGATCGTCGCGCTCGTCATCGCCGCTCCACCGCCATCCGTACCGTCGTCCCGTCGCCGGGCGTCGAGTCCACCCGTACCCGTCCGCCCCCGTCCTCGACCAGGCTCTGCAGGCCGCGCAGCCCGTAGGATCCGTCCCGCGCCGACGCCGAGGGGTCGAAGCCGGCCCCGTCGTCCCGGACCGTCAGCCGCACCTCACGCTCGTCACCACGGACCTCCACCGTCAGGTTCGCGGCGTGGGCGTGCCGCACGGCGTTGCGGATCGCCTCCTGCGCGACCCGCCAGACCAGCGTGACGACATGGTCGGGCGCCCCCTCCACGCCGTCGACCGACACCCGGGTGGAGATGCCGGCGGACGCAGCGGGCGCGGTCAGGTCCTCCAGCGCCGCGCCCAGGCCGGAGGCGGTCAGCCCGGGCGGATGGATCTCCACCAGCAAGGACCGGAGCTGGCGCAGCGAGCGGCGCAGCGCCTGGCTGGATCCCTGCAGCTCGTCGCGGAGCTCCGGCGACACGGACGCGTCGCGCGCCGTCCCCGAGAGCGCGAACGCCGTCCCGGCCAGCTCCTGGACCACACCGTCGTGCAGGTCGCGGGCGATCCGACGGCGCTCCGCCTCGGACGACTCGACGGCCCGGCGCATCAGGCGCTCCCGTGCCAGCGAGGCCCGCGTGAGCCGGAGCGTGAGCACGCCGAGGAGGGGCACGCCGAGCAGCAGCAGGGCGACCAGCGCCCCGAGCGTGATCCGGCGGAACGGCTTGAGCACCTCGACGGACCGCTGCTTGACGGTCTCGACGGAGTAGTACGCCTCGAACAGCAGCGGCTGCCCTTCGGGCGACTCGATCCGGGTGTACACCTCCAGCAGGCCGCCCTCCTCGGACTCGAACCTGTTCTCGCGCCGCCGCAGGTCCGAGAGACCACCCTCCGTGTCACCGTTGTGGAGCACGCTCAGCTGCTCGTGGTCCAGCGAGAAGCGCTTGCCGATCAGCTGGGTCTCGTCGCTGTAGACGATGGTGCCGTCCGCCCGCCAGATCTTGATCCGGCGTACGTCGCTGACCAACAGCCGGCCGAGCACCTCGCGGTCGAACCGGTCGATGGCACCGGGATCCCCGTCGACGAGGCCCCGGGGCATGGCCGGCTCGGCCACCGAGTTCGCCAGGAGCTCGGTCGTGACGCGGGCGTCCGCCAGCGCCTCCGATCGGGCGGCGCGCTGGGAGAAGATCCCGGTCGCCCACCAGGTGAGGCCGAACAGCAGCAGGCTGGCCACCACGAACTGCACCAACGGGTTGGCCCAGGGACGCCGCACTGCCCTCACTCGGCGCTCCTTCCCTGGGCGGCAGGACCGGTAGGCCTGCGTGGACAGCCGGTCAGTCGATCACGACGCGGTCAGCGCGAGGTCAGTACGAGATCGTGCCACGGCAGACCTGCGCCCCGTGGGTGGCGCGGAGGGTGAAGTGGTCCTTCCCGGCGAGGTTGGCCATCCGGCGCTGCACCTGGAACGAGCCGCTGGGCCCCGTGGTCCGCTTCGTACCCCTGGCCGACGTGCTGCCGTTGTGCTTGAGCTTCCAGTGCCAGACCTGGCCGGACCTGTTGCTGTCGATCTCGCCCTCCACCTCGATCCGCCCGTTGTCGGGCTTCGCCTTGAGCTTCCAGTTCGCACTGCCGGAGCAGCCTCCACTCGTGCGGACGTCGTTGCCTCCGTGCGAGGCGGTGGCGGGCGCGACGAGCCCGACCGGGAGGGTGAGTGCCCCGACAGCGATGGCGGCCAGGGCGGTGCGGGTGACCATGTGAGTACTCCTCGGATGGTGGTTGAGGGCACCAGGATCCGACGCCACAGGTGGGAGATTCCATTGGCCGGTGGTACTACGACCAGCGTGCGGGTGAGGTTCAGTCCGATGCCCGGCCGGTGCCCTCGTCCGGGTAGAGCACGCACGCCACGTCGACGCCTCCGGCTCGCCTCAGGGCCGGAGGTTCGGCCGGCTCGAAGTGCACGGTGACTCCCGGCCCGGCGTCCTCGATCGAGGTGACCCCCGACCACAGCGGCTCGCTGGGGTCCTCGGCCCTCACCCGATCCAGGATCGCGCGCACCGCACCGGCACCGCCGGTTCCGAGCGTCGCACTCGTCGCGGGTGCGTCGAGGTGGTCGAGGTCCCCGATCACCGCTTGCTCCTCGTCGTACGCCATGTCCGTACGCAGCCAGTGCTGCTCGACCAGCGCGCGCAGGTCGCGTGACTCCCAGCCACAACCCCTCACCGCCTCCGGACAGCGAGGGTGGAACGCGCAGCCAAGCGGAGGGTCCGCGGCGTCCGGGATCTCACCTCGAGGCAGATCCCGCGGCACCATCTTGTCGGGGTCCGGCTCGGGGATCGCCGACAGCAGGGCCTTGGTGTACGGATGGCGCGGCTGGGCGAAGATCTCCTCGGTCGGGCCGATCTCCACCACGCGCCCGAGGTACATGATCGCGACCCGGTCACAGAAGTACTTGGCGGTCGCGAGGTCATGGGTGATGTAGATGTAGGTGAGTCCGAGCTCGCTCTTGAGGTCGAGCATCAGCTGCAGGATCTTGGCCCGCACACTCATGTCCAGCATCGACACCGGCTCGTCGGCGACCAGCAGCGTCGGGTTGAGGACGATCGCCCGGGCCATCACGACCCGTTGCTTCTGCCCACCGGACAGATCGCGAGGGTACTTGTTCAAGAAGAGCTCGACCGGCGAGAGCCCGACCCTTTCGAGGGCCTTGACGACGCCCTCCCGTCGCCGGGACGCGGACCTCATGCCGTGCACGCGGAGCGCGTCACCCACCGCCTGCTCGACGGTCATCGAGGGGTTGAGCGCGGCGTTCGGGTCCTGGAAGACCATCTGCACCACGCGACGTATCTCGCGGAGCTGTCGCCGGCTCATGCGCGCGATGTCCTGGTCCTGGAGACGGATCGAGCCGGTGGTCGCGGGAACCAGCCCGAGGAGCGCTCGCCCCAGCGTGGACTTGCCGCTGCCGCTCTCGCCGACCAGCCCGACGACCTCTCCGGGTTGCAGGTCCAGGTCGATTCCGTCGACCGCCTTGATGGTGCCGATGTCGCGGCCGAACAGCCTGGCCATGGTCCCGCCGCGCAGCTGGAAGTGCACGGAGAGGTGGCGGACCTCGACCAGGGGGCCCGTCCCCGTCTGTGTGTCAGGCTTCGTCGGCAACGGTCAGCTCCTGCTGCTTGAGTGGCTGCTTCCCACCGGCCGGGATCTCGCTCTCGGGACCGATCAGCCAGCACTCGACACGGCCACCGCCGGGACGCTCCATGTCCACCGGGTTCTTGCTCGCGCACACGGTCATCGCCTCCGGGCAGCGCGGGTGGAACCGGCATCCGTCCGGCGGGTCGACCAGGTCCGGCGGCGCACCCGGGATGAAGTTCAACCCGGTCGTGCTCAGTGAGATCGTCGACCGGAGGAGCTCCCGGGTGTACGGGTGCTGGGGGTGCTTGAAGACCTCGGTGACCGTGCCCTGCTCCACGATCCGGCCGGCGTACATGACCGCGACGCGGTCGCACGCCTCCGCGACGATCCCGACGTTGTGGGTGATCAGCAGCAGGGAGGTCTGGAAGTTCCGGCGCAGGTCGTTGAGGATCTGCACGATCTGTGCCTCGACGAGCACGTCGAGAGCGGTCGTCGGCTCGTCCGCCACCACGAACGCGGGACGCAGCACGAGCGCCAGCGCGATCATCAGGCGCTGCCGCATCCCACCCGAGAACTCGTGCGGATAGGACCGGTAGCGGGTCGGCGGGATCCCCATCAGGCGAAGCACCTCGAGGGCGCGTTCCCTGATGTCGTCCTTGGACAGGTCGGGCTCGTGCTGCTTGATGGTCTCCTCGAAGTGCTGCGAGATCCGCATCAGGGGGTTCAGACGCGTCAGCGGCTCCTGGAAGATCATCCCCAGCTCGCTGCCGCGCAGCTGGTAGGAGGCCTTCTGGCTGAGGGAGAAGATGTCGCGGCCCCGGAACAGGACCTGGCCGTCCCGCTTTGCTCCTTCGGGCAGGAGCCCCATCAGGCCACGGCCGAGCGTCGACTTGCCGCACCCGGACTCGCCGACCAGGCCCAGCGTCTCACCGGGAGCGAGGTCGAAGCTCACGCCGTCGACAGCCCGGATCGCGCCTCTGGTCGTGCCGTACCAGACCCGGACGTCGCGGGCCGAGATCACCGGCTGGCCGGCCGACGCGTCGACGACTTGGTCGGTGAGATCGATGGCCATGTCAGCCCTGCTCTTCTTGGGTGGTGGTGCTGCTCGCGCGCGGCGGCATGACCACCGGCAGCAGCCGGCGGCGACGCAGCGTGGGGTTCAGGGTCTCGTTGAGGCCCTCGCCGACCAGGGTCAGCCCGGTCACCAGCAGCACGATGGCCAGTCCCGGGTACAGGCCCGTCCACCAGACTCCGGATCCGGCGTCCGCGAGTGCCCGTTGCAGGTCGTGCCCCCACTCGGCCGCCTGGGTCGACTGGATGCCGAGCCCCAGGAAGCCCAGCCCGGCGAGGGTGAGGATGGCGTCGGCGGCGTTCAGCGTGCCGAGCACCGGCACGCTCTGCACGACGTTCCCGAAGAGGTAGCGCCGCATGATCGTGAAGTCTCGCGCACCGATGGCGCGGGCAGCCTCGATGTACGACGCCTCCTTGGCGCTGAGCGTCGTGTTGCGGACCACCCGGTAGTACTGCGGGATGTAGACCACCGTCAGCGACAGCGACACGGCGATCACACTGCCGCCGTAGACGTCGATGAGCAGGAACGAGACCACGATCGCCAGCAGGAAGGAGGGGAACGCGTAGAGCGCGTCCATGATCAGCACCAGGGTCCGGTCCAGCCAGCCGCCGTAGAAGCCCGACAGCAGGCCCAGCGGAACCCCGAGGACGACGCAGAAGAGGATGGAGAGGATGACGACCTCCAGCGCCGTGCGGGCGCCCCAGATCACACGGGAGAGGACGTCGAAGAACAACCGGTCCGTGCCGAAGGGGTGAGCCGAGCTGGGGTGACCCACCTTCGGGAACTCCGTGCCGTGGGCCGAGGACTGGGCGAAGCCGTAGGGGGCGAGCCACGGGGCGAAGATCGCACAGATCACGAAGACCGCGGTGATGACGACGCCGGCCACCAGCATCCACCGGGCCAGGCCGGCCGTCTCGGTGAAGGGCTTGGCGAGTGCGGAGAGGACGCGACGCATCAGTACCTCACTCGCGGGTCGATCAGCGCGTTGACGATGTCGATCAGCAGGCTCATGAAGATCACGGCGAGGGCGAAGATCGTGACGATCCCCTGGACGGCCCCGTAGTCACGTTGCTGGATGTAGAGGAACAGCTTGTAGCCGATCCCCGGCCAGCTGAACGTGGTCTCGGTCAGGGTGGCTCCGGCGAGCAGCAGGGCGAAGAGCAGGCCGACCACGGTGACCACGGGGACCAGGGCGTTGCGGAACGCATGGTTGCGCACCACCTTCCCCCGGGAGATGCCCCGTGCCCACGCCGCCTCGACGTAGTCGCTCGCCATGGACTGGATCATGTTGGCTCGGATCACCCGGATGAACACACCGCAGATCAACAGACCCAGCGTGAGGGCGGGTAAGAACAAATGTTGCAGCACATCGATGATCGACGTCTTGTCCCCGCTCAGGAACGCGTCGATCAGCAGGATGTGCGTTCGGGCCGGGACGATGAACTTCGTCTCGGGATCGGCGTCCTTCGACGTCGGGAGCCCAAGTGGCCGGGCGATGTAGAGCTGCGTGAGCAGGCCGACGAAGAAGACGGGGGCGGCGTACGTGATGATGCCGAAGATCCGGA
>DATAOY010000095.1:0-13344 GCA_036265495.1 Nocardioides sp. | reverse complement strand
CGCTCGCTGCGGTCCGTCCGCTTCGGCTCCGCCGAATCGGACGGTCCTCGCTCGGACCCTAGAATCGGCGGGTGACTCTCCGGCTCCACGACACCGCCACTCGCGATGTCCGCGACTTCGTTCCCCTCGAGGCGGGCAGAGCGGGGATCTACGTCTGTGGACTGACGGTGCAGAGCGAGCCGCACGTGGGGCACGTGCGGTCGGCGGTGAACTTCGACGTGCTGCGGCGCTGGCTGACGGCGACGGGGTACGACGTCACGTTCATCCGCAACGTCACCGACATCGACGACAAGATCCTGGCCAAGGGTGAGGCGCAGGGGCGGCCGTGGTTCGAGATCGCGTACCGGATGGGTCGTGAGCTCGACAAGGCGCTGGATGCCATCAACGTGCTGCCGCCGACGTACGAGCCGGCCGCGACCGGGCACGTGCCGGAGATCCTCGAGCTGGTGTCGCAGCTGGTCGCGCGCGGCCATGCCTACCCTGCGGAGGACGGGTCCGGCGACGTCTACTTCGACGTGCGCTCGTGGCCCGCGTACGGCGAGCTGACCCGGCAGAAGGTCGACGACATGGAGCCGGCCGAGGACGCCGACCCGCGCGGCAAGCGCGACCCGCGCGACTTCGCGCTGTGGAAGGGCTGGAAGAAGGCGCTCGAGCCGGAGACGGCGGCGTGGCCGTCGCCGTACGGTCCCGGGCGCCCGGGCTGGCACATCGAATGCTCGGCCATGGCGGCCAGGTACCTCGGTCCGGCGTTCGACATCCACGGCGGCGGCGTCGACCTGCGCTTCCCGCACCACGAGAACGAGCTGGCGCAGTCGCGGGCGGCCGGTCAGCGGTTCGCGTCGTACTGGCTGCACAACGCCTGGATCACCACGGCCGGCGAGAAGATGTCGAAGTCGCTGGACAACTCCCTGCTGAGCCCCGAGGTGCTCAAGCGGGTGCGCGGCATCGAGCTGCGCTACTACATGGTGGCGGCGCACTACCGGTCGCACGTGGAGTTCTCGTTCGAGGCGCTGGACGATGCGGCCTCGGCGTTCCGGAGGATCGAGTCGTTCCTCGACCGGGTGTCGGCGTCGTCGGCCGGACCGGGCGAGGCGGCTGCGCTCCCGGCGGCCTTCGTCGCGGCGATGGACGACGACCTGGGAACCCCGGCCGCGGTCGCGGTCATCCACGAGCACGTCCGGGAGGGGAATCGGCTCCTCGGCGGGGGCGAGCCGGCCGCCGAGGTGGCCGTCTCGGTGCGGGCGATGCTCGACGTGCTCGGGCTCGACCCGGCCGACCCTGCCTGGGGCGTGGTGGGGGGTGCGGACGACGGGAGGCTCTCGACTGCCGTCGACGCGCTGGTCGCCGGCCTGCTCGAGGAGCGCGCGGCCGCACGGGCCGAACAGGACTGGGCCCGGGCGGACGCCATCCGTGAGCGGATATCGGCCGCCGGCATCTCCGTCGAGGA
Source organism: Nocardioides sp. (assembly GCA_036265495.1). Taxonomy (GTDB): domain Bacteria; phylum Actinomycetota; class Actinomycetes; order Propionibacteriales; family Nocardioidaceae; genus Nocardioides. The sequence continues at coordinate 11,897 of DATAOY010000095.1, read as the reverse complement.
CACGCCGGACGGTCCGAAGTGGACCCTGGCCGAGCAGTCGGACGAGGGCTCCTGATGCCGGGCAACAGTCAGCGCAAGGGCGCGATCCGGAAGTCCTCGAAGCGGCCGACGGCCGGCTCGGGCGGCCGGGTACGCCGCGGCCTCGAGGGCCGTGGGCCGACCCCGAAGGCCGCCGACAGGCCCAACCACAAGGCGCACAAGCTGCGGGCGAAGTCCGAGCGCGACGCGGCGCGGCGACCCAGGAAGCGGCCGACCGACGGCGACGAGTGGATCGCCGGCCGGAACTCCGTGGTCGAGGCGCTGCGGGCCGGCGTCCCGGTGAGCGGGCTGTACGTCGCGGAGGGCGCCGAGCGCGATGCGCGGCTGCGTGAGGCGTTCAAGATCGCGGCCGATGCGGGCATCTCGCTGCTCGAGGTGACCAAGGGCGAGCTGGACCGCCGTACCGACGGAGCGGTGCACCAGGGTCTCGCCGCGCGGGTCCCGGCCTACGAGTACGCCCATCCGAGGGACCTGCTCGACGCCGCGGCCGAGCGGCACGAGGCGCCGCTGATCGTCGCCCTCGACTCGGTGACCGACCCCCGCAACCTCGGTGCCGTGGTCCGGTCGGCGTCGGGCTTCGGTGCCCACGGCGTCGTGATCCCGGAGCGCCGCGCCGCCCGGATGACCGCCGCGGCCTGGAAGACCTCGGCCGGGGCGGCCGCGCGGATCCCGGTCGCGCACGCGACGAACCTGGTCCGCACCCTCAAGGAGTTCCAGGACGCCGGCTGCCAGGTCGTCGGCCTCGCCGCGACCGGCGACCTCACCCTGCCCGACCTGCTCGCCGACCCCGATCTTGCGTCCGGACCCCTGGTCGTGGTGGTCGGATCCGAGGGAGACGGCCTCGGCCGCCTGGTCGGCGAGACCTGCGACCGGCTGGTCTCGATCCCGATGGCCTCCTCGCTGGAGTCGCTCAACGCCGGCGTGGCCGCCTCCATCACCCTCTACGCCCTCTCCCAGCACCGCTGAGCGCGCAGCCGTCAGCCGGAGACTCGGCGTGTGACGGGTTGGTACCGGGTGGCGGGAGAAGTGTCACAGGATGGCATCATCGGCGGGGTGGGTACGACGGTCGAACGCTTGCTGCCGACGGACGACGACGGGGTCGCCGAGGCGCTGCTCGAGCTGACCCGGGAGATCGCCACCAAGGAGCTCGCGCCCCAGGTGCACGAGGCCGAGGAGCGCGGCGAGTTCCCGGAGTCGGCGTACCGCCTGCTCGGGAAGTCCGGGCTGCTGAGCCTGCCCTTCGACGAGCAGTACGGCGGCGGCGGGCAGCCGTACCAGGTCTACCTGCAGGTCGTCGAGGAGATCGCCACCGCCTGGCCGAGCGTGGGTGTCGGCATCAGCGTGCACAGCCTGACCGCGAACGTGGTCGACGCCAACGGCAGCGACGAGCTCAAGGCCGAGTGGCTGCCGCGGATGCTGAGCGGCGACTGGCTCGGGGCGTACTGCCTCTCCGAGCCGCAGGCCGGCTCCGACGTCAGTGGCATCCGCACGCGCGCCGTCCTCCACGGCGACGTGTACGTCGCGAACGGCACCAAGCAGTGGATCAGCAACGGCTCCTGCGCCGACTACTACATCCTCTTCGCCCGCACCGCCGACGACGCCAAGCGCGGGTTGTCGACGTTCGTGGTCCCGGGCGACACCGAGGGCATGACCTTCGGCGCGCCGGAGCGGAAGATGGGCCTCGCCTGCGACGTCACCACCCAGGTGATCTTCGACGGCGCCCGCATCCCGGTCGGGCAGCTGGTCGGCGAGGAGGGCGCGGGCATGCACGTCGCGCTCTCGGCCCTGGACGCCGGCCGGCTCGGCATCGCCGCGGTCGCGACCGGCATCGCGCAGGCGGCGCTCGCACATGCGGTCGCATACGCCGGGGAGCGGCAGCAGTTCGGACGGCCGATCGGCGAGCTGCAGGGGTTGCAGTTCCTGCTGGCCGACATGGCCGCGGACGTCGAGCGCGCCCGTGCGACCTACCTCCACGCCGCGCGGCTCAAGGACTCCGGCCGTCCGTTCAGCCGTCAGGCGAGCATCGCCAAGCTGACCGCGACCGATGCGGCGATGCGGGTCACCACGGACGCCATCCAGGTGCTCGGCGGGAACGGCTACACCCGCGAGTATCCGGTCGAGCGGCTCTTCCGCGACGCCAAGGTGACCCAGATCTTCGAGGGCACGAACCAGATCCAGCGGATGGTGATCGGCCGCGACCTCCTGCGGTGACTCGCGGTGACCAGGGAGAGTGCCCAGGGACGTTGTTGACGACCTGACGTGAGGGAGGTCAGCAGCCGCTTGTCGCCACCTCGCCCGGACGTCTGGCCGGCACCTAGAGCACCGCGGCGTCCGGGTCGTCCTCGGGCAGCGCCGGACCGTCGACCGCGGCCGTCACCAGCTCGTCGGGCTTGGTGGTCAGCACGTTGTCGATGTAGTCGCGAGCAGTCTCGAAGATCCCGACCTCCTGGCCGGCGCGCTCCGACAGGTACCACCGGTGCACGAGGATCTCGTGGAAGATCTCGGCCGGCTCCAGCTTGCCGCGGGCCGCGGCCGGCACCATCGCCATGATCGGCTCGAAGATCTCGGTCAGCCACCGGTTGGCCGCGATCGCCCTGTCCTCGCGGCCGAGGTCGTAGTGGGCGATGAACGAGGTCATGTCGTTGAGGAGCCGGCAGGCCTGGGCGTCCTCGACGCTGAGGCCGGTCAGCGCCTGGAGCTCGCGGGTGTGATGGCCCGCCTCGACCGCCTTGGGCTGGATCCGGACCCGGTCGCCGTCGAAGTCGGTGACGATGTCGAGCTCGTCGACGTCGAAGCCGAGCTCGTTGAGGCGCTCGATGCGCTGCTCGATCCGCCACATCTCGTCGGCGGTGAACTCCTCCTCGCTGGTCAGCTCGTTCCAGAGCTCGTCGTACCGCTTCCGGATCAGGGCGACGATCTCGTGCCCCTCCACGGCCGGGCTGATCCGGCCACCGGCCTGGAGGTCGAGCAGCTCGGCGAAGACGTTCTCGCAGCCGACCTCCACGTCGTACTCCCGCATCTGGCGCGACAACGTCGGGCGGAGCTCGCCGGTCTCGGCATCCACGAGGTACGCCGCGAACCCGCCGGCACTGCGCCGGAACAGCACGTTCGACAGCGAGACGTCGCCCCAGTAGAAGTCGGTCAGGTGCAGCCGCACCAGGAGCACGACCAGGGCGTCGACGAGGCAGGGCAGGCTCTCCACCGACATGCCGTGGGCGAACAGTGCTCGGTACGGGAGCGAGAAGGCGAGGTGCTCGGTCAGCAGCGCGCACGGCAGCTCCTCCTCACGGTCGTCCTCGCGGCCCGTCACCACACCGACCGGCTTGACCGCGGGGAGGCCGAGCCGCTGGAGGTCGCGGAGGAGGCGGTACTCGCGGAAGGCGATCTCCTCCTGGGTCTCCTTGATCGCATAGGTGCGACCCCCCAACCGGACGATGCGCACGATGTGGCGGCTCAGGCCGCGGGGGAGGGGGACGACGTACTCGTCGGACCACTCCGCGAGCGGCGTCGACCAGGGCAGGCGCACGAGCGCGGGGTCGGGCCTGCTGGCGACGATGTGCAGGGCCATGCCTTCAGGCTAGCGAGAGGCGTGCACGAGGCGATCTCAGTGGCCCTCGAGGAACACCGGCCCCGGGCCGCGGGCCGCGACCACGTCGTCGGGATTGCTCAGGCTGCAACGCCTGAGGCTGAGGCAGCCGCAGCCGATGCATGAGTCGAGGGTGTCCCGCAACCTCTCGAGCTGGGCGATCTGCGCGTCCAGCCGAGGCCTCCAGCCGCGGCTCAGGCGCGACCAGTCGGCCTTGGTGGGAGTGCGGTTGCTCGGCAGCGTGGACAGCGCCTCCTCGATCTCCTCCAGCGAGAGGCCCACTCGCTGGGCCGTGCGGATGAACGCCAGACGACGCAGCATCGGGCGCTGGTAGCGGCGCTGGTTGCCCGTCGTACGGCGCGAGGTGACCAGGCCGCGGTCCTCGTAGTACCGGATCGCGCTCGTCGCGATGCCGGACCTCTCGGACAGCTCGCCGATCGTGAGGTCGGTCATACCGACCAGCATGCCTTGACTTAAAGTTCACTTCAACTTGTGAAATGGGCCCGTGGACAACATCCAACGCCTGCTGACCCTGATGACCGGGGACGAGAAGCACGACCCTGCGTCGTACTCCACCCTCGACGTGCTCCGGGTGCTCTACGAGCGGGTCCTCGACGTCTCACCGGAGACCGTCGACGACCCGCGTCGTGACCGGTTCCTGCTCTCGAAGGGCCACGGCCCGATGGCGTACTACGCCGTGCTCTGCGACCGCGGCTTCATCCCGGAGTCGTGGCTGCGCGAGTGGGGCTCGTTCGACTCCCACCTCGGGTACCACCCCGACCGCAACCTGGTGCCGGGCGTCGAGATCTCCAGCGGATCGCTCGGTCACGGGCTCCCGCTCGGGGTCGGCAGCGCGCTCGGCCTGCGGGCGCAGGGGATCGACTCCCGCGTCGTGGTCCTGGTCGGTGACGCCGAGCTCGACGAGGGGTCCAACCACGAGGCGCTCGAGCTCGCCCCGGCACTCGCCCTCGACCGGCTCACGGCGGTCGTGGTCGACAACCGCAGCTCGTCCTACGCCGTCCCGGGCCGGATCGCCGAGCGGTTCTCGACCGAGGGCTGGCAGGTCGCGACCGTCGACGGGCGCGATCACGACGCGCTCGAGAGGGCGTTGTCCGAACGCGGCGTCGGCGTCCCCACCGCCGTGGTCGCGACCGTCCTCGACCAGGAGCTCGCAGCATGACCACCACGACCCTCGTCCGCGACCCGCGGACCCAGTTCGGCCGCACGGTCGCCGACCTCCTCGGGGAGGACCTGTCGGTCGCGCTGGTGTACGCCGAGATCTCGGCGCGCTTCTTCACCGAGGCGGAGCGACGTTTCCCGGAGCGGGTCGTCAACGTCGGCATCCGCGAGCAGCTGATGGTCAACGTCGGCGCCGGCATGGCGCTGACCGGGCTGCGACCCGTGGTCCACTCGTTCGGGACGTTCCTCGTGGAGCGGGCGTTCGAGCAGGTGAAGCTGGGCTTCCCGCACCAGGGTGTGGGTGGGGTGCTGGTCGGTGGCGGTGGGTCGTTCGACGCGTCCCGCTCGGGCCGCACCCACCAGGTCCCGGGCGACGTGGCGCTCCTCGACACGCTTCCCGACGTGGTGATCCACGCGCCCGGCACCGCGGCCGAGACGGACGAGGTGCTGCGCCGGGCCGTCGCCGCCGACGGGCTCCACTACGTGCGGATCGTCGAGCAGACGAACTCCGAGTCGTTCGGCGGCCCCGGCCTCCACGTCGTACGCCGCGGCGCGGACGCGACCGTGCTCGCGCTCGGCCCGGTGCTCGACGACGTACTCGCCGCCACTGCGGACCGCGACCTGACCGTGCTCTACGCGCACAGCGTCCGGCCCTTCGACGTGGCGACGTTCCGCGCGCTGCTGACGGTTCCCGACGTCGTGCTCGTCGAGCCGTGGCTGGCCGGCACCTCGGCCCGCGTCGTCTCCGACGCGCTCCACGACGTGCCCCATCGGCTGCTCTCGCTCGGAACCCGCCGGATGGAGCTGCGCCACTACGGGACGCCCGCCGAGCACCAGCGCGCCCACGGCCTCGACGCGGCCGGCATCCGGCGCTCCCTGGAGTCGTTCCTCGCGAGGTGAGCCGCTTAGGGTATGTGGGCCGCACCGAACGCGGCGTCGCCGCGTTAGCTCAGGTGGCCAGAGCGTCGCACTTGTAATGCGAATGTCGAGAGTTCGAATCTCTCACGCGGCTCTGTCGGCGCCGACACCTCCTTCCTGCGCACGTCCGAGTGCCGTGGCCACGACCCGTCAGCGCACCTGCTCGACCGCGAACTCGTCCGCCGGCGACGCGATGGCGTGCTGGCCGAGCACGATCTGGAGCTCCTTCTCGCCGGAGTCGATCGTCGCCTGCAGGACGCCGATGACGGACGACGCGGTGAGGCCGAGCGCCTCGGCAGGCGACCCGGTGGACCGCAGGTGGGCGGTGAACAGCGCGGCGGTGAGGTCGCCCGAGCCGTTCGCCTTGATCGGCAGTCGCGGCGTCCGCACGATCCAGGCGCCGTTCCGGGTGACCGCCAGCATCTCGATCGTGTCGTCCGGCCGGTCGGGCCGGAGCACAGAGGTGACGAGCACGGTGGGCGGACCCATCGCCATCGCCGCGTCGGCGGACGAGAGCGTCCCCTCGAGGCTCTCCGGCTCGGTATCCGTGAGGAAGCCGAGCTCGAACTGGTTGGGCGTGATGATGTCGGCGTGCGGCACCAACTGCTCGCGGATGATCGGCGGGATCGCGGGGTCGACGAAGCAGCCGCTGGTGGCGTTGCCCATCACCGGGTCGCAGGTGTACGTCGCGTCCGGGTTCGCCTTCTTCACGCGCTCCACGGCGTCGACCACGACCTCGCAGATCCCGGGGCCGCCGAGGTAGCCGGACAGCACGGCGTCACACGTCGGCAGCACGCCGCGCTCCTCGATCCCGGTCACCACCGCGCGTACGTCGTCGGGCGGCAGCAGCGGCCCGCGCCACTCGCCGTACCCGGTGTGGTTGGAGAAGACGACGGTCGGCACCGGCCACACCTCGTGGCCGAGTCGTTGCAGGGGGAAGGTGGCCGCGGAGTTTCCGACGTGGCCGTACGCGACGAGCGACTGGATCGACAGGAAGCGCATGCGGCCATCCTGGCATCGGCGATCGATCTGCCGGGACCGGTGTCGGCGGGACGGCCTAGCCTGCGGGCATGGAACGGTTCATGGACCAGGACCTGACCGATGCCGAGTTCCGCGAGTGCGTGCTCGACCGGGCCAGGTTGATCGGCGTGGTCATGCAGGACGCCGTGATCGACGGCCTCGTCAGCAATCTCGTCGTGAACGGCGTGGAGGTCACGGCGTACGTCGAGGCGGAGCTCGACCGCCGACACCCGGTGCGGGTGCTGATCCGCTCCGACGACCCTGCCGAGCTCCTGGCGGGCTGGCGAGAGCTGCGCGCCGACTGGGCGGCGACCGTGGAGCGGATGCGGGCGACGCCGGGCATCGAGCACCGGAGCGTGAACGACGAGTGGTCCGCCGTGGAGACCATGCGCCACCTGGTGATGGTCCATGACTCGTGGTTCCGGCGCTGCTGCCTGGGGTCCACCGACCTGTTCACGCCGATGGGCCTGGCTCCCGACTTCGTGCCCGACCGTGAGAAGCAGGGGCTCGATCTGTCCGCGCGCCCGACGCTGGACGAGGTGCTCGCCGTCCGAGAGGAGCAGGCGGCCGAGCTCGAGGCCTGGCTGACGAGCGTGACCGCCGAGGAGCTCCAGGAGCCGGCTCCGATCCCCGACAACGACGGTTGGCCGCCGTACGCCCGAGGCCGGTCGGTCAAGCAGTGCCTCGGCACGGTGCTCGACGAGGAGTGGGCCCACCACGGGTTCTGCGTGCGCGACCTCGAACTGATCGGCTCGACCGGCTCGACCGGCGATGGCGAGCGCTGGGTAGGGTCGATCGGGTGACGGAGATGACCTACCGCTCGCTCGGCGACTCGGGACTCATGGTCAGTGCGGTCGGGGTCGGGTGCAACGCGTTCGGACGCCGGGTCGGACTCGACGCAGTGCGCGGCATCGTCGACGCGGCGGACGACACCGGGGTCACGGTCCTCGACACATCCGACTCGTACAGCATCGGCCAGAGCGAGGAGATGATCGGCGTCGTCCTCGAGGGCCGGCGCGACCGGTTCGTGGTGGCCACCAAGTTCGGCAGCGACATGCGCGGCACCAACGGCCCCGACCACGGTGCCCGTGGCGCCCGGCACTACGTCCGGCGGGCCGTCGAGGCGTCGCTGAAGCGGCTGCGCACCGACCGGATCGACCTCTACCAGTTCCACTTCCCCGACCCGATCACCCCGATCGACGAGACGCTGTCGGTGCTCACCGACCTCGTCCGCGAGGGCAAGGTGCGGTACCTCGGGTGCTCCAACGTCGCGGGCTGGCAGGTCGCCGACTGGGACTGGATCGCCCGCACGTCCGGCTTCGAGCGGTTCGTCTCCGTGCAGATCCGCTACTCCCTGCTCGACCGGGCCGTCGAGGCGGAGGTCGTGCCGGCGGCCGAGCGCTTCGGGCTCGGCGTGCTGCCCTACTTCCCGCTCGAGTACGGCCTGCTCACCGGCAAGTACCACCGCGGGCAGGAGGCGCCGTACGGGTCACGCGCGCGGTCCGGTCCCTCGCCGTGGTTCGAGAGCGCCGACTGGGACCGCATCGAGGCGCTCACCAAGTACGCCGAGGCCCGCGACCTGACCGTCCTCGACGTCGCGATCGCCGGTCTTGCGGCGCAGCCGGCCGTCGCCTGCGTCATCGCCGGCGCCACGTCGGGTGACCAGGTGCGGGCCAACGCCGCAGCGATCCGCTGGGAGCCGTCCGCCGAGGACCTCGCCGAGCTGGACGCGATCACCCGGGGCTGAGCCCCTGGCGTGGTGATGCTCAGGTGCCGGGGAGCCGCGCGTCGCGGTCGAGCGTGCCGGCGTCGAAGTCCAGCAACGTGTGCTTGGCGGTGATCGAGTGCAGGTCGTAGCGGATCGGCTGGTCGCGGATCTCGGCCAGCACCGGACGCGCGGCGTCCGCGTCCCAGAACAGCACGGCCGCGGCGGACCACAGCCGCACGACCGGACGCTCGTCGGTCATCAGCGCGGCGATCGCGGCGCGGCCGTCCTCCGACCGCTCCAGCACCTGCCGCTCGCTCAGCCACTCTCCGACCAGCCGCTCCCACCGGCGGGTGTTGGAGGAGTGGCCCTGGTCGCCGACCAGGTCCGACATCTCAGCGAGGGTCCGGTGGCTGCGTGCGATGGCGTCCGTGGCCTTCTCCGTCACGGACGCATGATCGCACGGAGCCGCCACCCCCGACCGGGCCGCGGGCGGCGACGTGCGACGCTCAGGCGACCTGGAGCGACCGCTTGGACAGGCCCATCCAGAAGCCCTCGAAGAGCTGCTGGCCCGGCTCCTCGGAGTCGGTCGCCGCGCCGAGCGTGACGAACAGCGGCGTGTAGTGCTCGACGGTCGGGTGCGCGTAGGGCATGCCCGGCGCCTGCGACCGGTACGACGCGAGCGCGTCGACGTCGCCGCGGGCCAGCGCCTCGCCGGCCCAGGCGTCGAAGTCCTTCGACCAGCCCGGCGCCGCCGCGTCGATGCGGAACTCCGTCAGGAAGGGCAACCCATGGGTCAGGAATCCCGACCCGATGATCAGCACGCCCTCGTCGCGCAGCGGACGCAGCCGCTCGCCGAGCCTCAGCAGGCGGGTCGGGTCCTGGGTCGGCAACGACATCTGCAGGACCGGGATGTCGGCGTCGGGATACATGATCTTCAGCGGCACCCACGCACCGTGGTCGAGACCGCGGCTCGTGTGCTGGTGCACCGGCTCGTCGGCGGGCATCATCGCGGCCACCCGCCGGGCGAGCGCGCTGGCGGCCGGAGTGGCGTAGGTCATCCGGTAGTACTTCTCCGGGAACCCGCCGAAGTCGTAGACGAGCGGAGCGCTGTCCGCACTCAGCATCACCGGCGCCGACTCCCAGTGCGCGCTGACGATCAGGATCGCCGTCGGGCGCGGGAGGGCGGCGGCCAGGCCGGAGAGCTGGCTCGACCACAGCGGGTCGTCGAGCAGCGGGGGCGCGCCGTGGCCGATGTAGAGAGCGGGCATCCGATCGTTCATGATGAGGTAATAGTTTCACATTCAACTTTATTCCGCCAGGGCCCGCCAGAGGTTCACGTGGGGAGTGACCAGTCCACGGGCTGACCGCCCTGGTCGGTCAGCAGCCGGTTGACCCGGGAGAAGGGGCGGGAGCCGAAGAAGCCACGGGCGGCTGAGAGCGGGGACGGGTGGGCCGACTCGACCCAGGGGATCGGCCCCAGCGACGGCTTGAGCGACTGGGCGTCGCGACCCCAGAGGATCGCCGCGGCCGGGCCGCCGCGCCGTACCAGGGCGGCGATGGCGCAGTCGGTGACCTCCTCCCACCCGCGGCCGCGATGCGACGCCGCCTCACCGGGCCGCACGGTCAGCACGCGGTTCAGCAGCATCACGCCGCGGTCGGCCCACGCGGTCAGGTCGCCGTGCGGTGCCGGCGGGACGCCGAGGTCGGTCGAGAGCTCCTGGTAGATGTTGCGCAGCGACCCGGGCAGCGGGCGTACGTCGGGAGCCACGGCGAAGGACAGCCCGATCGGGTGGCCCGGTGTGGGGTAGGGGTCCTGCCCCACGATCAGCACCTGCACGTCCGCGAGAGGACGACGGAACGCCTTGAACACGTCGTCGCCGGCGGGGAGATAGGGGCGTCCGGCCGCGAGCTCCGCCCGCAGGAACTGCCCCATCGCCGAGATCCGGTCGTCGACCGGCGCCAGCGCCTCCGCCCAGTCGGGCGCCATCAGGCCGCGGTCGACGAGTCCGGAGAGGGCACCCACCCCGGCGACCCTAGGGCACGTTCGCCGCCCAGATCGCGCGGCTCAGCCGGTGAGGCGACGTGCGTCATGCGAGGGTGGCGACGTGGGTCACTCCCGCCGCGCGACGGTCGCGGATCTGCGCCGGCTGGCGGGCTCGATGCCGGGCGTCGCGATCGAGCGCGGCCCGAAGGGCAACGACGTCTACCAGGTGAGCCGCCGCTCGTTCGTGTTCTTCCGGACGCCGCGGCCCGACGCGTTCGACCCCACGACCGGCGAGCGCTACCAGGACGTCGTCGTGCTCTGGGTCGGCGACGAGGGGGAGAAGCAGGCGCTCGTGGCGGACGAGTCGACGCCGTTCTTCACGACCCCGCATTTCGACGGTCATCCGTCGGTGCTGCTGCGCACCTCGCGCATCGGCGAGCTCACCTACGACGAGCTCGCCGAGGCCGTGTACGACGCCTGGCTCGCCCGGGCGTCGAGGACGGCCGCTCGGAGGTGGCTCGACGAGCACGGCGTCGGGTGATCCCGGCAGGACGACCGGCATGACGACCGGCATGATGACCGGCATGGCGATCGAGGTCGTGGCGTACTCACCCGAGTGGCCGGTGCAGTTCGAGCGGGTGGCAGGCGATCTCAGGGCGGCGCTCACGTCCGTCCCGGGAGCGACGGTCGAGCATGTCGGGTCCACCTCGGTCCCCGGGCTGGCGGCGAAGCCGATTCTCGACATCGACGTCCTGGTCGACCCGCGGTACGCCACCGACGCGATCGCGGCCCTCGCGCGGATCGGGTACGTCCATCGCGGCGACCTGGGCGTGGTGGGCCGGGAGGCGTTCGACGCGCCCGACGACGAGCCGCGCCGGAACGTGTACGTCTGCCAGGCCGGGACCCTCAACGTCCGCAACCATCTCGCGGTCCGCGACGTGCTGCGGCGCCGTGAGGACCTGCGCGACGAGTACGCGGCCGTGAAGCTCGCACTCGCCGCGGACCCGCAGCTGGACATCGACACCTACCTCGCCGGCAAGTCGGCGGTGCTCCAGAAGGTGCTCGCCGAGTCGGACCTCACCGACGATGAGCGCCGTACCATCTGGTCCCTCAACGACCCGTCGGTCTGAGGCGCCGACGCCGGGGCGAGCCGTACCGGCCCCAGGCGACGCACTGCGGCGTTGCCGGTGTCGGTACCGCGGCCGCGGCACCCCGCGCCGGCTCGAGGAGTACGCCGCCCCGCTCGAGGTGCGGACGCGCACCGACCGCTCGGAGGTCACCGACCTCGGTCGCGACGCCACCGGGCTCGGCGGCCCGGTGCCGTGGTCCGCTCCGGTCTAGGGTCGTCGGGTGACCGTCCACGTCTCGGCCTTCTTCCTCGGCGGCACGATCGGGATGGCCGGTCATCACGGTGGTGTGGTCGACAGGTTGACCGCCGAGGACCTCGTCGCCTCCGTCCCCCA
>DATAOY010000094.1:0-16423 GCA_036265495.1 Nocardioides sp. | reverse complement strand
GCCTGCAGCGGCGACCGGGTGAGCGTCGGCGCGAGCCCGAGGAGAGCGGTCGAGACCCGCACGGCGCCGACCGCAACCGGGTCGCCCTCGCCCTCGCGCAGCGAGCCCAAGTAGGACGTCGATCCCTCGAGCACGGCCGACGCGTGGGCGCCTCGCAGCAGTGACTCGGCCGTCGTGTCGGGCGACGTACGACGCAGCCCGCGGTCACGGAGCACCGCGTCGATCCCGTCGCGGGCCGCGGCGAACGCCGAGGGCACTCCCTCCAATGACGCCAACCGGGCGAGCGGGTCGTCGGGATGGCTCACGGGCGCAACGCTATCGAGCGGGTAACTTGGAGGGCGATGAGCATCGACCAGCCCGAACCCGCGAAGTCCTTCGGCGGCGTCGCCGATGCCTACGACCGCGGCCGGCCGACCTACCCGCGCGAGGCGGCCGTCTGGCTCACCTCCGACCAGCCGCTCACCGTGCTCGAGCTCGGCGCCGGCACCGGCAAGCTCACCCGGGTCCTGACCGAGCTCGGCCACGACGTCCACGCCACCGACCCCGATGCCGCGATGCTGCAGATCCTCGAGCAGCAGCTGCCCGGCGTCCGGACCGCCCGGGCCAGCGCCGAGGACATCCCCCTCGGAAACGACTCGGTCGACGCGGTCATCGCCGCGCAGGCGTTCCACTGGTTCGACCTCGATCGCGCCCTGCCGGAGGTCGCCAGGGTGCTGCGTCCCAGCGGTCGGCTCTGCCTGGTTTGGAACATGCGGAATGAGAAGATCCCGTGGGTCCGCAGGCTCGGCTCGATCATCGGCACCCAGGAGCAGCTGCGCGATCCGGCTCAGGCGCTGATCTTCAGCGAGCTGTTCGGTTTCGTCGAGGACCGCGAGTTCACCCACTGGCAGACCATCGACCGGCAGAGCGTCCAGGACCTCGTGCTCTCGCGCTCGAACGTCGCGGTGCTCGACGAGGACGCGCGAGCCGCCAAGCTGGCGGAGGTGCTCGCGTTCTATGACGAGTTCGGCCGCGGCATGGACGGCATGCAGCTGCCCTACGTCACCCGGTGCTTCCGCGCCGACGTCCTCGAGCGGCCACCGGGCGACACCGGCGACGTGGGTGACCGCGAGAGCGGTGACGAGGCGGCGTCCTCCGACGACCCGCCCCCCGACGGGCCCGACGACGACATGCTCCTGATCGACTTCCGCTGACTCTGCAGCTCAGCCCCGGAGGGCGCGCACGAGGCGGGTCACGCCGTACTCCCACGCCTCGTCGACGTCGCCGCCGAGCTGGAACGCGCCGCCGAGCTCCATGGTGAGGAACCCGTGCGCCCAGGCGACGACGGTGCGAGCGGCCGGCAGGGCGTGGTGCTCGCCCGCGATCGCCCGCACCACCCCCAGCACCGGCGCGACGGCCCGGTCGCGCGCCTCGGGCGAGACGCCACCGGAGCCCGGCTCGAAGACCAAGGGGTACGACGCGGGGTTGCGGCGGGCGAAGGCCCGGAACGCCGCCAGCACGGCACGGAGGTCGGTCTCCGGGTCACCGCCGCCCACCGCCGCGTCGAGAGCCTCCGCCAGGTCGAGGGCCACCTGATCGGCCACCATCCGCACCAGTTCGGACCGGCTCCCCACGCGCTTGTACAGCGACGGCGCGCGGATGCCGACGGCTTCCGCCACCCGCTGCATGGTCAGGGCCTCGACCCCGTCGGTCTCCACGATCGCCCGACCGGCCGCGACGACCGCGGCGGTCGAGGTCCGCGCCGGTGCCGGCATCGCGTTCCTCCTTGGCTATTGCGTTTAGCCTTCAAGGCTAGATACTCTAGCCTTCAAGACGCCACCGGAACAGGAGCATCCCCCATGCAGATCGCCGCCGGCCTCCACCGGATCGGTTCGGGCCGCCACAGCAGCATCGTCAACAGCTACCTCGTCGTCACCGACGACGGCGTCACCGTCGTCGACGCCGGCCTGCCCCGCTACAGCCGTCTGCTCGAGCAGGAGCTGGCCTCGATCGGCCGCTCGCTCGACGACATCCGTGCCCTGGTGCTCACCCACGGCGACTCCGACCACATCGGGTTCGCGTCGTGGCTGCACCGCGAGCGCGGCATCCCCGCCCATGTCCACGAGGCGGACGTCGACCGTGCCCGGCTCGAGGTGAAGAAGCCGAACACCGGCTGGGGCCCGGTGAAGGTCGGGCCGATGACGGGCTTCCTCTGGTACTCCGCCCGCCACGGTGGCCTCCGCATCCCGCCGGTCGCCGAGGTCCTCACCGTCTCCGACGGTGAGGTGCTCGACGTGCCCGGGTCGCCCCGGATCGTGCACGTGCCCGGCCACACCCCCGGCAGCGTCGCGGTACACGTGCCGTCGGTCGACGCGCTCTTCCTCGGCGACGCCATGACCACGCGCAACGTGCTGACCGGGGCCGAGGGTCCGAAGCCCGCGCCGTTCACCCTCGATCCGGATCAGGCCGCGGAGTCGCTGGAGCGGATCGCGGCGGTGGACGCCACCTGGGTGCTGCCCGGTCACGGCCCGGCCTGGGACGGCGGCGTCCCGGAGGCGGTGCGGCTGATCCGTGCCGGTCGACCCGGCGCTTGACGTGCGCGCCTTCCGGGCGGAAGGTGATCAATGGTTCAACCACCGCGGTCGCCGGGCACACTCGGGGCCCCTCTCGGGTCGGCCGGAGGCTGCATGACGCAAGGAGCAGCCGTGTCCTACACCGCGCACTCACCGCACACCGACATCTCCACGACGACGCACACGCCGGGCTCCCACATCGCGGATCCCGCTCCCCTCGGCCTCGCTGCGTTCGCCCTCACCACCTTCCTGCTCAGCACGGTCAACGCCGGCTGGCTCCCCGACACGGTCGAGCCGGTCGTCTTCGGCCTGGCCCTGGCCTACGGCGGTCTCGGACAGTTCGCGGCGGGCATCTGGGAGTTCGCCAAGGGCAACACCTTCGGCGCGACCGCGTTCTGCTCCTACGCGGGGTTCTGGATGTCGTTCTGGTGGCTGACCGGCCACACCGACTTCGGCTCCGCTCCGGCGAGCGACGTCGACCACGCGATCGGGATGTACCTGCTGATCTGGGGCATCTTCACGGCATACATGACCGTCGCCGCCTCGCGGGTCAGCGGTGCCGTCCTCGCGGTGTTCGTGCTGCTGACGCTGACCTTCCTGGCGCTGGCCTGGGGGAAGTTCGCCGGGTCCGACGGCATCACCCACCTCGGCGGCTACCTCGGGCTGCTGACCGCGGTCGCGGCCTTCTACGCGTCGTTCGCCGGCGTCACGGCGTTCACCTTCGGACGCCAGATCGCACCCGTCGGCCCGCGCGGGTAGCGAGCCGGTCGTACGCCCTCGCCCTCGCACCCCACCAACATTGATGCAACCATCCGCTCCTAGGGTGGGCATGGATCCGGGTGCGAGGGCCAGCCCGAGAGGAGACACGAGTCGTGAGCGAAGAAACCCTGTCGAACCTGCTCCACGAGGACCGCCGCTTCGAGCCGCCGGCCGACCTCGCCGCGAACGCCAACGTGGGCGCCGAGGCGTACGACGAGGCCGAGCGCGACCCCGTCGCCTTCTGGGAGAAGGCCGCCGAGCGGCTGACCTGGGAGACGAAGTGGGACCGGGCACTCGACTGGGACAACCCGCCCTTCGCCAAGTGGTACGTCGGCGGCACGCTCAACGCGGCCTACAACTGCGTCGACCGGCACGTCGAGAACGGCAAGGGCGACCGCGTGGCGTACCACTGGATCGGTGAGCCGGAGGGCGACACCCGGAACATCACCTATGCCGAGCTCAAGGACATGGTCTGCCAGGCCGCCAACGCGCTGACCGACCTCGGCGTGGAGAAGGGCGACCGGGTCGCGATCTACATGCCGATGATCCCCGAGACGGTGGTGGCGATGCTGGCCTGCGCGCGGCTCGGGGCACCGCACACGGTGGTGTTCGGCGGCTTCTCGTCGACGGCACTGCGCGACCGGATCCAGGACTGCGACGCGCGGATCGTGATCACGGCCGACGGCGGGTACCGACGCGGTGCACCGGCCGCACTGAAGCCGGCCGTGGACGAGGCACTCGAGTCGTGCCCAGACGTCCGCAACGTGCTCGTCGTACGCCGGACCGGCCAGGACCTGGGTGACGAGGGCTGGACCGAGGGCCGCGACGTCTGGTGGCACGACGCCGTCGACGGCGCGTCGACGGACCACACGCCGGAGGCCTTCGACTCGGAGCACCCGTTGTACGTGATGTACACCTCGGGCACGACCGGCAAGCCGAAGGGCATCCTGCACACCACCGCGGGCTATCTGGTCGGCTGCGCCTGGACGCACTGGGCGGTCTTCGACCTCAAGGACGACGACATCTTCTGGACCGCCGCCGACATCGGCTGGGTGACCGGCCACTCCTACATCGTCTACGGCCCGCTCGCCAACGGCGCGACGTCGGTGATGTACGAGGGGACGCCGGACACGCCGCACAAGGGTCGCTGGTGGGAGATCATCCAGGACCACAAGGTCACCCTGCTGTACTGCGCGCCGACGGTGATCCGCACGTTCATGAAGTGGGGCGCCGACATCCCGGAGAAGTTCGACCTGTCGACGCTGCGGATCATCGGCTCGGTCGGCGAGCCGATCAACCCCGAGGCCTACATCTGGTACCGCGAGACCATCGGCGGCGGCCGGACGCCGGTCGTCGACACCTGGTGGCAGACCGAGACCGGGATGCACATGATCAGCCCGCTTCCGGGAGTGACCGCAGGCAAGCCCGGCTCGGCGATGAAGGCCCTGCCGGGGGTCTCCGCACTGGTCGTCGACGACGAGGGCAACGCGGTGAAGCCCGGCTCCGGCGGCTACCTCGTGCTCACCGAGCCGTGGCCGGCCATGCTGCGCACGATCTGGGGCGACGACGAGCGGTACCAGGAGACCTACTGGTCGCGCTTCAAGGGCAAGTACTTCGCCGGGGACGGCGCCAAGCTCGACGAGGACGGCGACATCTGGCTGCTCGGCCGGGTCGACGACGTGATGAACGTCTCCGGCCACCGGCTCTCCACGACCGAGATCGAGTCGGCGCTGGTCTCGCACCCGAAGGTCGCCGAGGCAGCGGTCGTCGGCGCCAACGACGCCGACACCGGTCAGGCGGTGAACGCCTTCGTGATCCTGCGCGAGTCGGCACTGTCCGACGGCGGCACGGCCGACGCGGGCCTGATCGCCGAGCTGCGCAACCACGTCTCGAAGGAGATCGGCCCGATCGCGAAGCCGAAGTCGATCCTGGTCGTCTCTGAGCTGCCGAAGACCCGCTCGGGCAAGATCATGCGGCGCCTGCTGCGCGACGTGGCCGAGAAGCGTGAGGTCGGCGACGTCACCACCCTGGCCGACTCCGCGGTGATGGAACAGATCAAGGAGGGCATGGCCGCCGGCTCCGACGAGGACTGACGGGTCAGCTCTCGCCGAGTCGGCGCGGTCGTCGGAGGACGAGCGCGCCGAGGAGGGCCGCGATCACGGAGGCCGCGAGGACGGCGGCCTTGGCGGCGTCGGCCTCGTGCCCGGAGAACGAGAGGTCGGAGACCAGGAGCGACACGGTGAAGCCGATCCCGGCCAGCACCGCGACGCCGGCCAGCTGGCCCCAGGTGAGGTCCTCGTTGAGTTCGGCACGAGTCAGTCGCGTCGCCAGATAGGTGCCGCCGAGGACGCCGATCGGCTTCCCGAGCGCGAGCCCGACCAGGACGCCGATCACGACCGGGTCGTGCAACAACGAGTCGCCACCGGAGATCGGTACGCCGGCCGACACCAGCGCGAAGAACGGTACGGCGACCGTCGACGAGATCGGCGCCAACGCGTGCTCCATCGCCTCGGCCGGCGAGCGCTCCTCGCCGGGGTCGCGACGTACCCGGGTCAGCAGCCCGAGCAGCACGCCGTCGATGGTCGCATGGACGCCGCTCTCGTGCATGAACCACCAGCCCGCGACCGCGATCACGAGGTACACCGGCCAGGGCCCGAGGCGACGCCACTGAAGGAGCGCCCACAGGAGCGCGAGAGCGAGGGAGACCAGCAGGTCGGCCACGTGCACGCCGTCGGTGAACACGAACGCGATGATCAAGATCACCACCAGGTCGTCGACCACCGCCAAGGTCAGCAGGAACGCGCGCAGAGCCGGGGGCAGGTGCGATCCGACCACGGCGAGGACCGCGAGGGCGAACGCGATGTCGGTCGCCGCCGGAATCGCCCACCCGGCCGGCTGCCCGGTGGGAGCGATCAGGTTCACCACCGTGTAGAGCAGTGCCGGTACGGCGACTCCGCACAGCGCGGCGGCCACCGGCACCGCCGCGTCGGCCGGCCTCCGCAGCGACCCGACCACGAACTCGCGTTTCACCTCGAGCCCGGCGACGAAGAAGAACAGGGTCAGAGCGCCGTCGGCGCCCCAGTGCTCGAGGTCGAGCGGCCCGACGTCCCATCCGATGAAGGAGTGGTACGCCGAGCTCCATCCCGAGTTCGCCCAGACCAGCGCGACCACGGCGGCCGCCAGCGCCAGCGACCCACCGACCGGTTCGCTGCGCAGCAGGTCGGTGAGAAAGCGCGTCTCGCCGGGCTCCGGAGACGGCAGCATGCGACGCACGACGGACACGTGGGGAGGCTAGCCCCGGCCGCGACCGGACCGCCGGAAGCCGGGTGGCCCCGTTGTAAGGTCGGCACGACACCCGTCAGGAAGCAGCCCGGCTGCATCACCAGAGAAGCCCGAGGTCCGATGGCGAACGAACCGGTCCAGGACACCGATCCGACCATCGGGCGACTCGTCTCCGACGCCAGCCGTGACGTCTCGAGCCTGCTCCGCAACGAGATCCAGCTGGCCAAGTCCGAGCTCCGGCTCAGCGCGAAGGCCGGCGGCGTCGGCATCGCGATGTTCGCCGCCGCCGCCTTCTTCGCGGTGATGGCGCTGATCATGCTGTCGGTGGCGTTCGCCTACTTCCTCAACTGGAACGGCGAAGGCCTCGACCTGCACTGGGCGTTCACGGTCGTGTTCGCGGTCTACCTGGTCATCGCCGCCCTGCTCGCCTACATCGGGATCCGCAAGGTGAAGAAGGTGCGCGCCCCCGAGAAGGCCATCGCGCAGGCGAACGAGGCCAAGCAGATCCTCAAGCGCACCTGAGCCAGGCCCCTCAGAGCTACGCGGCACACCCCTCGGTGGTCACCGGGCGCGAGGCGATCCGGCCCGCGGCCGCGGCCTGACCGACCTGCTGCGACGACAATGCGTAGCCGGTGTCGTCGCTGGTGACCGACGCCGCGAACACCATGCCCACGACGTGGCCGGCGGAGTCCATGACCGGGCCGCCGGAGTTCCCCGGCCGGATCAGCCCGCGCAGCGACAGCACGTCACGGATCACCGTGCCGTGACCGTAGATGTCGGGGGACCGCAGCCGCTGGTCGGCGCGGACGCGGCCGACCTGCTCGTCGTACGGGCCGTTCTGCGGGAATCCGAGGATCGCCACGCCGTCGCCCGCGGCGGCCGAGCCGAACCTCAGGGGCCGGACGGTGCCGGTCGGCACTGAGAGCACGGCGACGTCGAGGTCGGGGTTGTAGTAGACGACCTTCGCGGCGACCGAGGTGCCGTGGATGTCGACCAGCGGTGTGGTGACGCCGGCGACGACGTGGGCGTTGGTCATCACCCGGTCAGGGGCGTAGATGAAGCCCGATCCCTCGATGCCCTGATGGCAGTGGTTGGTGCTGCGGATGCGGACGACGTCACCGGCGGCGCGCTGGACATCGGGGTCGGTGAGCAACCGGTGTGGTCCCGGCGGTACCGGGACGATGCGCTCCGGCGCGAACGGCTCGAGGTAGCGCGGGAAGAACGTGGTACCGACGACGTCGTTGAACGCCGACAGCTTCGAGCTCGCCTCGGCCGGCAGGATGCTGTTCACCTCGGCCAGGATCTTCGAGTCGCGCACCAGGGGCGTGATGCCGCGCAGCCCGGACCCCGAGAGCGCCACCCCGAGTGCCCAGGCGACCAGCAGGGCGGCGACCGCGCTGAGCGCGGCGCCCCCGACGGCGTCGAGCGCACGCACCGGCTGCCAGGTGATCTTGGACCGCAGGTGCGCCCCGCCGATCTGGAACAGAGCCTGCCCGAGCGATGCGCAGATGATCACGATGAAGACCGCGGCCAGCGAGACCAGGATCGACGGGCTCGCGTTGCCCAGGGCCGTGGGCGCGGCCCAGACCCCGATCAACCCGCCGATCAGTAGACCGACCGTCGCGAAGACGCCGGTGATGAAGCCTTGCCAGTACCCGGACACGGCGTACAGCACGACCACGAGGATCAGCACCCAGTCGAGCAGGTTCACTCAGCGCTCCTCGGGACCGGGCGGCCGGGGCACCACCGCGCGGGGCCCACCCTGCAGCATGTGCTCCGGAAGCGCACGCACCACGCGTTCGTCCCAGGGCAGGGTCCAGCCGATGAAGTCGAACAGCCGGGAGACGATGCCCGCAGTGAACCCCCAGAGCACGACGTCGTGGGCCGGCCCGATCAGGAAACCCGGACCGACCCAGCCGCTCGGGTGGCGCACCGAGACCCGGTGGGCGGGGTCGAGGAGCTCGTCGATCGGCACCCGGTAGACCTCGTGCACCTCGGCGGGGTCGACGACGCCGACCGGGCTCTCGTCGGCCCACCAGCCCAGGACGGGGGTCACCGCGAACTGGCTCGGCGGCAGCCACAGCTCGGGCAGCTCGGCGAAGACCTCGACGCCGTCCGCGCGCAGGCCGGTCTCCTCCTCGGCCTCGCGCAACGCGGCCTGACGCGGGGTCTCCCCGGGGTCGATGGTCCCGCCGGGGAACGACACCTGCCCCGGATGGGATCGCATGTCGTGGGCACGCTCGGTGAGCAGCAGGTCGCGTGGGGACCCGAACAGCAGCAGCACAGCACCTCGCCGGCTGACCGCGCCGTCGGGCGGGACGAACCTCGTGAGGTCGTCCGCCGTGATCTCCTTCGCCGCCCGCGCGAGCGGCTCGAGCCAGCCGGGGATCACCCGGTCGCCCCGAGATACTGCTGCGCGGCCTCGGCGACGTCCTTCACGGTGAGCATCGGGCGGGCCTCCACGTGGACGATCGAGCCCCGGGCGTCGAGGAAGACCGTCAGCGGCAGGCCCGAGACGTGCGGCATCGGGCTCGCCTTGTCGAGGGCACCCTTCGGGTCGGCGAGCAGTGGGTAGCCGACCTCGCTGCCCTTGGCCAGCTCGAGCGCCGCGCCGGGCTGCGGGTCGAGGAAGTCGACTCCGAGCACCGTCACCGCCGACTGCTGCTTCGCGTACGCCGCGAGCGCGGGCATCTCCTTGCGGCAGGCGCCACACCAGGACGCCCAGAGGTTCACGATCGCCGGTCCGCGGAGGCCGGCCACGTCGACCGAGCGCCCGCCGCCCAGGCAGGGCAGGGTGACCGCGGGCATGCCACCCTCGACGCCCGCCGACGCGACCCGCGGACAGTTGGGGATGCCGCTCTGCTTCTTGAAGGACACCAGCTGACGGTCGGCGACGTCGATCTGGTGCGGACCCGGCTTGATCGCGGCGGGGGTGCCACCACCACAGGCCGACAGGAACGGGAGGAGCACGGCGGCGAACACGCCGCCGAGCACGGCGCGCCTCATGCCGGGCCCTCGGTCTTGACCAGCATGGCCGCGGCCACCGGGTCGACGGGCCCCTCGCCGTACGCCGGGCACCAGCGCGCTACCGGACACGCCCCGCAGGCCGGCTTCTTGGCGTGGCAGATGCGCCGGCCGTGCCAGATCAGGTGGTGGCAGAGCATCACCCAGTCCTTCTTGGGGAACAGTGCTCCGATGGCGTGCTCGACCTTGACCGGATCGGTCTCCTCGGTCCAGCCGAAGCGGCGGCAGAGGCGGCCGAAGTGGGTGTCGACGGTGATGCCCGGGATGCCGAAGCCGTTGCCGAGCACGACGTTCGCCGTCTTGCGGCCGACCCCCGGGAGCGTCACCAGGTCGTCGAGACGCGGCGGCACCTTTCCGTCGTACCGCTCGACGAGGGCGGCGCTGAGCTTGAGCAGGGCGTCGGTCTTGGCCCGGAAGAAGCCGAGCGGTCCGACGATCTCCTCGAGGCGCTCGCGCGGGGCGGCGGCCATCGCGGCGGGATCGGGGTACGCCGCGAACAGCACCGGCCGCACGGCGTTGACCCGGCGATCGGTGGTCTGAGCACTGAGCACGGTGACCACCAGCAGCTGGAACGGATCGTCGAAATCGAGCTCGATCCGGGCGTCGGGATAGTGCTCCGCGAGGGCCCGGTCGATCCGCCGAGCCCGGCGTACCAGACCCGTGTGGGTCTCGGGCGCGGACACGGCTGGCACGCCGACAGCCTACGGCGGCGTACCGACGCCGACGGCCCGCCCGCCCGGTGGGTGTGACCCAGGCCACTGGATAGGATCAGCACGTCCCACGCGCGGCGACCGACCTACGGCGTGCAGCGGCGGGCGATGGAGGACGTCGTGGACAACGAGGTACTGCGTCAGGCGCCGCTGTTCAGTGCGCTCGACGACGAGGCCGCCACCGCCCTGCGTGGCTCGCTCAGCGAGACCACGCTGCGACGTGGCGACGTGCTCTTCCACGAGGGGGACTCCGGTGACCGCCTGTACATCGTGCTCGACGGCAAGATCAAGCTCGGCCGCACCTCCAGCGACGGCCGCGAGAACCTCCTTGCCATCCTCGGCCCCGGTCAGATGTTCGGCGAGCTGTCGCTGTTCGATCCCGGGCCGCGCTCGGCGACGGTGACGGCCGTGACCGATGCGTCGTTCGCCTCGCTCTCGCACGAGGACCTCCTGAAGTGGCTCGAGGGCCGGCCCCAGGTGGCGCGTGGATTGCTGTCGCAGATCGCGTCGCGACTGCGGAAGGCCAACGACGTCAACGCCGACCTGGTGTTCTCCGACGTACCCGGTCGGGTCGCGAAGGCGCTGCTCGACCTCGCCGACCGCTTCGGCCGCACCGCCGACGACGGGGTCCATGTCCACCACGACCTCACCCAGGAGGAGCTCGCCCAGCTGGTCGGTGCCTCCCGCGAGACCGTGAACAAGGCCCTGGCCGACTTCGCCTCCCGCGGCTGGCTCCGCCTCGAGCCCCGCTCCGTCGTGATCATGGAGGTCGACCGCCTCAGGCGCCGCGCCCGCTGAGGGGTCGAGCCGTCCCGAATCCGGTGTCGACCCGGCCGAAATCCGGTGTCGACCCGGCCGAAGACTCATGGCCGGGAGTACACCCGAGGCACGGGTCGCTGTGCGTGAGCCAGCGCAGCGCGGATGGTCTCCAGCCATCCGGTGTCGGCACCGGGGGCAAACGCTGACCGGTCGATGACGACGACGGTCCAACCGTGCTCGCGGAGCCACTCTCGCCGAGCGAGGTCGCGCGCCACGTCCTCGGGTCGCGAGTGGTGCTCGGTCCCGTCGTACTCCACAGCGATGCGGGCATGCGGATAGGCGAGATCCAGCCGATAGGTCGGTACGCCGTCCACCGTCACCCACCACTGCAGCTCCGGCTGCGGCAGCCCGAAGTCGAGCATCGCCAGCCGGGTCCACGACTCGCGTGGTGACTCCGCCCGCGGATCCACGAGCCCGACGATCTCTCGCAGCTGGACGACACCGCGTCGCCGCCGATACCTCGGCAGCATCCTGGCCATGTCGGTGTGACTGAAGCCGTGCTCGCGCATCAAGGCGTCCGCGGCGGCCAGCGCTTCCCTACGGTTCAGCCCGCAGGCAAGATCCATGGCGGTCCGCAGGGGCGTGGTGACCCTGATGCCGTCGACCTCGGTCCAGTCGCACGGGAGCAGCGCCCGCTCTCCACCCCTGGTCTCGGACCGCTTGGTGCGTGCACCGCCGCTGAGCACGACCGTCTCGATCCGCGGCAGGTCGTCGAGCTCGCGGAAGACATGGACATCGACCCCCCAGATCCAGGCCGCGGTCCGGTCGCAGGCCACGGCGTTCGGAGCGATCACCAAGGAGGCAGCCGCGAGCTTGCGATCGAGGGTGAGCGGTACGTCGCTCCGCAGGTAGACGCCGTGCATGACCCGACGGAGCAGCCCGGTCGAGACGGCGTTCTCGAGACGACTGGCGGTGACCCCGGCGGCTCGCGCCTGCTCGGTCGTGAACGGTCGGGACGGCAGCTCGGCGTGCATGATCCGAGGCTGACCCATCTCGCCTGGCGGCGCGTGCGGGAGCTCGTCGCCTGTGGATGACCCCCGATGGGGCCGGATTCCGGGACGGCTCGAGGGTGGTTCCGGGTCGGCTCGAGGGTGGTTTCGGGACGGCTCAACGCCTCATTCGGGACGGGTCAGGTGGTCGAGCTGGGCACGGACGGAGAGCTCGGCGGCGGGCCAGAGGACGGGATCGACGTCGGCGTACACGATCTCGACGATCCGGCGGGGCAGCGTCTCATGGTCGAGCGGTACGTCGTCGCGGGCATCGGCGTGGAGGGTGCGGAGGGCCTCGCGGACCTGGTCGAGGCGCTGCTGGCGGTGGGCGATGTAGAAGTCGAGGGCCGGCAGTGCGGACTCGATCACGGGCCCGTGGCCCGGCCAGATCGTGGCGATCTCGTGCGCCTCGGCCAGCGCATGCAGGCGATCGAGGGAGCCGAGGTACGCCCCGAGCTCGCCGTCCGGGTGCGCGACCACGGTGGTGCCGCGGCCCAGCACCGTGTCGCCGGTCAGCACGGCGCGCTCGGCGGGGATCACGAAGGACAGCGAGTCGGAGGAGTGCCCGGGCGTGGCCACGACCCGGATCTCGAGATCCTCGACCGCGACCACGTCGCCCTCGCCAAGCCCCTCCGAGCCCAGTCGGTACGCCGGGTCCAGCGCTCGGACCCCGCACCGGACACGTTCGGCGAAGGCTCGCGCGGCCTCGGAGTGGTCGAGGTGACGATGGGTCAGCAGCACCACCGCGACGTCGCCGGCCGCGTCCGCGAGCGCGTCGAGGTGCCCCGGGTCGGGCGGCCCCGGGTCGATCACGACGGAGCGCGCCGAGCCGGGAGCGCGCAACACCCAGGTGTTCGTGCCGTCGAGGGTCATCGGTGACGCGTTGGGAGCCAGCACGCAAGTGGCGGCGGAGCCGAACGTTCCGCCGGTCCACTCCGGCTCAGCCACCGCGCGCCACCAGCAACGGCACGGTCCGTTCGGGCACCGACATGGCGGCGCCCTCACCGTCGCCCTCGACCGCCGGCGTGAACATCGTGAGGTCGCGACCCGTCGCTGCCGCGAGCACCGCATCCGGATCGGCGTACTGACCGACCTCGAGGCAGGTGAGGTACGTCGGCGGCATCATCCCGAGCTCGTGGGCGTCCACGGCGTCGCAGGCCCCGAGGGCGGACATCCAGAACACCGACGACGACTCGCTCGATACGTCGCGCGTGCGCTGACCGGGCGGCAGGGCGGCGACGAAGAACCAGGTGCGGAACCGACGGGGCTCGAACTCCGGCGTACACCAGGCCGACCACGCGCCGAGCAGGTCGGCCCGCAGCACGAGCCCGCGGCGGTCCAGGAATGCCGTGAACGAGAGGTCCTTCGCCTCGAGCGCCTGCCGGTCGGCCTCCCAGTCGGCGCCGGTCGTGTCGGCGACGACGTCGGTCGCCGACAGTCCGGCGAGCAGCACGCCCGACTCCTCGAAGGTCTCGCGGACCGCGGCACACACCAGCGCCCGCGCCATCGCCTCCGACGTCTGGAGCTGGTCGGCCCAGGCCGTCGTGGTGGGTCCGGACCAGGCGACGGCGCTGTCGAAGTCGCGCGGGTCGACACCGCCACCGGGAAACACGCACATCCCCCCGGCGAAGGCCATCGAGGCCTGGCGGCGCAGCAGGTAGAGCTCGGGGCCCGTACGCTCGTCGGCCCCCGGCCGCATCAGGATCACGGTCGCGGCGTTCCGCGGCTCCGCGGGAGTACGACGTCCCTCGGCGAACTCGCGCGCCTGCTCCACCAGCCGTGCCGGCAGCGACACCCGCACCGACTACACCTCGACGAGGATCTCGACCTCGACCGGGGCGTCCAGCGGGAGAACCAGGACGCCGACGGCTGAGCGGGCGTGCACGCCGACCTCACCGAAGGCCCTGCCCAACAGGTCGGAGGCGCCGTTGGCCACTTGCGGCTGGCCGGTGAACTCCGGCTCCGACGCGACGAAGCAGACGACCTTGACGACGCGCTTGACGGCGTCCAGGTCGCCGAGCTCGGCCTTCACGGCAGCGATCGCGTTCAACGCGCACTGTTGTGCGCACATGGCGGCCTCGTCGGGCGAGACGGCGACGCCGACCTTCCCGGTCGTGATCAGCTGGCCGTCGCGCATCGGCAGCTGGCCCGACGTGTAGACGTACGACCCGGTCCGCACCGCGGGGACGTACGACGCGACGGGCTTGGCGACGTCCGGCACCGAGAAGCCCAGCTCGGCCAGACGGTCCTCGACCGCACCCATCAGTCACTCACCGGGCGCTTGAAGTAGCCGACCATGTTCTCGGGATTCATCCCGGGTGCGACCTGCACGAGCTCCCAGCCGTCCGCGCCGAAGTTGTCGAGGATCTGCTTCGCCGCGTGCACGAGGATCGGCGCCGTGAGGTACTCCCACCTCTGAGTCTCAGCCATGGCCGCGACCCTACCCCGGTGCCCGGGTCGTCGGACGCGCGCGGGGATCGGCCAGCAGGCCGCCCGGCCGCACAGGGAGAAGAGGCGGCCGGGCGCGCCCACTGGGGGCTACGGTGCGACGCTCGTGCGCCCTCCCCCAGGGCGGGTGCACACCTCCTCAACGAGGCAACGGCCCCGGGGCGACGGGTAGGGAGGAGGAAATCTCTCGGTGCCCGTGACGCACGCTGGGGCCGCCTTCCAGGGGGTCAGCCCGGCCAGTCCGCCGTGGTGACGACGCCCCCCGTGACCTCGACAGACAATGCCACGGCCTCGGGCCGCCCCTTCTCGAACAGCTCGTAGCGGCCCGACTCCAGCGACGGGAACACCAGCGACGGCAGATGCCCCTCCGCCAGCGGTCGAGCGACGACGGCCACGTGGGCCAGGTGCTCGTGCGTGTGCCCGTCACCGTGACGATGGGTGTGGGCATGTGCGTGCACGGGCTGCCCGTCGAGCGGCCTGATCTCCACCTCGAGTCCGAGCGTCGACTCCGGCATGGCGACGACGAGCGCCCCCACGTCGCCGCCGATGTCGAGCAGGACGGCGCCCTGACCGGCCCGGGCGTTCTCCGGCTCGGCCGCCGGGTCCGGCATCCGCGTGCTGACCGCGGTCGCGACGCCGGTCATGAGACCGCGGACGTGCCGGGCTGTGTCTGGTAACCGCCACCCGGGTCACCCAGGAACGGGAACGTCGCCTTGGTCCCGCCGTTGGTGTCGGTGGTTCCGTCGGTGAGAAGTCCGGCCGCGCCGTCGGGCGTGAACGACGGGTCGACGAGCGGGATGGTCACCCCGGCCACCGCCCGCAGCTCGATCGCCACCACGTCGTCACCGACGCGCCGTCCGTTCGGGAAGCCCGCCGCGTCGCCGCCGAGCAGACCCAGGCTGTTCGGGCTCTGCGTCGGAGGGATCGCGAGGTTGAGCCGGAGCATGTCCGACTCGACGGTCCCGGTGAAGTTCTGGAACCCGGGCACGATCCCCTTCGGGATGCCGGTCAGCAGGATGGCGTTCAGGTCGGCCCGCGCCTTGTGGTACGCCGCGAGGTGCGGGAAGACGCCCGGGTAGAGCACCGGCAGCAGCCGCGCCAGCTCGGGGTGGTTCACGTACTTCGCGAAGATCGCGTCCCCCTTCGGCGCCCGCGCATTCCACGCGTCCTTGTGCGCCATCGGCGTGACGACCTCGTTGAAGAGCGGGTTGCCGAGCCGTGAGACCTGCTCCCATGGTCCGTGCCCGACGTACGCACCCTTCTCCTTGTCGAACATCCGCGACTTCCGGCGGCTCGCGGCCGACCAGACCCCGATCACCGCGCCCGGCTGCTCCGGGTCGTGGGGCGCCTTGCCACTGCGGCTGACCTCCGAGATCGGCACCTGGAGCACGAGCGAGTGCACGTTGAAGCCCTGCAGCGAGTTGCGTCCCGCGGTGTCGGCCATGGGGATCAGGTGCAGGTGCTGGAAGGGCCGCAGGGCCCCGAGGTCGAAGACGCTCCCGAGGTCGACGTGGAACGCGTCGGCACGCTGGCCCGCGAAGACCCGGCGGCTCCCCACCTTGTGCACCGCCTGGGTCGCCAGGTGATGGTAGTTCGGCGTACTGCGCGGGCCGATGTTGACCGGCGGGCACGGCAGGTGCTCCGCGAGCACCTTGCTCCTGCCGTTCTTGAACCGGGTCAGCGAGTAGAACTGCGGCCGGTTCCACGTGGTGTCGCGGATGTTCGAGATCGGGCCGGTGTTGTAGAGGAAGGTCTTCGGGTCACGCACCCGGGTCGTGAAGTGGAAGCGGTAGGTGATGTCCGCCTCCGCCTTGCCCTTGTTGGAGATGTTGATGTCGTA
>DATAOY010000093.1:0-33827 GCA_036265495.1 Nocardioides sp. | reverse complement strand
TTGCCGGGGCTCGACGGCTGACGGAGCCGGACCGCGAGCATGGGAAGGCCCCCGGCCCGGACGGGCCAGGGGCGGACGCCTGGTGCTCCGAGGAATTCCCGAGACATTCCCCGAAGCACCGGGCGCCAGGCCAATTGGGGGAAATCGGCCCGGGTCAGGATCTCTTGGGGGGTGATCCATGACCCGTCATGCACAATCATGCAACGCGCGGGCCACGTGCGGGCAACGCTTGGTGCCTCATGTTTGTGCAATGCCAAAACATGAAGTTCACAGGGACGCCAGGACGCCCGGCAGCTCCGACAGGGTCCGGACCACCGCATCGGGCTCTCCCAGGGTGTGTCCCACCTGGCCCGACGGGATCCTGCTCAGCGGGATGTGCACCGCGTGCATGCCCGCTTGCTGGGCGCCCCAGACGTCGTCGTAGAGGCGGTCACCGACGTACACGCAGCGGGCCGGACCGTCGACACCGACGGCGTCCATCGCCGCGCGGAACGCCCGCGGGGACGGCTTGGTCCAGGGGATCTCGCTGGTGTAGACGTCCCCGTCGATCAGGTCGTAGACCCCATCACGCTCGAAGAACCCGACATGCCACTCGCGCGGCCAGATCGTGTTGGAGAGCACGCCGACCCGGAGCCCGTCGGCCCGGAGGCGCTCGAACAACGGCCGCACCTCCGGGTCGGTGTAGGTGTGCGGCTCCCAGAACTCGCGGTACGCCGTGAGCAGCGCCGGGTCGTGGTCGAGCCCAGCCACGTCGAACAGGTCCGCGATGGTCGCGCTCCGCTGGTGGTCGCGTGACCTGCCCCAGACGATGTCTCCGGCCTCGTGGAGGGCCGCGCGGGATGTCTCCGGGTCGTGCCCGGTCGTCGTGACGGCCGCGGCCAGGGCCAGCGACTCGGCGTGGAAGTCGATGTCGTGCCAGCGGGTCAGCGTGCCGCCCCAGTCGAAGATCACCGCATCGAGCTCCACGGGCCCCGACCCTAGGACGACGGGGGCCAGTGCCCGAAATCGTGTTGCGGTCGGCCGTCCAGGCTGGTGAGGTCCGATCGTGGCACCGGACGACTTCGACGGCGGATGGGACAACCGGGTCACGCTCGTGGACGGCCGCTGGGTGGATCGGACACCGCGCTACCCGGACCGCGAGCCCCAGCTACGCCGCGAGGTGGCGCTGCTGCCCTGGCTTGCTCCACGGCTGCCTCTGCCGATCCCCGTCCCGGAGGTCCTCTCGGAGGACCCGTTCACGGTGCGCCACGAGTACCTGCCGGGCGAGGCGTGTCCCGGCACGTCGCCCGCGCACGGCGGCGCCATGGGAGCGTTCCTGCGAGCCCTGCACTCCGTGGATCCCGACGAGGCCGTCCGCCATGGAGCGCGCGACTCGGCCGCGGCCCGCGCCGAGCTGCAGGACACGCTGGACCGGATGGGGCGCCAGGTGCTGCCCCTGCTGCCCGACCGGGCCGGCTCGAGTGGGCGGGCCCTCCTGAGGCGGATGGCCACCCGGCCGACCGCAGGCCGTCTGGTGCACGGCGACCTGGGTCCCGAGCACATTCGGGTCGTCGGGGAGCACATCGGCGGAGTGATCGACTGGGGCGACAGCTGTGTCACCGACCCGGCGGTGGATCTCGCGTGGACGGCACTGGGATCGACCGCGGCGTTCGCCGAGGCGGTGCTGGCGGCGTACCGACCCGACGACGACGTGCTCGCCCGGGCGCGTGACTGGCACCTGCTCGGGCCCTGGCACGAGGTCCTCTACGGGCTCGGGGAAGGTGGTCCCGAGTTCGTCGAGAGCGGGCTCGCGGGCACGGTCGAGCGGCTCGAGCGCTTCGGCGTGAGCTAGCGACCCGAGCGGACCATCCGCACCAGGTGGTTGACCACGTGGTCGACCGGGACGTCCTCGCGGTCGCCCGAGCGCCGGTCGCGGACCTCGATCGTGCCATCGGCGAGGTTGCGGCCGACCACGACGATCGTGGGGACGCCGATCATCTCGGCGTCCTTGAACTTCACGCCGGGGCTGACCTTCTCGCGGTCGTCGTACAGCACGGTGACGCCGTCGGCGGCGAGCTCTCTGGCGATCCGGGAGGCGGCCGCGAAGATGGCCTCGTCCTTGCCGGTGGCGACCAGGTGGACGTCGGCGGGAGCCACGTTGCGGGGCCAGCACAGACCGAGCTCGTCGTAGGTGCCCTCGGCGATGGCGGCGACGGCCCGTGACGGCCCGATGCCGTAGGAGCCCATCGTGACGGTCACGAGCTTGCCGTTCTCGTCGAGCACCTGGAGGCCGAGCGCGTCGGCGTACTTGCGACCGAGCTGGAAGATGTGGCCCATCTCGATGCCGCGGGCGGTCTCGAGGGTGCCGATCTCGCAGTTGGGGCAGGGATCGCCGTCCCAGACCTCGGCGGCCTCGATGGTGCCGTCGGGCGTGAAGTCGCGGCCCACGACCAAGTCCAGCACGTGGCTGCCCGGGACGTCGGCCCCGGTCACCCAGCGCGTGCCCTCGACGACCCGAGGGTCGACGAGGTACCGGATGCCGGACGACTGCTTCTCCCCCAGCGCGCCGGGGCCGATGTAGCCCTTGACTAGCGTGGGGTGCTTCGCCATCTCGGCCTCGTCCATCGGCTCGACCTCGATCGGCTCGAGCTGCCCGCCGAGGCGCTTCTGGTCGACTTCCCGGTCACCGGGCACGCCGATCGCGATCGGCTCACGGACGCCGTCGGGATGCTTGAGCACGACCAGCACGTTCTTGAGCGTGTCGCCCGCCGCCCAGGGACGGTCGTCACGGGGGTACTTCTCGTTGAGGTGGTCCACCAGGGTCTGGATGGTCGGCGTGTCCGGGGTCTGCTCGGCGTGCGCCTCGGGCGCGTCGTCGTACGCGACGGGCGTGGGCGGACGCACCTGGACGGCCTCGACGTTCGCGGCGTAGTCGCAGTTCGTGCACCGGACGTAGGTGTCCTCGCCGACCGCGGCCTTGGCCAGGAACTCCTCGGACTTCGAGCCGCCCATGGCACCGGACGTCGCCTTGACGATGACGTACTCGAAGCCGAGCTTGTCGAAGATCCGGATGTAGGCGTCCCGGTGCCGCTGGTAGGACACGTCGAGGCCCGCGTCGTCGATGTCGAACGAGTAGGAGTCCTTCATCGTGAACTCGCGACCACGCAGCAACCCGGCCCGCGGACGCGCCTCGTCGCGGTACTTGTTCTGGATCTGATAGATCGACAGCGGCAGGTCCTTGTACGACGAGTACAGGTCCTTCACCACGAGGGTGAACATCTCCTCATGCGTCGGACCGAGCAGGTAGTCGGCGCCCTTGCGGTCCTTGAGCCGGAAGATGCTGTCGCCGTACTCGGTCCAGCGACCGCTGGCCTCGTAGGGCTCGCGGGGCAGCAGCACCGGGAACAGCAGCTCCTGTGCCCCGATACCGTCCATCTCGTCTCGGATGATCGCGTCGATACGGCGCAGCACGCGCAGGCCGAGGGGCAGCCAGGTGTAGATGCCCGGGGCGTTGCGGCGGATGTAGCCCGCTCGGAGCAGCAGCCGGTGGGAGGGCACCTCGGCGTCCGCCGGGTCGTCGCGCAGCGTGCGGACGAAGAGGCTGGACATGCGCAGGACGGTGCTCATGGATGAAGCCTACGGTCGCTCCGCCGCAGGCCGCGACGCGGTTAGGCCCGCCCGCGCTGCCTGCGGAGGTCGCCGTCCGACCGTCATCCTCCGCGCCCTGCGGGACCCTGCTCCGCCTGATGGACCCGAGACCGGTCGCCCGATGACCTCGCCGTCACGGTCACCGCGGGTCAGAACATCACCGTCGCGAAGGTGCCGGACTGCCGGAACCCGACGCGCTCGTAGGCGCGGCGGGCGGGCTCGTTCCAGACGTTGGCGTACAGCGACACCACCGGGGCGACGTCGCGCCGGCACGCCTCGACCACGCTGGCCACGCCGCGGGCGGCGAGTCCCTGACCCCGCCGGTCGGGTGCCACCCAGACGCCCTGGATCTGGGCGGCGGCCGGTGTGGCATGGGCGACCTCGGCCTTGAACACGACGCGGCCGTCCTCGATCCGCGCGAACGACCAGCCGAGTCCGATCAGCTGACGGACCCGCGAGCGGTAGATGGGGGCGCCCCCCTCGGCCTCGGGGTCGACCCCCACCTCCTCGGTGTACATGGCGACGCAGGCGGGATAGAGCATGGCGAAGTCGTCCGGCGTCGTACGGCGCACCTCGGGGTCGGGCTCCACGAGCGGCGTCGTGGCCAGCTCCAGGTGCGGCTGGTCCCAGCGCGTCTCGCGCGCCGGGCCCCAGGCGTCGGAGAGGCAGTCCCACAGCGGCCACACCTGGTCCTGCGGGCCGACGATGGTGACCACGGAACGAGGTCGGGTGAGCGCCCGCTCGGCGAACGCGCGCCCGTCGTCAGGGGCGCACTCGACGGGCACGAGGTTGGCGCCGACGTGGCAGGCGGCGACGAGCCGACCCGCGTCGTACCGACCCCAGACCTCCCCCGCCAGCAGCCTCGGCTCGAGGTTGGTGCTGCGCGCGCGATACTCGACGAAGGCGTTGACCACCGGGCTGCGCCCGGTGAGCTCCAGGAAGTCCGGGAGGTCGGCGGGACCGAGCACGTTCACTCCGTGACGGGCGCGGGACCTGGACAGGGTCACGCTCCGGAGCCTACGCGGATCGGGGCCGCCGTGGTCGGCCCCGCGACCCCTCCGCGCGGTCGGCTCAGCGGTGCCACCAGCCGTTGTTGTAGACGTCCAGCCCGAACACCGGCAGCCCCTTCACCGACGCCATGCCGAGCTTGGACACCCGGTACAGCTCCTCGAGCGAGGCCAGCAGCGAGTAGTGGTTGTACGGCGTGGTGCTCCAGGTGTGCCTCCGGGTGAAGCGCGAGATCACCAGGGCACCGACCTTGCCGCCACCGGGGCCGACGATGCCGGGACCCGTGCCGAGCAGCACGTTGGGTCCAGGCACCTCTCCGCAGCAGGCGGTGGAGTCCGCGCCCGGGCTGTCGGACTCGTCGGCGGTGATGATCAGCATCCCGTTCCGCCGGTAGGCCGGCGAGTGCAGGATCCGGGGTGCCCAGACCTTCAGGAACCCGTCGACCTGGCGCAGCCCGCCCTTCTCGCCGTTCGCGCAGGTGTCGTCGTGCCCGTCCCGGCACAGGTCGGGCGTGATGTAGGCGAAGTGGGGCGTGGTCCCCACGTGCCTCAGATCCCGCACCAGGTTCCCCAGCGGCCGGACGTGCCGCCGGCAGTACGCCCGATGGCCGGTGATCGAGCGGAAGTACATGAACGGGTTGTGGCGGACGGCGTAGTTGTGTCCTCTGGTCGCGTGCTGGGTCGGGTCGGGCGTGCCGAGCGTCGGGTGCTGGCAGGGCTTGTTCATCTGCTGCATGTAGCCCCGCCAGGTGATGCCGTGGCGGGACAGCTGGCGAGCCAGGTCGGGCACCCGCCTGGGCAGGACGCAGCCGGCGCCGACCGCCTGGCCGGGCGCCTGGTTCGGACCGGTGGTCTCGAACCTGGAGTAGATCTGGCAGTCGGACTGGGTCTGTGCGTTCGGCGCCTGGCCGGAGATCTGCGCGATGTAGTTGGGCAGCGAGTTGTGGGCGACCGCGTAGTAGGAGTTCAGCAGCACGCCCTTCCTCCGGAGCGGACCGGCCAGGTACGGCGACTCCGTGCCCGCGCCGAACGTCTCGTCGTACCCCTTGTTCTCGATGTTGATGACGAACACGTGCTTGATCGGGGGCACGTACGGCGGGCGCGGGGGACGCCCCGGGGCGGCCGCGCTGCCGTGACCGGCGCCTCTGGTCGCCTGCGCCGGCGCCAGGGTCATTCCGAGGGCGAGCGCGAGCAGGACCGGGACCACCCGCAGCGCCGTGGTGCGTCGGCGGCTCATCGCGGGAGCTTCCAGCCGCGCTCCTGCAGGGTCAGCCTGAGGGCGGGCCACTCCGTGAGCTCCGATCCTCCGGTCGCGTCGGCGGCCGGGCACCCGGTGCTCGTGAACGGGGGCACGTCGTAGGTGGCCGAGCTCGTGTCCGGGTTGGCGAGGTCGAGCACCGTGGCCAGGTTGTGGGCGGACCTGTCGCGCGGCGTGAGCGGCCTGAGCCCGTGCCGCCACTCGATCATCTTCAGGATCGAGGTGTGGTCGAAGGTCTGGTGCGAGACGTGCCCGCGGCGCGCGAAGGGTGAGATCACCACGGTCGGCACCCGGAAGCCGCGCAGGCTGGTCTTCTTGCTGACGTCGGCGGCGTGGCCCGGTGGGACGTGGTCGAAGAAGCCACCCCACTCGTCGTAGGTGATCACCAGCACGGTGCTCGACCAGTCGGGTCCGTGACGCACCGCGTCGTACACCTGGTTCATGAAGTCCTCGCCGGCCCGGATGTCGGCATGCGGGTGGTCGTCGTTCGAGAGGCCCTTGTCCTCGTCCTGGAACCGCGGCTCGACGAACGAGACCGCCGGCAGCTTCCCCGCCGCGCAGTCGAGCAGGAACTGCGGGAACTGCTTGAAGTGGCGAGGACCATGGCTGCCCAGGAGCGCGGCGAACGGCAGGTCGGAGTAGTAGTAGGCCTGCGAGACCCTCTTCTCGTGGAGCCGGTCCCAGATGCTCGGCATCGTCGCGAAGCTGGTGTTGTTGTGCAGCCGGTCGGTCCGGGCGCAGTGCATGTAGAAGCGGTTCGGGTACGTCTCGGCCATGATCGCGGCGAAGTACCGGTCGAACGTCGTCCAGTCCGTGGCCGCCCGCCCGAGGAAGGGCAGGTCCGCGCGTTCGTAGTAGCCGATCGACAGGCTGTCGTTCTGACCCGAGCGCAGCCATCCGTTGCACTTGCCGTGGTTGAGCTGGATCCGGCCACCCTCGTAGCTGTGGTCGGGGTCCTGGAAGCCGCAGCTGGCCATCATCGTGAGGTGGTGCGTCCGGTGCGGCACGCGGTACCGGTCGAGGTAGGTCAACCCGGCCTGCCTGCCGTCCACGTCCGGGTTGACCGACGGCAACCAGCCGAGGAAGTGGTCGAACGAGCGGTTCTCCATCATCAGCACGACGATGTGCTCGATCCCGGAGCTGCCGGGCGCCGGCAGGGCGGTGGCCGCCTCGGCACCGTCGCCACCCAGCATCCGATATCCACCGGCCGCGGTGAGCAGCCCTGCCGCTCCCGTGGCCCCGAGCAACGTCCTGCGCGAAACAGTCACACGTGAACTATCGGGCAGGATCTCCGAGAAGTCAGCAGCCGACACTCCGCTCGATGAACCCGAGTGCCGATGAGGGTCAGGAGGCGTTGTAGACGTCGTTCCCGAACACGTCGGAGACGGTGCGGGCGTATCCGAGGCGGGGCAGTCCGAAGAGGTCCTCGATGCTGCCGAGCAACGAGTAGTGGTTGTACGCGCGGCTGGTGCTCGTCCCGGGCTCGACGTACGGCGAGATCACCAGGGCGCCGATCCGGCCGCCGCCCGGCCCGTCGATGCCGGGCTGCCCGGCGTTCGGTCCGGCGCCCTCGCCGCAGCACGCGCGCGAGTCCTCCCTCACGCCCTCGGACTCGTCGGCGGTGATCACGAGCATCCCGTTGGCCCTGAACGCCGGGGAGCGCAGGATCCGCGGCACCCAGGTCTTGAACCATCTGTTCGCCGCGCGGAGGCCGCCCGGGCCGCCGTCGGCGCAGCGGGCGTCGTGGGCGTCGTGGCAGAGGTCGGGGGTGAGGTAGCTCAGCGTGCGCGTGTGTGACTTCGTCCGGAGATCGCGGGACAGTGCCGATAGCGGCCGCACGTGAGCCCGGCAGTACGACGGGCGCGAGGTGATCGACCGGAAGTACATGAACGGGTTGTGGCGGGTGGCGTACTGCTGCCGCCTGGTCGCAGACGACCACCGCTCCGGGGCGCCCAGCCGAGAGTGCTGGCAGGGCCTGGCCATGTCCTGCATGTAGCCGCGCCAGCCGAGCCCCGCGTGCACGAGCTGCTCGGGCAGGGTGCCGACCTTCTTCGGATACACGCAGCCGTTGCCGACCACCTGGCCGGGATCGACCTCCGGCCGGGTCTCCTTGAACCGCGAGTAGACGCCGCAGTCGTGCTGGATGGCGCGATCGGGACCCTGTCCGGAGATCTGCGCGAGGTAGTTGCCGAGGCTGTGATGGGCGGTGCCGTAGTACTGCGTGAGCAGCACCCCCTTCATCCGCAGCGTCTTGGCGAGGTACGGCGCGGCCGAGTGCTTGCCCCAGGTGGTGTGGAAGCCCTTGTTCTCGATGTTGATGACGAACACGTGGCGGACATGGGGCGTGGCGGCACGCGCGGACGGACCCCGGAGTGCGTCGTCCGGCGGGCTCGAGAACGTGTGCCCGGGGGCCGGCGTCAGCATGATCGCCAGCACGAGCAGCGTCGTACCGCCGATCCCGAGAAGCGCGGTGCGAGGTCGGGCGCTCTCAGCCGACCGAGACACTGGCCCCTGCTCCGTCGACCGGCTCCATGCCCTCGGCGATCCGCATGGCCTCCTCGATCAGAGTCTCGACGATCTGCGACTCCGGCACGGTCTTGATCACCTCGCCCTTGACGAAGATCTGGCCCTTGCCGTTGCCGGAGGCGACGCCGAGGTCGGCCTCGCGTGCCTCGCCCGGCCCGTTCACGACGCAGCCCATCACCGCGACGCGGAGCGGCACCTCGAGGCCGTCGAGACCCGCGGTGACCTCGTCGGCGAGCTTGTAGACGTCGACCTGCGCCCGGCCGCACGAGGGACACGAGACGATCTCGAGCCGGCGTGGCTTGAGGTTGAGCGACTCCAGGATCTGGATGCCGACCTTGACCTCCTCCACGGGCGGAGCGGACAGCGAGACCCGGATGGTGTCGCCGATGCCGCGGCTGAGCAGCGAGCCGAACGCCGTGGCGGACTTGATGGTGCCCTGGAAGGCCGGGCCGGCCTCCGTGACACCGAGGTGCAGCGGCCAGTCGCCCGCCTCGGCGAGCAGCTCGTAGGCCCGGACCATGACGACGGGGTCGTTGTGCTTGACCGAGATCTTGAAGTCGTGGAAGTCGTGCTCCTCGAACAGGCCGGCTTCCCAGACGGCGCTCTCGACGAGCGCCTCGGGCGTGGCCTTGCCGTACTTCTCGAGGAGTCGCTTGTCGAGGCTGCCGGCGTTGACGCCGATCCGGATCGACGTGCCGTGATCCTTGGCGGCCTGGGCGATCTCCTTGACCTGGTCGTCGAACTTCCGGATGTTCCCCGGGTTCACGCGAACGGCGGCGCAGCCCGCCTCGATCGCGGCGAAGACGTACTTGGGCTGGAAGTGGATGTCGGCGATGACCGGGATCTGGGAGTGCTGGGCGATGTGGGGCAACGCCTCGGCGTCGTCCTGGCTCGGGCAGGCGACCCGGACGATGTCGCATCCGGATGCCGTCAGCTCGGCGATCTGCTGGAGCGTGCTGTTGACGTCCGCGGTCAGGGTCGTGGTCATCGACTGCACCGAGATCGGGTGGTCGCTGCCCACCCCGACCTTGCCGACCTTGATCTGGCGCGTCTTGCGGCGGGGCGCGAGCACGGGCGGAGGTGCCTCGGGCATCCCCAGGCTGACAGCGGTCATGGCTCCAGAGTAGGTGGTCGCGGGGCCTGCGCCCGAGTCGAGGAGATCGGACTCGTGGGTCAGGAGACCTGGACCGGGACCACCAGGTCGCCCACGATCAGCACCACGCCCATCACCAGCAGGAAGCTGGCGACGACGTAGGCGACGGGCAGGAGCCGGGCGACGTCGACGTACCCGGGGTCGGGCCGGCGGCGCAGCCGGGCGATGCCGCGCCGGACCGCCTCCCAGAGCGCACCCGCGATGTGTCCGCCGTCCAGCGGCAGCAGTGGCACGAAGTTGAACAGGCCGATGAAGAAGTTGAAGCCGGCGACCAGGCCCAGGAGGCTGACCAGCTTCTCCTTCAGCGGGAAGTCCTGGGCGGACGCGGTCTCACCCGCGAGGCGGCCACCGCCGACGACGCTGACCGGGCTGTCGGCGGCACGGGGCTTCACACCGGCGATCGCCTCGGCCACCCCCCACACCTTGACCGGGAGCGTGGCCAGCGCCTGCGCGGACTGCTTCGCGAGCCCGCCCATCTGCTCGATCGTGTAGATCGGGCCGCCCGTGGTGTAGGTGACCGTCGGCGACACCCCCAGGAAGCCGACCGGGGTGAGCTTGCTCGGGTCGCTCTCGTCGGTGGGCCGCGGCGTGACCATGGTGTTGGTGTGGAGCGTGACCTGTCGGCCGTCCCGCTCCACGACGATCGTGGCGGCGCCGTTGCGGTTGCTGCGGATGAGGTCCTGCATGTCGGTCCAGCCGCGCACCGGCGTGCCGTTGAAGGACACGAACCGGTCGCCGACCCGCAGCCCGGCCTGCGCGGCGGGACTGACCGGGTCCCGGGTGGTGCACACGCGTCCGTCCTCGGCCGCCGGGACGACGCAGGCCTCGACCTTGCTCACGGTGGTGTGGAGGACCTCATCGGCCGGGTTGCCGTACGTCGCGAACAGCCCGCCGAAGATCACGAACGCGATCAGCAGGTTGACCGTCGGGCCACCGGCCATCACCACGACCTTCTTCCACCAGGCCATCCGGTAGAAGAGCCGGTCCTCGTCGGCGGCGGTGATGGTCTCCCACTCGGCCGCGCGGGCGTCGGAGATCAGCTGCGCGAACAGCCCGGTGTTGGACTTCCGCACCGTGACGACGCGATTGCCGTGCTCGTCGTACTCGACCTTGCCGGCATGCTCCTGGTCCGGCGGGAGCATGCCCACGATCTTCACGTAGCCGCCGAGCGGGATCGCCTTCACGCCGTACTCGGTCTCGCCCTTCTTGCGGCTCCAGACGGTGGGGCCGAAACCGATGAAGTACTGCGTCACCTTCCCGCCGAACCCCTTCGCCGGGATCATGTGGCCGAGCTCGTGCAGCCCGATCGAGGCCAGGATCGCGACCACGAAGGCCACCACCCCGAGGAGGTACAGCAGGACGGTCATCGGGCTCTCTCGATCAGGCGGGCGGCCTCGTCGCGGGCCCAGGCATCGGCGGCCAGGACGTCGTCGAGGGTGAGTACTGCATTCGAGGGTACGTCGTGGGACCCGAGCACATGGGCAACCGTGTCGATGATCTCCACGAACCCCAGGCGTCCCTGGCGGAAGGCCTCGACCGAGACCTCGTTCGCGGCATTGTAGACAGCGGGCGCGGTGGCACCCGTCGTGCCGGCAGTGCGGGCCAGCCGGACCGCGGGGAACGCCTCGTCGTCGAGCGGGAAGAACTCCCAGGTGTTGGCCACCGTCCAGTCGACCGGCGGCGCGGTGTCCGGCACCCGGTCGGGCCAGGCGAGGCCGAGCGCGATCGGGATCAGCATCGTCGGCGGGCTGGCCTGCACCAGCGTGGAGCCGTCCACGAACTCGACCATCGAGTGGACCACGCTCGTCGGGTGGACCACGACCTCGATCCGGTCGTAGGGGATGCCGAAGAGCAGATGCGCCTCGATCACCTCGAGCCCCTTGTTGACCAGGTTGGCGGAGTTGATGGTGACCACGGGTCCCATGTCCCAGGTCGGGTGGGCCAGGGCCTGGTCGACGGTCACCTCGAGCAGGTCGTCCCGGGTGCGGCCGCGGAACGGGCCGCCGGACGCGGTCAGCACCAGGCGCCGTACCTCGTCGGCAGTGCCGCCGCGCAGGCACTGCGCCAGCGCTGAGTGCTCGGAGTCCACCGGCACGATCTGGCCGGGCTTGGCCCGCTCGAGGACGAGCGGGCCGCCCATGATCAACGACTCCTTGTTGGCCAGAGCCAGGGTGTTGCCGGCGTCGAGCGTCGCGAGGGTCGCCTTCAACCCGACCGCGCCGGTGATGCCGTTGAGCACCACGTCGCACGGCTGCGCGGCGGCCTCGGCCGACGCATCGGCTCCGAGCCCGCAGAACGCCGGCTCGAACTCGGCGACCTGCGCGTCGAACAGCTCTCGGTTGCCGCCACCTGCGGTCAGTCCGACGACCCGGAACCGCGCGGGGTTGGCGCGCACGATGTCGAGGGCCTGGGTGCCGATCGAGCCGGTGGAGCCGAGGACGACGACGTCGCGGGGCTGGGTCATGGGCCCCATTGTCCACCGCCGTAGGACGTCGGGCGGAGCTAGGCGAGCCGACCCAGCACGGTGTTCGCTTCCGCGGCGAGGTCCGTCCGGCTCGGGGCCGCGCCCCCCCGGACCAGGTCGATCATGTAGACACCCACGTCCCCGTGCAGGAAGGCCAGACCTCGAGCGGACACGTCGATCTGAGCCAGGTCCAGCTCGACCCACTCGGCGCGGTCCGCGAGACCGGGCTCGGGAGTCAGCGAGACCAGGTTCGCGGCCTGGCCGGCGGCCTGCTTCGCCTCAGCGAGGAGCTGGTCCCACTCGGCCTGCGCGTCGCCGACGCTGGCTCCCTTCAGCACGAAGACCGTGAACACGTTGGGGGTCTGCGCTCCGTACACGCACTCGTGCCGGACCTTGTTCCCCTCCTCCTTGCCCGGCCCGAACGTGGCATGGGCCAGTGCCGAGGCTTCGTCCTGCGTGACCAGCTGGCACGGGTCGAGCGCGGTCGCGGCCCCCTTCGGGCTCGACGACGCGGTGGGCGCGTGATGCGGCGAGGCCGACCCGGACGCCGGACTCGGGCTCGCCGGTGCCGTGTGCGCCGCCGCATGGGTCGGGTCCGCCGTGGGCTTGTCGTTGCTGCCACAGGCAGCGAGTGAGGCGGCCGACAGGGCTGCCGCCGCGATCGTCAGTACAGGCTTCATCGGTGACTCCTTGTCGGTGGCTGGAGGTGCGGAACGCAGTGCAGGATCCGCTCCGCGCGGATCCCGGTCTCGTCGGTGAGCTGCTGCACCGATCCGATCGGCCCTTCGAAGAGGAAGAGCACGACGTCGTCGTCGGTGATCCGCAGGCAGCCGAGATAGCCGGCGGGTCCCCCCGCACCCGCCGGCCCGGCCGCGGCGCGCAGCACCCGGCGATCGAGTTCGCGAAGGTCTTCCTCGCGTACGCCGGGCCAGAAGCACTCTGCTACCCAGTGCGTGCTGCTCGTCCTGGTCACGGCGCGAACCTAGGCGGCCGGGCCCCGGCACGAATCAGGGTTTCCCCTACGGCTGATCCGCCTTGGGGATCTCTGCCAACCGGTTCGCCAGCGCCGCCCGACGTACCCCGAGCTTGCGGTAGATGCGGGTCAGGTTCACCTCGACGGTCTTCGGGCTGAGGAAGGTCCGCTCGGCGATCTGCTGGTTGGTCAGGCCCTCGGCGGCCAGTCGGGCGACGCGCTCCTCGGTGGGGGTCAGACCTCCGTCCGACCGGTGGTCCGGGACCCGCGCCAGCTCGGCGCGCACGCGCTCGGCCCACACCGGGGTTCGGAGGTCCTGGAAGACCTGCAACGCCTCCTGCAGCGCGTCCCGAGCGAGCCGCTTCTCCCGCCTCCGTCTGCGGAGCTGACCCACCAGCAGCAGCGTGCGTGCCCGCTCGAAGGGCATCGGGAGGCCTTCGAGCAGCTCCAGGGCTCGGCCCGCGGCGACCACCCCCGCGTCCAGGTCTCCGCGGGCCGCCAGGACCATGGCGTGTCCTCGGGCGGCCACCGCCGAGGAGAAGAGTCCTCCGGACGTCGAGGCCTGGTCATCGAGACGCGCGAGAACCTCCCCGGCCTCGTCCAGCTGCCCAGCCGCCACGAGCGCCTCGACGTAGTCGGCTGCATGGGCGCACATCCGCGGCTCCCGGATCCCAGCCTCCCGCTTCATCCGGTCGAGCTCCCGGAGCTGGCTCACCGCCGGCTCCAGATCACCGCGCGACAGCGCGGCGACGCCGAGGGCGAGCCGGGCTGGGGCCGCGTCGAGGCCGACCTCTCCCTCGGGCGTACCAGCGTCCACGACGACCTGTCCGGCCGTCGACTCCGCCTCCGCCAGCAGGCCGAGCCTGGCCAGCGCCACGGCGTGGAGGCCGACCTCCCACGGCAGACCGCCCTTCCCCCCGGTCTCCTCGGCCCGGTCGAGTGCCTCCCGGGTGAGGTCGCGGGCGGCCACGAACCGCCCCGCCAGGAGCTGTGCCTCGGCCATCCACCCCAGGATCGCCGGCAGGATGGATCGGTTCTCGACACTCGCCCGGTCGTACATGGCGCGCAGCAGCCCGAGTCCCTCGTCGATGCGCCCGTCGTACGCGAGGAGGCGACCGACCAGGTCGTCGCCGTGCGCGGCGGTGCGTACCGGCGGGAAGCGGGGTCTCGCCTCGGGATCCAGCCCTTCGAGGCGCTCCAGGTGGATACCGAGGCCGGCGTAGAACTCTGCTTCCACCAGCGCGGCACGGACCTGGAACACCACGTCGGGGCCCGGATGCGGGACCTGCTCGACCGCCTCGAGCGCGCCGCGGGCGGCGTCCAGCTTGCGCTGGATGTCGTTGTCGGAGATCCGGGAGAGCAGCTCCAGCACCTCCGCCTGGAGAAGAGGATCGCCGGCCGCTTCCGCTGCGGCTCGGACGCCGTGCTCCACGGCGCGCTCGAGCGCGCCCGAGAGCCGGGTGACGTACATCAGGTGGAAGAGCGCTCCGGCCCTGAGGACGCCCGCGGGCAGGCTCGCCACCACCGACTCGAGCTCGGCGACCGCCCCGGGAGCGTCGCCGGCGCTGTGCAGCAGCCTGCCGTAGGCGATGCGACGCAGGGCGAGCGCCTCGGCGTCCGCCGGTGGCGTCAGCCGACAGGCCTGGCGCAGCAGGTCGGCCGCGGCGTCCGGAGCGCCCCGGCGCCAGGCCTGCTCGGCGGCACCCTCGAGTGCGACCGCCACCTGAGCGTCCGGCTCCTCCGCGGCCGTGGCCAGATGGCGCGCCCGCTCCTCGAGGTTGTCCGACAGCACCGCCAGGGCGCGGTGCAGGTCTCTGCGGCGTGTGCCCGGGATCGACCCGTACGCCGCGGCGGCCAGGATCGGGTGGGTGAAGCGCACCCGCTCCGCATCGAGGGTCACGATGCCCTGTCGGGCAGCGGCCTCGAAGGTCTCC
Organism: Nocardioides sp.; assembly: GCA_036265495.1. Taxonomy (GTDB): domain Bacteria; phylum Actinomycetota; class Actinomycetes; order Propionibacteriales; family Nocardioidaceae; genus Nocardioides. Next base: position 18,885 of record DATAOY010000093.1, on the reverse strand, counting down.
CGGAGGTCGAGTGCCGCGGGGTCCAGATGTGCGAGCAGGTTCAGCCGGGGGTCCCGGGGGACGGAGGCCAGCTCCACCGCGTCCCGCACCCGGTCGGGCAGGCCGGCGATCCTCGACCGGGCGAGCTCCAGCACGCTGTCGGGGAGCGGCCCTTCGAGACCGTCGCCGGCCCGGACCGTGCCGAAGGCACGTGTGAGCTCCAGTGCGTGCAGGGGATTGCCCTGCGAGAGCTCCGCGATCCGGACGACGCGTGGCCAGGCCGGCGCCCAGCCGAGCACCCTGCGCAGGATGCGGGACAGGTCGCTGGGTCCGACCGGGCCCAGCTCGATGGTGTGGTGGCGACCCTCGGGCATCGCCCGGGCCAGCTCCGCGGTCCAGTCGAGCGCCTCGGCGCTCGCCACGGATCGGTCTCCGACACCAGGCATCGGCCCGGCACCCCGGCTGCGCACCAGGGCGATGCGGGTGCCGCAGCCGGCCAGCCGGCGGACCGCGAACGCGAGGGTGCGGGTGGTCGGCTGATCGAGCCACTGGACGTCGTCGACCGCGACCAGGAGGGGTCCCGCGGAGGCCACGGACCGGACGGCTGCCACCGTCGCCAGGCTGAGTGACAGACGGTCGAGGGGTTCGGCGCCGTCGTCCAGGCGCAGGATCGTGCGGAGCACGCGGGCCTGGGGAGCCGGCAGGGAGTCGACGGCCTCGAGCCCGAGGTCACCGAGCAGCGCCACCAGTCCCGCGTAGGAGAGCTCCATCTCGGAGCGGGTGGGGTGACACACCGCAACGGTGTAGCCCCGCTCGCGTGCCGCGTCGAGCAAGCTCCGGAGCAGCGTGGTCTTGCCGATGCCGGGTGCTCCCTCGATGAGCACCGAGCGTGGCTCGGGAAGCCGGTCGCCGAGCATCTCGTCGAGGACTCCGACCTCGACGGCCCTGCCCGCGATCGCCTCTGTCATGCCCGGTCTCTCCTCGCCAGCGGGCCTGCGGAGAACAGTCTCGCGCCCGGCGCACGCTCGGCAAGGTCGACCCGGCACGATCGGACGGCGCCGGAGACCAGGGCGCGTGCCGCCTCGCCCTAGACTCCGCCCATGCTCGACCGCCGCGCCCTGGTTCGCCGCCCCTCGTCCCGCCTGGCGGAGGGCCTCGTCACCCACATCGAGCGAGAACCCGTGGACGTCGACCTCGCGATGCGCCAGTGGGAGGGGTACGTCGCGGCTCTTCGGGAGGCCGGATGGGAGACCATCGAGGTGTCGCCGGCCGACGAGTGCCCGGACAGCGTCTTCGTCGAGGACACCGTCGTGATGTACGGCGACCGCGCCGTCGTCACCCGTCCCGGGGCCGACGAACGCAAGCCGGAGACGGCACCGGTCGCCGACCTCCTCGATGTGCTCGGGTACGACGTGGTGTCGATCGAGACTCCCGGCACCCTCGACGGGGGTGACGTGCTCAAGCACGGCGGCACCGTCTGGGTCGGGACCGGCGGTCGCACCAACCGGTCCGGCGTCGACCAGCTGACGGCGCACCTCGCGCCGTACGGCGTGCGCGTCGTGGCGGTACCGGTCTCGAAGGTGCTGCACCTGAAGTCGGCCGTGACCGCACTGCCCGACGGGACCGTGGTGGGCTACCCGCCCCTGGTCGACGACCCGACGGTCTGGTCGTCGTTCCTGGCCGTGCCCGAGGAGTCGGGTTCGCACGTCGTCCTGCTCGGCGGCGACACCGTGCTGATGAGCTCGGACGCCCCGGCGAGCAAGGCGTTGTTCGAGGAGCGGGGCTGGGACGTGGTCGCGGTGGACATCAGCGAGTTCATCAAGCTCGAGGGCTGCGTCACCTGTCTGTCGGTGCGCTTGCGCCACACCCCCTGACCACTCAGTCGGTGAAGGCGCAGAACTCGTTGCCGTCGGGGTCGGCCAGCACGGTCCACCGCAGGCCGCCGTCACCCTTCGCCCGCAGGACGGCCGCGCCGTGCGCGACGAGGGCGTCGAGGTCGTCGGTGCGGACGTCGACGTGCACGCGGTTCTTCACCGTCTTCGGCTCCGGCACCCCGCCGAAGTCGAACGACTCCCACGGGCACCCGGGGATGTCCTGCACCCACGAGTAGCCCTCCTCGCTGTCGTGGACCTCGCCGCCGACCATCTCGCACCACCAGGTGGCGATGTCGTGGCTGGCCCGCGGGCCCTCGGCACAGTCCCAGCCCAGCTCGTAGGCGCGTCGGTCGAGACCCTGCTCGCGCGGGAACACGCAGTGCTCCTGACCGTCGGGGTCGAGCAGCGTCGTCCAACGCGGGTGCTCCGCGAACACCGTCGCGCCGGCGTCGAGCGCCCGCTGCACGGACTCGGCGTTCACATCGATGTGCACTCGGTTCTTCACCGACTTCGGCTCCGGAACGACGTTCAGCCAGACCTGGATGCGTCCCCCGTCGTCCCGGAGGTGGGCGTCGCCGTCGTCGTGCATCTCCAGGCGCCAGCCGAGCATGGTCGACCAGTACTCGCCGGACCGGCGCGCGTCGGCGACGTCGATGCAGAGGTCCTGGTAGCGCGCGAGTGCCATCCCGGGGAGTGTTCCAGAGCGGCCACGGAATCGGTGGACCGGGACCACTCGGGCGGTGGAATCCGCAGTCCGAGCGGCCGTAGGCTGCTGGCATGAGCACCACAGTCGCCGGCGGCGCGTCCCTCACCCAGCAGCGGAACCTGGTCAGCGAGATCCCCGGGCCCCGGTCACAGGAGAAGCTGGCCCGCAAGCAGGAGTTCGTCGCGGACGGCGTAGCCACCACCCTGCCGATCTTCGTCGAGGCGGCCGGCGGTGGGGTGATCCGGGACGCCGACGGCAACACCCTGATCGACCTCGGCTCCGGCATCGCGGTCACCACGGTCGGCAACGCCGCTCCCGAGGTCGTCGCGCGGGTGCAGGAGCAGGCCGCGGCCTTCACCCACACCTGCTTCATGGTCACGCCGTACGACGGGTACGTCGACGTCGCGGTCGCGCTCGCCGAGCTCACCCCGGGCGACCACGCGAAGAAGTCGGCGCTGTTCAACTCCGGCGCCGAGGCGGTCGAGAACGCGGTGAAGATCGCCCGCGTCGCCACCGGGAAGGACGCCGTCGCGGTCTTCGACCACGCCTATCACGGCCGTACCAACCTGACGATGGCGATGACGGCCAAGAACATGCCCTACAAGAACGGCTTCGGGCCGTTCGCCGGCGAGGTCTACCGCGCTCCGGTGTCCTACCCCTTCCGCGAGACCGCCGGGATCAAGGGCGAGGAAGCCGCCGCGCGCGCCATCGACCAGCTCGACAAGCAGGTCGGCGCCCAGAACCTCGCCTGCGTCGTGATCGAGCCGATCCTCGGCGAGGGTGGGTTCGTGGTGCCCGCCGACGGGTTCCTGCCGGCGCTCGCGGCCTGGTGCCGGGAGAACGACGTGCTGTTCGTCGCCGACGAGATCCAGTCCGGCTTCTGCCGCACCGGCGACTGGTTCGCCTGCGACCACGAGGGGGTGGTCCCCGATCTGATCACCACGGCCAAGGGCATCGCGGGCGGCCTTCCGCTGGCCGCGGTCACCGGCCGGTCCGAGGTGATGGACGCCGTGCACGCGGGAGGTCTCGGCGGCACGTACGGCGGCAACCCGGTCGCCTGCGCCGCGGCGCTGGGCGCCATCGAGGAGATGAAGACGCACGACCTCACCTCGCGAGCCCGCTCCATCGAGTCGCTCATCCGCCGCCGGCTCGAGGCGATCGCCGCGGATCACCCGGTGATCGGCGACATCCGCGGCCGGGGCGCGATGATGGCGATCGAGCTGGTCAAGCCCGGCACGCTCGTCCCCGATGCGGCTCGCGCGGGCGCCGTCGCGGCGTACTGCCACCGGCACGGCGTCGTGGTGCTCACCTGCGGCACCTGGGGCAACGTCTTCCGCTTCCTGCCGCCACTCTCGATCAGCGACGAGCTGCTCGAGGACGCCTTCGACGTGGTGGCGGAGGCGTTCGCCGCCACCGCCTGAACGCGTCCCGGCGCCGGCCCGCGCGCTGACCGGTTCGTCGGAGCCCCCTGACAGCCCGGGACAGAGGGCACGACGCCGCTGTCTCGGTCCCTTGCGTTTCGCGGTCGCCGGTGTAATTTTGATTACATGATTACAGACGAGGCACGGGAGCGGGTGCGCGGCTGGTTCTCCGGCCGGCTGCCCGCGGACTGGCAGGACGCGCCTGCCGACATCAGCATCGACCGCGACGAGATCGTGGTGGTCCTCGCCCTCCCCGACGTCGAGGCGGGCGAGAGCGAGGTCGAGACCGAGGAGGCCCGGGCGGGGCGGGCCAGTGCGTTCCGCGAGGAGACCCGCGAGCAGCGGATGGCGATCGCCCGGGAGGCGCAACGTCGGTACGAGCGAACGGTCAGCTGGGGTGTGAAGCTCGGCGACCACGTGGAGCTCTTCACGCACCTGGCCGCCCCGACCATGACCCGGCTGCGTCAGCCGCAGCGCCAGGTCCTCGACACGCTGGTCGACGCCGGGGTCGCGCGGTCACGTGCCGACGCGCTCGCGTGGTGCGTCCGCCTGGTCGCCCAGCACGAGGACGACTGGCTCACCGAGCTGCGCGGGGCGATGAGCCAGGTCGCCGACGTCCGGACCAAGGGCCCGCAGGCCTGACCCGCACGCACCAGGGCCGGGTACGAGCGTCGTCGTACCCGGCCCCCGTTCACTCGGCTCTCGCCAGCGCCAGGGACGCGCGGCGTGCGGCGTCCCGGGCGCGGCGCGCCAGGTGACCGGCAGCGACGACCCGGCGACCGGGGCGTACGCCCTCGGCCGCCGCCAGTCGGGCCGCCACGGTGGCGCGCGCCAGGTCCTCCAGCATCGGGTCCATCCGCCGATGACCTCAGGATCCTTCCGCGACGGCGAAGATGGCGTCCGCCACGAGGCCGTGAGCCTCCTGGTGGACGCTCACCGCGGCGTCGGCGTCCGGGGCCTCCACGAGGCAGAAGACCTTCCCCTGCTCCTGGTCGACCCAGTACCGCAGGTAGCTCACGCCGTACCGCTCCTGCGTCCTCAGGTCCGCCGCGTGCGCCTGCTCGACATCGGTCAGGCCGACCGGACCACCCATCGTGTGCACATCCATGAACAGGGCCATGTGTTGCTCCTCTACTCGACGGCACGGCGACTCTCGCTGTGCCACCATGAGCCTCGTGCAGCGCCCGTCTGCCGGCCATGACCAGGTGACCGGGGCGTCTGATCGGGCAGCCAAGACCCCGTGGAACCCGTCCCTCCCGGACCCCTTCGACGCCGCCCTGCGGCGACTGCGCCTCGAGGGCGCGATCTTCCTGCGCGCGGAGTACCGCGAGCCCTGGGCCTACGAGTCCCTGTCCGGACCGGACACCGCGGCCATCCTGCGGCCCGGCACCGAACGTCTCGTGCTGTTCCACGTCGTCGCGAGCGGGACCTGCTGGGTCCAGGTCGGCGACCGGGAGAAGCACTGGGCGTCCGCCGGCGACGTGATCGTCCTGCCGTACGGAGACCAACACCGGATGGGGGGCGTGGGCGAGAGCGAGTCGGTGCCCCTGATGACGATCATGGAGGCTCCGCCCTGGACGCGGATGCCGCTGATCCGGCACGGCCGAGACGGTGCGCAGACCGACGTCGTCTGCGGGTTCCTGCACAGCGAGGACGTGCTCTTCGACCCGGCGTTGCGCGTCTTCCCGCCGGCCTTCGTCGTCCGCCCGCAGGGAACGGCCGGGGCCGAGTGGGTGCGCGCCAACGTCGACTTCGCGCTGGCTCAGGCGGACGCCTCGCCCCTGGGACCCGACGCGATCAACACCCGGCTGCCCGAGATGCTCCTCGTCGAGGTCCTCCGGCAGCACCTGGCCACGGCCCCCGCGGTCGACCGCGGCTGGCTCGCGGCCCTGCACGACCCCGTGCTCAAGCCCGCCCTCGCCGCGTTGCACGCGGAGCCCGAACGGAAGTGGACGGTCTCCGACCTGGCCAGGGTCGCGGTGGTGTCGCGGTCCGGGCTGGACGAGCGCTTCCGGCAGGTGCTCGGGCGCTCCCCCATCCGCTACCTCACCGAGTGGCGGATGCACCTGGCGGAGGACCTGCTCACCTCCACCGACCTCGGGGTCGCGGCGATCGCGCGTCGGGTCGGGTACGACGCGGAGGAGGCGTTCAGCCGCGCGTTCAAGCGGCACAGTGGCTCACCCCCTGCGCAGTGGCGGGCCCAGCACCCCCTTCGGGCCGCTCCCGGAATGGCCGGCCCGTCCGGCGGCGTTGCTCCCGGGTGACGTCCCCCGCTCTCTCCGTCCTCGACCTCGTCCCGGTGCGCACGGGACAGACCACCGCGCAGGCGCTGGCGGCCACCCGCTCGCTGGCCCGCGCGGCCGACCGGCTCGGCTACCGCCGCTACTGGCTGGCCGAGCACCACAACCTGCCGGCGGTCGCCGCGACCAACCCGCCGGTGCTGGTCGCGATGGTGGCGGCGGCCACCGAGCGGATCCGGGTCGGCTCGGGCGGCGTGATGCTGCCGAACCACGCACCGCTCGTGGTCGCCGAGCAGTTCGCGCTGCTCGAAGCGGCGTACCCGGGCCGGATCGACCTCGGCATCGGCCGCGCCCCCGGCACCGACCCGCTCACCGGCGTCGCGCTGCGGCACGGGGCCGGCGGGGTCGGCGACGACGCGGTCGACCGGTTCCCGCAGTACGTCGAGGACGTCGCCGCGATGATGTCCCCCGACGGCGTGGCGATGCAGGTGATGGGCCGGGTGCAGGCGCTCCGGGCGACGCCGCGTGCCGAGTCGACGGCCGAGCTCTGGCTGCTCGGGTCCTCGGACTTCTCGGCGCGGCTCGCCGCCGCGCGCGGGCTGCCCTACGTGTTCGCCCATCACTTCTCCGGCCGCGGGACCGCGGAGGCGCTCGAGCTCTACCGCTCTATGTACCAGCCCTCGGAGCGCCACCCCGAGCCGCGCACGTTCCTGACCGTGAACGCCGTGGTGGCGAGCACCCAGGAGGAGGCCGAGCGCCGTGCCTTGCCCAACCTGCTGACGATGGTCGCGCTCCGGACCGCGCAGCCGCTCACAGCGCAGCCGACGATCGAGGAGGCCGAGGCCCGAGGGCTCCCGGAGGAGCACCGCGCGCTGGCCGAGCAGATGAGCGCGGGCTGGGTGGTCGCCACGCCGGACGACGCGGCGAAGCAGGTCACCGACCTGGCCGCGACGTACGCCGTCGACGAGGTGATGCTGAACCCGGTAGCCGGCGCATACCGGCGCACGCCCCTCGACCGAGGTCCGCACCGAGAGGAGACGCTCCGGCTGCTCGCGGGGTCGCTCTGACTCAGTGCCCCCCACCAGCGGTCCCGGCGACCACGCCACCGGAGAGTCGCTGGGCGAGGTAGATCGGGATCGCCGACACCAGCACCAGCACCGCCGCGACGACGTTGACGACGGGCGCCTGGTTGGGCCGGAAGAGGTTCTGGAAGATCCAGATCGGCAGGGTCTGTTCCTGGGGCCCGGCGGTGAACGTGGTCACCACGATCTCGTCGAAGGAGAGCCCGAACGCCAGCAGCGCGCCCGCCAGCAGCGCCGAGCGCAGCATCGGGAAGGTGACCAGCCGGAACGTCGTGAGAGGCCCGGCGCCGAGGTCGGCGGAGGCCTGTTCCAGGGAGGGCCCGAGCCGCTGGAGCCGCGCCTGCACGTTGTTGAACACGGTGACGATGCAGAACGTCGCGTGTGCGATCACGATCGTGAGGAACCCGAGCTCGACACCGAGCATCGTCCGGAAGGCGTTGTTGAGCGCGATGCCGGTGACGATGCCGGGCAGGGCGATCGGCAGGATGATCAGCAGCGAGACGACGTTGCGCCCGAAGAACCGGGTGCGCCGTAGTGCCAGACCGGCGAGGATCCCCAGCAGGAGTGCGATCGCGGTGGCCAGGAGGGCGACCTCGATGCTCACCAGCAGCGCCTGCCGTGCCCCGGCGCTGTGCCACGCGACCTTCCACCAGTGGAGCGTCAGCCCGCTGGGCGGCCAGGTGAACGTGCGGTCGACGTTGAACGAGTTGATCATCACCAGCGCCAGCGGCACGTAGACCACCACGAGCACCACGAGGGTGAGCACGCGGAGGACCGCCTTGAGCCGTGCGTCGATCATGCGGTGACCCTCGGGCACCGTCCGCGCGGGGTGCTCACAGATTCTCCAGGGCGCCGGTCCGGCGTACGGCGGCGAGGTACACCAGCATCACCACGACCGGAACGGTCGCGAACGCGGCCGCGAAGGGCAGGTTGTTCGCCGAACCGACGTTGGCATAGACCACGGTGCCGATGAGCTGGCCCGCGCCACCGACGATCTGGACCGCGATGTAGTCACCGAGCGACAGCGAGAACGTGAAGATCGACCCCGCCACCACGGCCGGGAACGCCATCGGCAGCACGACGCGGCGCAGCGTCGTCCACGATCCCGCACCCAGGTCGCCGCTGGCCTCGAGCAACGAGCCGGGCACGCGCTCGAGCCCGGCATAGATCGGCAGGATCATGTACGGCAGCCACAGGTATGCAAGCGTGATCGTGGTGGCGGTCAGTCCGTACCCTGGCGACTGGATGCCGAACGGCTTGCCCACGGAGTCGATCAGACCGCCCTCGGAGAACATCCCTCGCCAGGCATAGGCCTTCACCAGGTACGACGCCCACAGCGGCATCAGCACCGCGATCACCAGCAACCGCTGCACCCGGGCCGAGGCCACCTTGGCCATGTAGAGGGCGATCGGGAAGGCCAGCACCGCGTCGATCACCGTCACCAGCGCCGCGATCCCGATCGTCCGGAAGGCGATCGTGCGGTAGACGGGAACCTCCCACAGCTGCCGGTAGTTGTCGAAGGTCCAGACCCGCTCGATCTGGCCGGTGAAGTCGTTCTGTCCCCACAGCGAGGTGATGAACAGGGCCCCGAGGGCGGCGAGGTAGGCCACGCCCAGCCACAGCATCGGCGGCAGCAGCAGCAGCCCGGTGCGCAGCCCTTCGGAGTGCCCGAGCAGCGGCCCCCGCCGGGGCTCGGGAGCCCGGGCGGGGGCCGGCGCCGTCGGTGCGGACAAGACCTATCCCTTGATCTCGGTCCAGGCCTGGGTCCAGTCGCCGTAGTCGGTGCACGTGGTGTTGGTGCGTCCGTCCAGGCACTGCGAGATCGGCGTGGTCCAGTACCAGAGCTTGTCGGAGAACGCCTGGTCCGTGACGTGGTACGCCTTGCAGAACGCCGCGCCGGTGATCTTGCAGGCCTGCCCGTTGGCCGGTGCCTCGCCGAAGTACTGCGCGACCTCCGACTGCGGCTTCGGCTCGGTGATGTACGACATCCAGGCGTAGGCGCAGTTGGGATGCGCCGCCTGCGAGCTGATCATCCACGTGTCTGACCAGCCGGTGGAGCCCTCCGACGGCAGGATCGCCTTCACCGGAGCCTTCTCCGCCGCGGCGGTCTGCTCGATGATCTTCCAGGTCGTGCCGATCACGGAGTCCCCGGTCTCGAACGCCTGCGCCTCCTTGAGGTAGTCCGACCAGTACTCGGACAGGTTCTGCCGCTGCTCCTTCAGCACCGTGACCGCCGCGTCCAGCTGCTTCTGGTCGAGGGCGTAGGGGTTGTCGATCTTGAGGCCCGGCTGCGTCTTCATTAGGTAGAGAGCGGCGTCGGCGATGTAGATCGGCGAGTCGTACGCCGTCACCTTGCCCTTGTACTGGGAGGCATCGGTGAAGACCGCTCCCCAGCTGGTGGGCGCCGGCTTCACCTCGTCGGTCCGGTACATCAGCAGGTTGGCGCCCCAGCCGTGGGGCACGCCGTACATCTGGCCGCCGACGCTGTTCCAGGCGCGGTTCTTCAGGAACGGCTCGATCTCGGAGTAGTCCTTGATCAGCGAGGTGTTGACTGGCGCGACGTCACCGGCGGCGATCAACCGCAGCGACGCGTCGCCGGACGCCGAGACGACGTCGTAGTCACCGGTCTTCATCAGGGTGACCGCCTCGTCGGAGGTGGCGAAGTACTTGACGTTCGCCTGGCAGCCGGTCTGCTTCTCGAACGGGGAGACCCAGTTGACGTCCTTGTAGTTGGAGCCGTCCTCGGCGTAGCCCGGCCAGGCCAGGATGTTGACCTTGCCCTCCATCTTCCCGATGGACTTCTGCATCGGGATGTCCGGCGGGGTGAAGCCCTGGGCCCCCGGCGTGGCCGTACCACTCGATCCGGCGGACGTGCCACAGCCGGCCACGAGCGCCAGCGCGGCGACGCCGAGCAGGGCACCGAACGGGGTGCACTTCCTGCGGATGATCTTCATGCTGTCTCCTCGGTTTCCTCGGTCACTTCCGAGAGTGCGATCAGTGAGTCGCGATGGAGCGCCACGGCGACCGGCCGGTCGGAGGCCGCGAGCGGCGGGTCGGAGGCGCTGCCGGTGTTGGGCCGCGAGACCGTCAGGCTCGGCCCGGCGTCGAGCTCGACGATGGCATGGGTGATCGGACCGAGGTAGACGACCTCGCGCACCGTGCCCGGAAGGGCGACCTCGCCGGACTCGACCGGCTCCCCGGACGTCACCACCCGCAGCCGCTCCGGTCGTACGGCGTACTCTCCCGGCGTCCCGAGCAGTCGCCTCGCCACGTCGCCACCGATCCGGTTGGAGGTGCCGACGAAGCCGGCCACGAACGCGCTGGCCGGGCGCTCGTAGAGCTCGATGGGAGATGCGACCTGCTCGACCCGGCCCTCGCGGAACACCGCGACCCGGTCGCTCATCGACAGGGCCTCCTCCTGGTCGTGGGTCACGAACACGAACGTGATGCCGACGTCGCGCTGGATCTGCTTGAGCTCCAGCTGCATCTCCCGGCGCAGCTTGAGGTCGAGGGCTCCGAGCGGCTCGTCGAGCAGGAGCACCTTGGGCCGGTTCACCAGGGCGCGGGCGAGCGCCACGCGCTGCCGCTGGCCACCGGAGAGCTGGGTGGGCCGGCGCTTGCCGTACCCCTCGAGCCGGACCGCGGCGAGGGCCTCCTCGGCGCGGCGGCGGCGCTCCCTGCGGTCGACCTTCTTGACCCGGAGGCCGTACTCGACGTTCGCGAGCACGTCCATGTGGGGGAAGATCGCGTAGTCCTGGAAGACGGTGTTCACGTCCCGTCGGTGCGCCGGCAGCGCGGTCACGTCCTGCTCCCCGAGCAGCACCGACCCCTTCGTCGGGTGCTCGAATCCCGCGACCATCCGGAGCACCGTCGTCTTGCCGGAGCCCGAGGGCCCGAGCATCGAGAAGAACTCACCGTCGGCGATCTCGATGTTCAGGTCGTCGACGGCGCGCACGTCGCCGAAGTGCTTGCTCAGCCCGACGGCGGTGACCGCGGCCACGTCAGGCGTCCATCTCGCGGCGGCCCCAGGGCGCGCCGTACTCGGTGAGCAGGTCGAGGAAGGGCACGGCGTCGAACGCCTCGGGACCGAGCACTCCGGCGCCCGACCACGTGCCGCGCGAGAGCAGCTCGAGCGCGACCACCGGGTTGATCGCCGTCTGCCAGACCACGCACTGGTGTCCGTACTCCTGCATCGTCCACTCGTTGTCGGCCACGTGGTAGTAGTACGTCGACCGTGGCCGGCCGTCCGTGCCCTTCCCGGTGACCCACAGGCCGGCACAGGTCTTGCCCTTCATCCGCGGACCGACCGTGGCCGGGTCAGGCAGCACCGCGGCGACGACGTCGCGCGGGCTGACCTCGACACCCTTGACCCGGACCTTCTCGGTGCGGTCCAGGCCGAGCGTGTTCAGCACCTTCAGGATGTTGATGAACTCGTCGCCGAGGCCGTACTTGAACGTCGCCCGCTTGCAGTCGACCCAGCGCGGCATGAGGAGCACCTCCTCGTGCTCGACGTTCACGCACTCGACCGGGCCGATCCCCTCTGGGAAGTCGAACACCTCCGGCTCACTGAACGGCGCGGTGGTGTGCCACGCGCCGTCCTGCCAGATCACCGGCGGGTTGAGGCACTCCTCGATCGTCGTCCACATCGAGAAGGACGGCGCGAAGACCTCCCGCCCGGCATCGTCTGTCACCACGAGATCGGCGCCGTCGCGAGTGCCGAGCTCGTCGATCTCGGAGAAGTCGTGGTCGGCGGCGTAGCGCGCGAACACGTCGGACAGGCCGGGCTCGACGCCGATGCCGACCAGGGCGAGACGGCCCGCGGCCTGCCACCGGTCGGCGAGTGCGAACTGCTCGTCGCCGAGCTTCACGCCGGTCTTCTGGTAGGGCGCGTCGGGGTGCGGCTTCGACAGCGACATCGCCATGTCGAGGTAGTCCGCGCCCGCCTCGAACGCACCCTCGAAGATCGACATGTTGAACACCGGGTCCACCGCGTTCATCACGTGGGTGATCGCGTGCTCGCGGCACAGAGCCGTCACCGACGAGGCATCCGACGCGTCGACCTGGGCCGCGACGTACCGGTCGTCAGTGGCGGCGGCCTTCTCGGCTCGCGCCGGGTCGTAGTCGGCCGCCACGATCGTCTCGAAGAAGTCGCGCCGCCCCGCGATCGCCGCGAACGCGGCCCCCACGCCACCGGCGCCGACCAGCAGGATCCTCATGTGCTGCTGCCTCCTCGATGCTCGGTGTCGGTCTTCGGTGGCCGGAAGGCCGGTCCGTGTCCCGGTACGACGACGTCGGCCAGCGCGAGGATGCGCTCGCGGCTGCGCTCCAACGCCGCCTGGTCCCACGCCAGCGGGTCCTGCACGGGCGTCATGTCGGCGAACCACCACGCGTGGGTCAGCACGACCGTACCGTCCTCGGTGCTCACGACGAGGGCCGCGCACTCCTGCGCGTGTCCCGGCGTCTCGATCACGGAGACGGCGTCGCTGAGGTGGTGGCCGTCGCCGTCGTGCGAGAGCCAGAGCGACCCGTCGTACACCGAGTCGACGTCGACGACGCGCGCGGTGGGGAACATCCCGACGTTCCGGGTGTGGTCGAGGTGGTGGTGCGTGACGAAGACATGGGTGACGTCGTGTGCGCTGAGGCCGCGAGCGCCCAGCGCATCGGTCAGCAGCCCCTGGTCGGACAGGATCCCGGGGTCGACCACGATCACCAGCTCCGCATCGCGGACCAGGCTCACCGTCGGGTGGACCGACGACTCGCCCGCGTCGGTCGTCTCGACGTGACCGTTGATGAGGACGTCGACGGTCGCCATCTGATTCTCGTCTCCCCGGGCTCTCGCTGTCCTACTCGCCGATGTAGCTCATCACGTGCTTGATGCGCGTGTAGTCCTCGAGCCCGTACATCGACAGGTCCTTGCCGTAGCCGGAGTGCTTGAAGCCGCCGTGCGGCATCTCCGAGATGAACGGGATGTGGGTGTTGATCCAGACCACCCCGAAGTCGAGGTGCTTCGACATCCGCATCGCCCGCCCGTGGTCCTTGGTCCACACGCTCGACGCCAGCCCGTACTCCACGCCGTTCGCCCAGCGCAGGGCCTCGGCCTCGTCGCCGAACTTCTGCACCGTGATCACGGGTCCGAAGATCTCGGTCTGGATCTGCTCGTCGTCCTGCTGCAGGCCGGCGAGCACGGTCGGCTCGTAGAAGTAGCCCACGCTGCCCTGCCGGTGGCCACCAGCAGCGACGGTCGCGTGGTCCGGGAGCCGGTCGACCATGCCGGTGACCCGGGCGAGCTGGTTCTCGTTGTTGAGCGCGCCGTAGAGCACGTCCTCGTCGTCGGGAAGCCCGGTCTTGGTGTTCTGGGCCTGCTCGGTGATCGCGGCGACGAAGTCGTCGTGCACACCCGGGCCGGCGAGCACGCGGGTGGCGGCGGTGCAGTCCTGGCCGGCGTTGAAGTAGCCGGCGACGGCGATGCCCTCGGCCGCCTTCTCGATGTCGGCGTCGTCGAAGACGATCACCGGTGCCTTGCCGCCGAGCTCGAGATGGACGCGCTTGAGGTCGGCGGCGGCCGACCCCGCGACCTCCATGCCCGCGCGGACCGACCCGGTGATCGCCACCATCTGCGGCGTCCGGTGCTCGACCAGGCGGCGACCCGTGTCCCGGTCGCCGCAGACGACGTTGAGGACGCCGGGCGGCAGGAACTCCTGGCAGAGCTCGGCGAGCAGCGTCGAGCTCGCCGGCGTCGTGTCGCTCGGCTTGAGGACGATCGTGTTGCCACCGGCGAGCGCCGGGGCGATCTTCCAGATCATCATCATCAGCGGGTAGTTCCACGGCGTCACCTGGCCGACGACGCCGATCGGCTCGCGCCGGACCCACGACGTGTGGTCGGCCATGTACTCGCCGGCGGAGCGGCCCTCGAGCAGGCGGGCCGCGCCGGCGAAGAACTTGAAGTGGTCGGACGCGTACGGCATCTCCTCGGACATGGTGAGCCCGAGCGGCTTGCCGGTGTCCTTGCACTCGACGGCGTTGATCTCCTCGATGCGGTCCTCGATCGCCTGGGCGATCCTGAGCAGGGCGTTGCCGCGGTCCTGGGGGGTGGTCTGGCCCCAGGACTCGAACGCCGTCGCCGCAGCGGCGTACGCTCGGTCGACGTCCTCGGCGCCCGACATCGGCGCCTGCGCGTAGACCCCGCCGGTGGTGGGGTCGACGATGTCGTAGGTCTCTCCCGAGACACTGTCGACGAGCTCGCCGTTGATCACGTTCTTGAAGGTCTGGTCCGCCATGGGCGGGAGCCTAACGAAAGCCCCTGCGGATTCGACAGTGGCAGGGAGCGGAATCGACGGATTTCGTCATCCGGAGCGCCCGACGATGTCCATTCGGTCTCTATCGTTCAGCTGCGCGAGCCGCACCGGCGAGGGCAGAGCCCCGGGACGCCGCGAGGTCAGCCGATCTCGAAGACCCGCCTCCCGGCCACCCAGGTCGACGCGACCCGAGCGGCGCCGATCTCGTCGGCCGGACCCGCGAACGGGTCGCGGTCGAGGACCGCCAGGTCGGCGGCGTGACCCGGGGCCAGGACACCGGCGCCGTCGGTGCGGTCGCGGCCGTTGACCCACGCGGAGCCCGAGGTGTACGCCGCGAACGCCGCCGTGAGGTCGACGGCCTGCTCGGGCAGGAACGGCGGCTGCGGGTCGTCGTACGACGTGCGGGTGACGGCGGTGTGGATCGCGGCGATCGGGTCGGGTGAGGTCACCGGCCAGTCGCTGCCCATCACCAGCCGGGCACCCACGCGCTGGAGGCCGCCGAACGGGTACTGCCAGGTCGCCCGCTCGTCCCCGAGGAACGGGATCGTCAGGTCGTCCATCTGGGGCTCGTGGCAGGCCCAGAGCGCCTGGGCGTTGGCTGCCACACCCAGCTCCGCGAACCGCGGCAGGTCGTCGGGGTGGACCACCTGGAGGTGCGCGATGTGGTGTCGCAGGTCGGGGCCGTGACCGGCGTCGCGTGCGGCTGCGAAGGCGTCGAGCGCCTCACGCGTGGCGCGGTCACCGATCGCGTGCACGTGCACCTGGAAGCCCTCGGCCGCGAGCGCGACCACGACCTCCTTGAGCTCCTCGGCCTCGACGAACGAGTGGCCCGCGTTGCCGGTCGCGCTCCCGTGCTCGTCGAGGTACGGCGACAGCATCGCCGCCGTGAAGTTCTCACACACCCCGTCCTGCATGATCTTGATGCTCGTCGCGCGATACCGGCCACCCGTCTGCGCGCGGCGGCGCTCCACGAGGTCGGGGACCTGGTCCAGACCGAGATCCCGGTCCCACCAGAGCGCGCCGACCACGTCGGCCACCAGGTCGCCGCTGGCTACCGCGTCGAGGTACGTCGACCCGGTGTCGGCCATCCCCGCGTAGGCGCCCACGATCGCGTCCTGCCAGGCCGTGACGCCCAGCGAGAAGAGGTGACCCTGACCCTCGACCAGCCCCGCGGCGTACTCGGCCGGCGACAGCTCGGGGAGGAGCACCGCCACGCGGTCCACCGCACCCTCGTGCAGCGTGCCCTGGGGACCGCCGTCGGGGAGCCGCTCGATCCGCCCGTCCGGCGGGTCGGGCGTCTCGGCGGTGATCCCGGCGAGCTCGAGCGCCCGCGAGTTGGCCCAGGCTCCGTGGTGGTCACGGTTGTGCAGCAGGACGGGCCGGTCCGCGACCACCGTGTCGAGGTCGGCCGCCGAGGGCGTGCCGCCGGGGAACGCCGCCATCGCCCAGCCGCCGCCGGTGATCCACGGCCCGTCGTACCGGGCGGCGTACTCGCGGACCATCGCGACGTACTCCTCGCGCGTGGTGCCGTCGGTCAGATCGCACTGCCTCCGCTCCAGGCCGCCCTGGATCGGGTGGCAGTGGGCGTCGGTGAAGCCCGGGGAGACCAGTCCCCCGGCCAGGTCGACGACATCGGCCGGCCGCTCCACCGTTCCGAGATCGTCGGGGGAGAGCAGCGCGACGACCTTCCCGTCGTCGACCAGCGCTCCGTGGCCGGGCAGGTGGCGGTGGCCGTCGAAGACCGACCCACCGGTGAACAGCGTCGCCATCAGCGTCCCTCCAGCAGCGGGCCGGCGGGGTCGTGGGTGATCCCCACCTTGCGGGTGGCCAGGGCCGACAGGGCCTCGAGGCACACCCGGTTCGCGAGGTACGCCGTGATCTCGGCGTGGTCGTAGGGCGGCGACACCTCGACGACGTCGATGCCCGCGACCGGGAGCTCCCGGCAGATCCGGCGTACGGCGTCGAGGAGCTGGCGCGAGGACAGCCCGCCCGGCTCCGGTGTGCCGGTGCCGGGCGCATGGCCCGGGTCGCACACGTCGATGTCCACCGACAGGAACACCGCGTCGCACTCGTCCATCGCGATCTCGAACGCCTCGTCGAGACACGCCTCGAGCCCGCGTCTGCCGATCTCGGTCATCTCGTAGGACCGCATCTCCTGCTCGGCCATCCAGTCCAGCGTCTCGGGACCGGGCCAGTAGCCGCGCAGCCCGATCTGGAGGAACCGGTCGCCGCGCAGCGCCCCGGACTCGATCAGCCGCCGCATCGGCTGACCATGGCCGTACAGCGAGCCGAACTCGATGTTCCCGGTGTCGGCATGTGCGTCGAAGTGGATCATCGACACCCGGCCGAAGCCCAGGTGCCGCGCGACGCCGGTCGCGTCGGGGAGGGCGATCGAGTGGTCACCGCCGAGCACGAGCGGCACCGAGCCGGCGGACGCGACGGCGTACACGGCCTCCTCGAGGTTGTGCAGCGCCCTCTCGATCTCTCCCGGAGGCATCTCGACATCCCCCATGTCGACCACGGCCAGGTCCTGGAGCGCGTCGACCCGGAGCGCGAGATGAGGCCGCGACCCGTCCTGCGGCAGGTAGTCGGTCTGCCGGATGGCCGTCGGCCCGAAGCGCGTGCCGGGCCGGTGCGACGTACCCCCGTCGAACGGCGCGCCCACCACCACGACATCCGCCGCGGCCAGGGCCGCGGCGTCCTCGACGTCCACGGCCGGGACACCGAGGAAGGTGATGTCGGGACCGAACTGGGCGCCGTACCTGGTCATGGGGACTTCCTATCAGTCCGCCGTATCGCGCGCCCACCTTCGGATTCCGTGACGAATCGCCGGCGAGACCTTCGGATCCGCTTGCGATGGCCTCATGCCAGCCTCATGATGGGACCACACCACGACATGCGAGGAACCGATATCCATGCCCGGCGAGTCCCCCTACGACAACTCACGCCTGCAGCAGTCCGCCCGCGACCACCTGTGGATGCACTTCACCCGCCACTCGGCCTACGACTCGGCCGATGTTCCGGTCATCGTCCGCGGCGAGGGTCCCTACATCTACGACGTGAACGGGAAGCGCTACCTCGACGGGCTGGCGGGGCTGTTCGTGAGCCAGCTGGGCCACGGCCGCAAGGAGCTGGCCGAGGCCGCCGCCAGGCAGACCGAGCAGCTGGCGTTCATGCCGCTGTGGTCGTACGCCCACCCCAACGCGATCGAGCTCGCCGAACGGGTTGCCGGCTACGCGCCGGGTGACCTGAACCGGGTCTTCTTCACCACCGGCGGCGGCGAGGCGGTCGAGACCGCGTGGAAGCTCGCCAAGAACTACTTCAAGGTCACCGGCAAGCCGTACAAGCACAAGGTGATCAGCCGCGCGATCGCCTACCACGGCACGCCGCAGGGTGCGCTGTCGATCACCGGGCTACCGGGGATGAAGGCACCGTTCGAGCCGCTGGTCCCCTCGACGTTCCGGGTGCCCAACACCAACTACTACCGCGCGCCGTACTTCGAGGACGACGAGAAGAAGTTCGGCCTCTGGGCGGCCAACGAGATCGCCGTCGCCATCGAGAACGAGGGCCCCGAGACAGTCGCTGCCGTCTTCTTGGAGCCGGTGCAGAACTCCGGCGGCTGCTTCCCGCCGCCGCCGGGTTACTTCGAGCGGGTCCGCGAGATCTGCGACCAGTACGACGTGCTGCTGGTCTCCGACGAGGTCATCTGCGCGTTCGGCCGCCTGGGCTACATGTTCGGCGCCGAGCGCTACGGCTACCAGCCCGACATCATCACGTGTGCCAAGGGCATCACGTCGGGCTACGCCCCGCTCGGCGCCATGATCACCTCCGACCGGCTGATGGAGCCCTTCCTGCACGGCGCGGAGTCCTTCGCCCACGGCTTCACCTTCGGCGGGCACCCGGTCTCGACCGCGGTCGCGATGGCGAACTTCGACATCTTCGAGAACGAGCACGTCCTCGAGCACGTCCGCGACAACGAGGGCCCCTTCCGGTCCACCCTCGAGCGGCTCCTGGACCTGCCCATCGTCGGCGACGTCCGCGGCGACGGGTACTTCTACGGGATCGAGCTCGTCAAGGACAAGGGCACCCGCGAGACCTTCAACGAGGAGGAGTCCGAGAAGCTGCTGCGCGGCTTCCTCTCCAAGGCGCTGTACGACGAGGGCCTCTACTGCCGCGCCGACGACCGCGGCGACCCGGTCATCCAGCTCTCTCCCCCGCTGATCTGCGACCAGACCCACTTCGACGAGATGGAGCAGATCCTGCGCACCGTCCTCGACAAGGCCGCCAC
>DATAOY010000092.1:0-7889 GCA_036265495.1 Nocardioides sp. | reverse complement strand
CATCGAGCAGCGCTGCCTCCTCGGCCGCAACGGCGCGAGCTGGTTCATCGACCGGATGCACCGGCGCACGGGGGAGGACCGGTACGACGCGCTCCGGGCGGTCCTGCTGGAGTACCGCGAGCACATGCACAGCAACGAGCCCGTCCACACCTGGGACTGAGTCGCTCCTACCCGCCTGGCGGTCGCTGCCGGATCCGCTTCCACTCCTGACGAAGCCCCGAGCGCGGGTCGGTCCAGCCGTGCCGGGTGACCACGACGTACGCCACGTCCACACCGCGCTCGGCGGCCGCGGCGATCGTCGGTCCGAGCCAGGCCGCGTCGGCGTCCTGGAGGGTGAGCGGCCCCGACCGCGTCACCCAGACCCATGGCGGATCCCCGCGGGCTCGGAGCACCGCACCCACGATCTCGGTCCGGAGCCCGTGGTCCCACCCGGGGTCGTCGGCCACGGCCGCGGCCGCAGTCCCGGGCACGCCGACGTGCAGCGTCGCCGGGACGCGTCGACGACGGTCGGACGTCGCCAGCCCGAGCACCGCACTGCGGAGCACGCGCCGCTCGGCGAGGTCGAGTGGTGCGCGCAGGACGGGCATCCCCTCAGCCTGCCCGACCCACCCGGGTCGGCCACCCCGTCCTCCACAGGGAACACCGCCGACGTCCCGGCGGCGGTGGGATAGGTTGCCGGGGTACGGGGCCCGGGGACGTTCGAGGGACGCGGAGGAGGGACCATGGGTGCTGTGGTCGTGGGCTACGTGCCCAAGCCCGAGGGCGAGGCGGCGGTCGACCAGGGCATCGCCGAGGCGAAGCTCCGTGGCGCCGCTCTGATCGTGGTGAACTCCCACCGCGGCGGGCGAGAGTACGACGACGAGACCTCCACCCGCTCCGAGAACGCCATGTCCACGCTCGAGACGAAGCTCAAGGCCTCGGGCCTCGAGTACGACGTGCGCCAGCCGGTCCGCGGGTTCGAGCCCGCCGAGGACCTGATCGGGATCGCCGAGGACAGCGGCGCGGACCTGATCGTGATCGGCCTGCGCCGGCGCACCCCGGTCGGCAAGCTGATCCTGGGCAGCAACGCCCAGCGCATCCTGCTCGACGCCCCCTGCCCGGTGCTCGCGGTCAAAGTGGGCTGACGCGCCGGACTCCTCGTTGGGGCAGGATGGCGCCATGGCCATCCACATCACCGGCGACCCGCACGCCGACGAGGTACTCAGCGACAGCCCGTTCGCCCTGCTCGTCGGGATGATGCTCGACCAGCAGTACCCGATGGAGCACGCGTTCCGAGGGCCGGCGAAGGTGCTGGACCGGTTCGGCAGCATCGAGCCGGCCGCGATCGCGGCCGCCGACCCGGTGGAGTTCAAGGCGCTGTGCTCGACCCCGCCGGCGATCCACCGGTTCCCCGGATCGATGTCCGAGCGCCTGCAGACGCTGGCCGCGATCGTGGAGGAGAAGTACGCCGGCCACACCGAGCGACTGTGGACCGAGGCCACATCCGGGGCCGACCTGCTGAAGCGGGTCATGGAGCTGCCCGGGTTCGGCAGGCAGAAGGCCCAGATCTTCACCGCGCTCCTCGCCAAGCAGCTCGACGTACGGCCGGACGGCTGGGAGCAGGCGGTCGGTGACTACGCGCTCGAGGGGTACCGCTCGGTGGCGGACGTGACCGATGCCGCGTCCCTCCAGAAGGTCCGCGACTACAAGCAGCAGAAGAAGGCCGCCGCGAAGGCGGAGGCGGTCTGACCTGACGCCGCGACCGCGTCCTGCGCTGTCGTGGCCGGACGCGGCCTTCTCTTGCCATCGCTGGGCGGCGGCGAGACACTGCTAGGAGCGTCTTCATCCCGTCGTGACTGGCGCACTCGCCGAAGCGTGCGAGTGAACGGGAGGAACGCCGATGTCGCTCGGATCGTGTTGGAGCGCGGCCGGAGGGCGCGGGGAGGTCGACCATCCCCGAGCAGCCCCACCTCTGGCGTCGTCGTGTCACGTGGCGCGGCGGCGCGTCTGCCTGAGCACTCAGCCGAACGCGCCCACATGACGTCCCCCAGCAGAGACCCATTCCAGGACCCCAACACTGAGCGAGGTGGACGTCGATGACCGACTACGTGAAGATCTTCGAGAACCCGAGCGACCCCCGCCTGGGTCGCAACGTACGCCACGATCCTCGGTCGTGGGCCTATGCCGTCACGGCCGTCGACATCGGCACGCTCTCGTCGGTGAGGCATCAGTCCCAGATCCCGACGCTCGACCAGGGGAATCTCGGGTCGTGCACCGGCAATGCGGCCACCAAGTGCCTGTCCTACCAGCCGTTCTGGAGCGAGCCCGCAGTGCCCCAGATCCTCGGGAGCGACGCGATCGCCGACGAGAAGTACGCCGTCGGCGTGTACTCGGACGCGACGAAGCTCGATCCATACCCCGGGGCCTACCCGCCGACCGACACCGGCTCCGACGGGCTCTCGGTCGCGACGGTCCTGAGGTCTCGAGGCCTGATCAGCGGCTACCAGCACGCGTTCTCTCTCGAGGCACTGCTGACGGCACTGGCCCAACAGCCGGTCATCGTCGGCACCGAGTGGCGCCAGGACATGTTCCATCCGGCCGCGGACGGGCAGCAGCGGATCACCGGTTCCGTGGCCGGTGGACACGAGTACTGCCTGGATGAGCTCGACGTCGAGAGGGAACGGATCTGGATGCAGAACTCCTGGGGTGACTCGTGGGGCGTCCAGGGCCGCGCCTTCTTCACGTGGGACGACATGAGGACACTTCTGCAGGCCTCGGGCGACTGCACGGTGTTCGCCCCGGTGGACTCGCCGCCACCACCCCCACCGCCTCCCGACCCGCAGACCGAGTTCGTCGCCGCGGCCCGGACCTGGCTGTCGTTCCGGCACGTCTCGAAGGTGAACGCCGCGTTCGAGGACGACGTCAGGAAGTACCTCGACAGCCTGTGACCGCGCGGGCCGAGCACGAAGGAGGAGATCGACGTGGCCACGACATCCGGACGGCCTGGATCGGGGAACAGCCCTCAGGACAGGTCGCCCGGTGGGCCACCCGCTCCGCCGCTTCCCCCGCCACCGACGATGGCGTTGCGGACCTACTCGCTGCTCCGCATGGGAATGGTCGCGGTCGTCGTCTCCCTGGGCGTGTCCGTGCTGTTCGAGGTCTCCCGATCAAGCGGGTGCGCGCAGCGATCGATCAGCGCCTACTACTACACGCCGACGAGAGCTGTGTTCGTCGGCGCCCTGGTCACGCTCGGCGTGAGCATGATCGTCCTGTGGGGCAAGAACTGGGTCGAGGACGGGTTCTTGAACCTCGCCGGGATGCTCGCCCCCGTCGTGGCCTTCGTACCGACGTCCGATGCCAACTTCTGCGGCATATCGAACGCCTCCCAGCAGGCCGCGAACGGTGATCCGACCCAGCTCGTCCTCGTCGCACACCAGGCCATCGACAACAACATCAGGACGTTGGGCGTGATCATTGCGGTGGCCCTGATCGGGGTCGTCCTGGCCGTGGTCACCGACTCCGGGTGGGCCGCGCTCCTCCGGAAGAAGCCCGGCCCGTGGTACCGGGACGTGACGTTCTGTGTCCCCTATGGGCTCGCGGTCGCCCTGTGGCTGATCGGGGCGGGTGTCTTCGCATGGGGCCGGGACACGTTCTACCACCACGCACACATGTGGTCGGCAACCACGTTGTTCGCCTTCGTGATCATCGTGGTCTGCGCCAGCGCATGGGACAAACGAGAGGACTGGCAGAAGGGCGGGGGGAAGCCGGACGCCAACCGACGCTGGATGCTGTGGTACGGCGGCATCGCAGGACTCATGATCGTCGCGGCGATCGTCATCCCGGTCGTGGGGAAGGCCGCCTCGGGGTGGATCGGGGACCACTGGGTCCTCCTCATCGAGGCCACCCTGATCGGGTTGTTCGGAGTCTTCTGGGTACTGCAGACCATCGACCGGCGCGACGAGGGAGCGCCACGACCGGAACCGTCTCCCGCGCAGGCAGTCGACGCCTGAGCTCCTCGCGCGCCGGGCCCACGGTCTCTCACGACGTCCGGCTCCCGGGTCCGTACGTCGAAAGCCAGATGCCCCGGGCCGCTCCTCAGCAGCACGGTGAAGCATCCGGGTGCCTCGCACCAATGGCAGCAACACTCACGGGGAGTCACACCATGACCGAGCTGGTAGAGCGCAGCGGCCTGTTCGCCGCGCAGCGAAGGGGAAGAGCAGACAGCCCGCCACGCCGCATCTGGGCGCAGGACGTGTTGGTACGCGCGGACCGGTTGCAGGCGAAGCTGAATGCCATCCGAGCTGACAACGACCTCGTTCCAGGCAGCTCCATGCTGGCCGAGGAGGCTGAGGCGCGTCTGACGGACGCCAAGAAGGCCGCTCGGCGCATCTCGTTGAGACCCCGCCCTGCCAGCAACTGGTGGCGCGGCACCCTCGTCGAGGCCGCCTACCAGAACCTGCACTCGGCGGAGATCCTGATGGCCACCCTGTACGACGACGCGCAGGTGGCCGCCGAGATCCCGGAGGCGATCGCGCGCGTCGAGGTGGCGCTCGACCGGGACGACCCGCGGCGCCACGCCGCCCTCAAGCTCCAGGACGCCCAGCCCGCGGATCCCGGAACGAGGGAACGGTTCGCCAAGGCGGTGCAGGTCGGGTTCGAGGCCGCGGACGCCGAGCACGCGCGACTGCGCAGCTTCCGCAACGCGGTGGTCGGCAGCGCGGCGGTCCTCGCCACCGTCCTGGTCGCCTTCATCGCCTACGTGTGGAACCACCCGGCCGTCATGCCTCTGTGCTTCATCACGGAGCCGGGCAACACGAAGGTGTGCGCCGCCGGTGGGAGTGCCCCGCAGGGCTACGACCTGTTGACCGTCGCGGCCCTCGGCGTGCTCGGTGGCCTGCTGTCGGCGATCGTGTCGATCCGGAACATGCAGGGGACATCGCTCGCCTACGACGTACCGACGGCCCTCGCCGCCCTCAAGCTCCCGGTGGGCGCGCTGTCGGCGATGGGCGGTCTGCTGCTGATCAAGGCGAACTTCGTCCCCGGTCTGTCCCAGCTCGACAGCCAGGAGCAGATCCTGGCGTACGCGTTCATCTTCGGAGCTGCCCAGCAGCTGCTCGTCGGCGCGGTCGACCGACACGCCCAGCAGCTGTTGGCTGCCGCACCCAGCAAGGCCGCCTCCTCGGCTCGCCCGGAACGGGAGTACGGCGCGTAGCCGCGACCCGGGAGTTCCCGGGGGCCTGACGGCGAGGTCACGGGCGCCCGGGACGAGCAGAGGAACCGGCTGACCCGCCGGACCCGCGTCACGAGGCGCCCTGGGGACCGTTCCATGGGCGGCTCCCGATGCGTGCCGACGACCAGGGCCATGGCAGAATGGCGGTGCGGCTCTTGACCACACCGGGCCTTGCCGCGCCCACAATGTCCTTGACGAGAGGTGTTCGTGTCCTCGACCGCGCGCAAGAAGACGACGACGAGCCAGACGAAGACGGCGACCAAGTCGCCGGCGAAGAAGGCGACGGCCACGAGGACCAGTCCCGCCAAGAAGGCTCCAGCCGGCACGAAGACCGCGGCGAAGAAGGCGGCTCCCGCCAAGAAGTCCGCGGCGAACGCCGAGGCGCCGGCGACCGCCAAGGACGCCGTGACCCTCGACGACGTAGAGGTCGGTCCCGACGGCAAGAAGGTGCTGCCCGACCTTCCCGACGAGCAGTTCGAGAAGGACGTGGCCACCGACCCCTCCATCGAGGAGGACGAGAAGGAGGCGACGTTCGTCGTCTCCGACGCCGACGAGACCGGTGAGCCGGAGCAGCAGGTCATGGTGGCTGGTGCCACCGCCGACCCGGTCAAGGACTACCTCAAGCAGATCGGCAAGGTCCCGCTGCTCAACGCCGAGATGGAGGTCGAGCTCGCCAAGCGGATCGAGGCCGGCCTGTTCTCCGAGGAGAAGCTCGGCAAGGGCGGCAAGATCTCGCCCAAGCTCGAGGAGGAGCTGGACTGGATCGCCGAGGACGGCAGGCGCGCGAAGAACCACCTGCTCGAGGCCAACCTGCGCCTGGTCGTCAGCATCGCCAAGCGCTACCTGGGTCGCGGCATGCTGTTCCTCGACCTCATCCAGGAGGGCAACCTCGGCCTGATCCGCGCGGTCGAGAAGTTCGACTACACCAAGGGCTACAAGTTCTCGACCTACGCCACCTGGTGGATCCGGCAGGCGATCACCCGCGCGATGGCCGACCAGGCGCGCACGATCCGCATCCCGGTGCACATGGTCGAGGTGATCAACAAGCTCGCCCGTGTCCAGCGGCAGATGCTGCAGGACCTCGGGCGCGAGCCCACCCCGGAGGAGCTCGCCAAGGAGCTGGACATGACGCCCGAGAAGGTCGTCGAGGTCCAGAAGTACGGCCGGGAGCCGATCTCGCTGCACACCCCGCTCGGTGAGGACGGTGACAGCGAGTTCGGCGACCTGATCGAGGACTCCGAGGCGATCGTCCCGGCCGACGCGGTGAGCTTCACGCTGCTGCAGGAGCAGCTGCACGCCGTGCTCGACACCCTGTCCGAGCGCGAGGCGGGCGTGGTCTCGATGCGCTTCGGTCTCACCGACGGCCAGCCGAAGACGCTCGACGAGATCGGCAAGGTGTACGGCGTGACGCGGGAGCGGATCCGCCAGATCGAGAGCAAGACGATGTCGAAGCTCCGTCACCCGAGCCGCTCCCAGGTGCTGCGCGACTACCTCGACTGAGGTCCTCGAGCAGAAGTTCCTGGACCGCGCCGACGGTGACGCCTGCGTGCCGCGCACCTGCGCACGGCGTACCACCTGCGCCTCGCGCCGAAGTCCGCGCAGCCCGCCGTGCCCAGCGGGACGGCCACGAATGAGCCGCTGCGTCGAGGTCCGCTTCGTCTGCCCGTCGTGCTCGAGGTCACTGTGACCAACGTCGAGGAACGTGCGTCGTGACCGCGCAAGCTGGTCGAGCATGTCGAGCGCTTCCAACACCGCGTCATGCCGCATGAGCGACCCTGACAGCAGATGAGTGCGTTTCGGGCGCTCATGGTGCGCTCATCCGCGTGTGAGACAAGTGAGGTCACGCGTCTTGCTCGCTGGAAGGAGTTCACGGTGAAGCACCCGAGGTCGACCTCCATGGGGATCGCGGTCGCGCTGGGCGCGTTGGTCGCGCTCGTCCTGCAGACTGTCCCGTCGTCCGGGACGTCAGCCCTCGCCAGGCGGCCGTGCCCGCCTCTACCGAAGCTGGCCCAGCCCGTGAACCTCGATCCGGCGGACTTCAGCGCGAAGATCAACAACCCGCGCTGGCCGATGACCGTGGGCAGCCGCTGGGTCTACCGCGTCACGAACATGGAGACCGGGCATGTGAACCACGACGTGATCAGGGCGACGCACCGCAAGAAACTCATAGCCGACGGGATCACCGCCCGAGTCGTCAGCGACGTCGTGACCCATCACGGCACGCCGGTCGAGGTCACCAGGGATTGGTACGCCCAAGACTTCTGCGGGACCATCTGGTACTTCGGCGAGCACACCATCGCCTACCGCCACGGCAAGCCGCACGACAACGGCACCTGGCAGGCCGGCAAACACGGCAACATGCCGGGCGTCGCGCTCCCGGCCGAGCCGAAGGTCGGTCTGACCTACCGTGAGGAGTACTCCAAGGACCTGGCCGAGGACCAGTCCCGTGTCCTGGTTCTCGACGAGCAGGTCAAGGTCGGCGCTGGTCACTTCAAGCCTGTGCTGATGACCGAGGACTTCTCGCCCATCGAGCCCAACGTGTCCGAGCTGAAGTTCTACGCGCACGGTAGCGGCCAGGCGGTCCTCGCCGTCGATGTCTCAGGCGGGTCGGACCGCGAGGAGTTGATCGCCTATCACCCCGGAGGCTGACACAACGACGGACATCCGCTCATCGGGGTGG
>DATAOY010000091.1:0-9280 GCA_036265495.1 Nocardioides sp. | reverse complement strand
GAGGCGGCCGGCGTGGTCGAGGCGGTCGGGGACGACGTGACGTCGGTGGCCCCGGGCGACTTCGTGATCCTCAACTGGCGTGCGGTGTGCGGCAACTGCCGGGCCTGCAACCGAGGCGAGGCGTGGTACTGCTTCGCGACCCACAACGCGACCCAGCGGATGACACTCTCCGACGGGACCGAGCTGTCGCCGGCGCTGGGGATCGGTGCGTTCGCCGAGAAGACCCTGGTCGCCGCGGGCCAATGCACGAAGGTCGACGCCTCGGCGCGCGCCGCCGCGGTCGGCCTGCTGGGCTGCGGCGTGATGGCCGGGCTCGGTGCGGCCCTCAACACCGGCAACGTCTCGCGCGGCAGGAGCGTCGCGGTGATCGGCTGCGGCGGCGTCGGTACGGCCGCGATCGCCGGGTCGGCGCTGGCGGGTGCGGAGACGATCATCGCCGTCGACATCGACGACCGGAAGCTCGAGGGTGCGCGCCGGATGGGGGCGACGCACACGATCAACAGCGCGGACGCCGATCCGGTGCCGGCGATCCACGAGCTGACCGA
Source organism: Nocardioides sp. (assembly GCA_036265495.1). Lineage (GTDB taxonomy): Bacteria > Actinomycetota > Actinomycetes > Propionibacteriales > Nocardioidaceae > Nocardioides. Next base: position 8,735 of record DATAOY010000091.1, on the reverse strand, counting down.
CGGCAACGGCGCCGACGTCGTCATCGACGCGGTCGGACGTCCCGAGACCTGGAAGCAGGCGTTCTACGCGCGCGACCTCGCCGGCACCGTCGTACTCGTCGGGGTGCCGACGCCAGACATGCGCATCCCCGACATCCCGCTGATCGACGTCTTCGGACGAGGTGGCGCGCTGAAGTCGTCGTGGTACGGCGACTGCCTGCCGACGCGGGACTTCCCGATGCTGGTCTCGCTGTACCAGCAGGGCCGGCTCGACCTCGACGCCTTCGTGTCCGAGGAGATCGCGCTCGGCGACGTGGAGGCGGCGTTCGAGAAGATGCACCACGGCGACGTGCTCAGGTCTGTGGTCGTCCTGTGACCCCGAGCCGGTCGAGGAGGTCGTCCAGCGACCGTCTCGAGACCAAGGAGACGTGAGCCATGCGTCTCGACCACGGGGTCAGCAGCGGGACGTTCAGCCGCGGAGCGCACCAGCCTGGCCTGAGCGAGTCTTCGGGTCGTCCGCCTGAGGGGGTGTTCTAGGAGCGCTGGGAGCGGACGACTGGGTGGGTGTGAGGGTCGTCCGCCTGGAAGGGTGTTCTAGCAGCCGCTCAAGCGGACGACCCGATGGAGTGGGTCTCAGGTGGTGGCGGGAGCGGGGTCGCTGGTGGCGGCGGTGCGGTCGCGCAGCGCCCGCTCCTGACGGCGTACGCCGGCGAAGCCGAAGACCAGGTAGCCCACGAAGCCGATCGCCAGCGCCACCGGCACACCGAGGTTGGCGTAGGCCCAGCCGCCGCCCGTGCCACCGAGGTCGAACCAGGTGTGGTGGAAGCTCCCCACGTCGACGGTGATGCCGTCCAGGAAGTAGCCGAGCCAGCCGAGGTGCTTCCCGGCGCCGGTGGTGTCGATCACCAGCCCCCAGCCGACCCAGGTGCCGAGCGCCATGAACAGCACCGAGCTCAGCCGGAACCGGCCGTAGATGCCGGCGCCGGTGAACAGGGACGCCTCGTCGTAGTCCCGCCGGCGCATCAGTACGTCGGCCAGGAACACGCCGCACCACGCGGCCATCGGCACACCGAGGATGATCAGGAACGCCTCGAAGATCACCACGAAGTCGCTGTCGGCGTAGAACACGATGTAGATGGCGCCGACGACCATCAGCACACCGTCGATCGCGGCGGCGACCCAGCGCGGCGCCGGGAGGCCCAGGGTGAGCAGGGTCAGGCCCGAGGAGTAGATGTCCATCACCGCGCCACTGACCAGGCCGAGCACGGCGACGATCGCGAACGGCAGCAGGAACCACGTGGGCAGGATCGTGGTCAGTGCGCCGATCGGGTCGCTGCCGATCGCCGCGCTCAACGACTGCGACGAGCCGGCCAGCAGGATCCCGTAGACGACGAGCAGGACGACCGGCAGGCTGCCACCGAACGTCGGCCACCAGACGACGCCGGCGCTCGACGCCCGTCGTGGCAGGTAGCGGGAGTAGTCGGCCGCGGTGTTGACCCAACCCAGCCCGAACCCGGTCATCACCAGGATGGCGGCACCGATCACCGACTGCGTGCTCCCGGTGGGCAGCGCCTTGGCGGTGTCCAGGTGGATGTGGTCGACGGTGAGCGCGACGTACACGGCGGTGACGATGATCAGCGCGATCGTGAGGTACTTCTGCATTCGCATGATCAGGTCGAACCCCATGATCCCGGCGCCTACGATCACCAGCGCGACGACCACGAACGCCGCGACCTTGGTGCCGTCACCGTGGCTCCAGCCGAGTCGCTCGAAGACCGTCGCGGTGGCCAGCGTCGAGAGCGCGACGAGCACGGTCTCCCAGCCGACGAGCAGGACGTAGGACACCACGCAGGGCAGGGTGTTGCCGGCTCGCCCGAACGCCGCGCGTGACAGCGCCAGGGTCGGGGCCGAGCCGCGCTTGCCGGCGATCGAGACCAGCCCCACCAGCAGGAACGACGCGACGGCGCCGACCACTGCGGCGACGATGCCCTGCCAGAGCCCGATCCCGAAGCCGAGCACGAACGCGCCGTACGACACGGCGAGCACCGAGATGTTCGAGGCGCACCACGGCCAGAACAGATCTGCGGGCCTCCCCTTGCGCTCCGACTCCTGGATCACGTTGATGCCGTTGGCCTCGATGGCGCCCGGAGCGGCCGGGGCCCTGCGGGTCGACGACTCGTCGATGGCAGTCATGTCGTTCCCTTTCTCACCAGGTCCGCGAGCAGCGGGCCCATCCGAGCGGCCGTGCGTTCTGCGACGGCCACCACCTCGCTCGGGTCGATCCCCGCGTCGTCACCCTCGACGGCCGTGACCGTCGACAGTCCGAGCACCTCGAGACCGCATTCTCTTCCCGCGATCGCCTCGGGGACCGTCGACATTCCGAGCACGTCGCCACCGATCCGCCGTACCCACTCGGCCTCCGCGAGGGTCTCGTAGTGCGGTCCCGGCAGCCAGGCGTACGTCGCCTCCACCAGCGACGGGTCCAGCTCACGTGCCTGGGCGCGCAACCGGTTCGACCAGCAGTCGGTCAGGTCGACGAAGTGCGCGCCCTCGATCGGCGACGTCCCGGTCAGGTTGAGGTGGTCTCGGATCAGCACGGCCTGCCCGACCTCCAGGTCGTCGCGAAGCGAGCCGTTCGCATTGGTGAGCAGCGCGCGCGAGCAGCCCGTGGCGGCGGCGGTGCGGATGCCGTGGACGACGGGCCGCACGCCGAGGCCCTCGTACAGGTGGGTACGCCCGGCCAGCACCAGAACGGCGATGCCGTCCACGTCGTACGACGTGATCGTGCCGCGGTGTCCCTCGGCCGTCGGCGCGACGAAGCCCGGCACCTGGGTCATCGCGAGCTCCGCGACCGGATCGCCGAGGCCGGCCGCGGCCGGTGCCCATCCGGAGCCGAGGACGACGACGACGTGGTGGCGGGGTACGCCGGTCACCTCGGCGATCCGGGTGGCCGCCTGCTCCGCCAGCCGACCGGGGTCCGAGGAGGTCACGGACTCAACCTACCGACGGCGTACGTCGGCGCGCTCGGAGCAGGTCCTGTACCCCGATCGTGACCGCCAGGGCGATGAAGCAGATGGCGGCGAGCACCGCGTGCCGCAGCGCCGTGGCGTACGCCGCGTGCCCCGTGCCGGTGAGCGAGCTGAAGAACACCGCGCCGATCGCGGCCTGCCCGATCGCGAGCCCGATCCGCTGGCCCGTCTGGAGCACGCCGCCCGCCGTGCTGCCCATCAGCGGATCGACGTCCATCAGGGCGAGCGTCTGGTTGGGCGTGATCAGCGCCCCCTGCCCGCAGCCCATGATGAACAGCGGTCCGGCGAGGCCGAGTGCGGCGTGCGCGGGCGAGACATGGGGCGCGAGGATCGCCAGGCCCACAGCGCCGATCCCGAACATCACGGCGCCACCGACCACCAGGGGCCGCCCCACCCGGGTGACGACGCGGCCGGAGAGCGGCGCCGAGACGGCGCTTCCGACGGCGTACGCGGTGACCCCGAGCGCGGACTGGAACGCCGTGTAGCCGAGGCCCTGCTGGTAGAAGATCGCCAGCACCAGCGGCAGGCCGGCCATCGCCGGGAAGAACGTCAGGGCGAGCGTGATGCCCGCGACGTACGACGGCCGCCGGAACAGCCGGAAGTCCACGAGCGGCTCACGGGACTCGGCGGTGAGTCGTCGTTCGCGCCGGTAGAACACCAGGGCCAGGGCCAGGGCCGGTACGGCGAGCCAGGCGAGCCGGGCGTCGCGCAGTGCGTCGTACTGCACGCAGCCGAACAGCACACAGAACGTCGCGCCGCCGAGGATCAGCGCGCCGAGGACGTCGAGGTGGTGTGGTGTGCGTTCGGCGGGGGCGGGGAGGAGTCGGCGGCCGAGCAGCATCACGACGATCCCGATCGGGATGTTGATGAAGAACACCAGCCGCCACCCGACGCTCGGCCCGCCCAGCGCGATCAGCGCCCCGCCGACGAGCGGGCCGACCGCCGTGCCGAGGCCGACCGTGGTGCCGAGGACCCCGAACGCCCGTCCGCGCTCGGCGCCGCGGAACATCTGCTGGACGAGGCCCGAGACCTGCGGGTTGATCAGCCCGCCGAACAGCCCCTGGACGACGCGCGCGGCGATCAGGATCGGAGCGGTCGGGGCGAGGCCCGACAGGAAGGACGAGGCCGCGAAGCCGGCGACCCCCACCTGGAACATCACCCGGCGGCCATGGTCGTCGCCGAGCTTGCCGCCGAGCACGGGCACCAGGCCGAACGCCAGCGTGTAGCCCGACACGATCCACTGGAGCTCGGCCGGTCCGGCGCCGGTGTCGCGGGAGATGGACGGCAGCGCGACGTTCGTGACGCTCACGTCGAGGAGGGTCATGAACATCGCGCTGCAGCAGACGATCAGCGCGATCCACCGGCCACGGCTGTCGTCGGCGGTCACCGCTCGATCCTGTCAGAGCACGTCGGCAGACCCCGGTGGGGTACGCCGCCCCGGTTGGCTGGGGCTGTGAGCCTCGTCAGATCGGGTCGACGAGCAGCGCGGTGCCCTCGCCGGCGACGCGGGTGAGCACGATCGTCACGGCCTCGTCGCCGCGCAGCCCGAGCCGCTGTCGGAGCTGCTCCGGGGCGACGTCGACGCCGCGCTTCTTGATGGTCAGGGTGCCGACGTTGCGCTCGCGGAGCGCGGCGCGCAGCTGCTTCTCGCGGTAGGGGAGCTCCTCGATGACGCGGTAGCCGCGGGCGAAGGGTGAGCGGTACGCCGAGTCGCCGCTGACGTAGGCGATCCTCCGGTCGAGCAGATGCCCCTGGACGCCGGCCGCGACGGCGGTGACGAGTCCGGCCCGGATGACCGCCCCGTCGGGCTCGTACAGGAACGCGCCGACCCCGCCGACGTCGGCGCCGGGATCGTCGTCCTCGGTCAGCGTCGCCAGGCCGCCCCGTCCGATGACGGTCGCGCGGCGTGCGGCGGAGGCCAGCATCGGCGACCACAGGGCCGCCTCCTTCACCTCGCCCTCGTCGCTGACCCACTCCGCCTCGGCTCCGTCGGGCACGAGCGAGTGGGGGATCCCGGGCGCGACCTTCACGCAGGCCCGCCGGGTCATCAGCGACTCGACGAAGGTCCACGGTGGGGTCCAGTCGTCGGCGTGGAACGACCTCCCCCGTGCGCCGCGCCGCGCGGGGTCGGCGTATGCCGTGCCGAAGATCGCGACGTCGAGCGTCGTTGCGTCTCCCACCTGGACGGCGCCGCCGAGGCCGAGCGCGGTGAGGTTGGCCCTCGCGATCTCGACGCGGAGCGGGTCGAGATCGATCCCGGCGGTGGTCAGACCGGCCCGGGCGAACGCGACGAGGTCCCCGCCGATGCCGCAGGTCAGGTCCACGACGCTGGGTCCGCCGAGCGCCACGCGGGCCGCCCGGTGCCGCGCGACCCGAGCGCGGGTCGCCTGCTCGAGCCCGTCTCGGGTGAAGTACATCCGGGCCGCGTCGTCGCCGAGCTTGGCTGCCGCGCGACGCCGGAGCTCGACCTGCCCCAGTGCCGCCGCGACTCGCTCGGCCTTCTCGTCGGTCGAGCCGGTCGAGACCTCGCGCAGCCTCTTCTGGACCTGGAACGGCGTGCCCTCCGCGGCGGTCGCGGCCGCGAGCAGCGACTGACCGTCGTCGGTCAGCAGCCAGCGGAACGTGTCCAGATCCATGGCCTCATCCTGGCAGCGACGGTCAGTGGCCCCGGAACGCCTCCTCGAGCCACCACGACGGCTGCTGGTCGGCCACCTTCGCGTCCACCAGCATCGGGCGCGGCCGGCCGGCGTCGAGCCAGCCGCGTACGGCGTCCAGGTCCCGTGCCGCTCGCACCGTGACGGCGTCGAACCCGAAGCCACGCCCGATGGCGGCGATGTCCGTGTCGGGGAAGACCACGGTGTCGAGGGCCGCGCCGTCGGGACCGAAGTGATGCACCTCCGCGCCGTACGCGTGGTCGTCGTAGACCACCACGAGCAGGTCGAGCCCCAGTCGCACGACGGTCTCGAGCTCCATCGAGGACATCAGCGCGCCGCCGTCACCGAGGGCGGCGACGGTCAGCCGCCCGGGACTCGCCACGGCCGCGCCGATCGCGGTGGCGAGCCCGAGCCCGATCGACTGGAACGCCTGGGTGAAGCAGAAGGACCGGTGGTCGCGGACGTCGAGGTACGCCGCGGGGTAGCCCATGAAGTTCCCCGAGTCGACGGCCACGAGCCGGTCGTCGGGCAGCAGCGCGTCGAGGTCGCGGCTGAGCGTCCGCGGGTCGATCAGGCCGTCGCCGCCGAGGTCGTCGTAGAGCTCCGTCGACCAGGCGATTCCGGCGTCGAGGCGACGGCGTACGTCGCCGGTGCGGTAGCCGGTGCGTGGCTCGAGCCGCCGCTGGAGTCCCGCGGCGGTCAGCGCGACGTCGCCGAGGACCCCGAACGTCAGCTCGCGATGGGCGCCCAGCGCGTCGGCGGTGTCGTCGACCTGCACGACCGTGGCTCCGGGTGCGACCAGCGAGCCGTGTCGCATCGTCCACATGTTGAGGGCGCACCCCCAGCCCACGATCAGGTCGGCGCCCCCGATCAGTGCGGCGGCACCGGGGGACGCGAACCCTCCCGACACCCCGAGCGACCACGCGTGACCCGCGAACAGGCCCTTGGCCACCGCGGACTCCGCCAGCAACGCCCCGGACAGCTCGGCCGCGGCGGCAACTGCGCTCCCCGCGCCGCGGGAGCCGCGCCCGGCGACGAACACCGGCCGCTCCGCGCGTCGTACGGCGTCGGCCAGCCGATCGAGGTCCGCCTCGGACGGCACCACCCCAGCCGCCCCAACGGTCGAGCCGTCCCGAAAATCCCCCGAGCCGTCCCGAAAATCGCCCGAGCCGTCCCGAAAATCCTCCGACCCGTCCGGATCCCCGGTCTCGGCCGCCTGCACGGCCAGCGGCAGGTTCAGCAGGACCGTACGGCGTGCGCCCACCGCCGTCCGCACCGCCTCGCGTGCGACCCGGACCGCCGTCGCCGGGTCATCGACCCGGAACGGCACCGCGCCCACGGCCCGGGCCAGCGCGGACTGGTCGACGAAGAAGTTCGACCTCGGCTCGGTCACCTCGGCGGCGACGACCACCACCGGGGTCCGGCTCTTGGCGGCCTCGGTGATCCCGGTCATCGCGTTCGTCAGTCCGCAGCCCTGGTGCACGGTGACGGCGGCCGGGCGCTCCGACGTACGCGCGAACGCATCGGCCATCGTCGCCGCACCGCCCTCGTGCCGGGCGGCCACGAACCGGGCCCCCGCGTCCACCATGGCGTTCGTGACGTGGAAGTTTCCCGAGCCGACCACACCGAAGACGTGGTCGATCCCGCCGTCGACCAGGGTGCGACCGACGAGGTCCGCGACGCGCGGCATCGTCAGCGCTCGACCAGGGCCACGGCACGCGCCGGGGCGCCGGACCCGGTGACGATGGGCAGCGGTCCGACCATCAGGACCGCGCCGGTGGGCGGCAGCGACGCCAGGTTCTGCAGCTGGGTCAGGCCGTACTTCCCGCTCCCCATCAGGAAGGAGTGGCACGGGAAGGCCGGGTCGAAGGAGTGGGCCGCGCCCGCGTCCGTGCCGACGGTCTCGACGCCGACACCGATCACCGGCGACCGCTCGGCGACCCACCGCGCGCACTCGGGACTCATGCCGGGCGTGTGCGGGCCGGTCTCGTCGGCGTTGATGAACCGCTCCTGGGAGTCCGACCTCGCGTCCCACCCCGTTCGGTAGAGCAGCCACCCGCCGTCCGGCAGGGGTGCGTGCTCCTTCTCCCAGGCGGTGATGTCGTCGACCTCGAGCAGGAAGTCGGGGTTCTTCGCGCACGAGGCGCTGAAGTCGAGCACGACCGCCGGCCGGATCAGGTGGGCGACCGGCACTCCTGCCACGTCGAGACCACCCTGGCCGGTCACCCAGTGGTTGGGAGCGTCGAAGTGGGTGCCGGTGTGCTCGCCGCTGCGGAAGTTGTTCCAGTACCACGCCGGCCCCCGGTCGTCGTACGCGCTGATCTCCTCGAGCTCGAAGCGCGCGGTCTGCCCGAACTCCGGTGGCAGCTGGATCACGGGCGTCTCGTTGCTCAGGCGCGCGGTCAGGTCGACGACCTCGATGGACCCGTCGGCCAGGGCAGCGGTGAGGGCGGTGAGCACGGACGGCATGGGAGCACGCTACGCCGACGACAGCGGGCCGCCGGGGCCCCGTTGGCACTCGTTGTCGGTGAGTGCTAGTTTCGGCACTGGCACTCTCGACCCGAGAATGCCAGTCGCCTGCCACGACGAACGACCCCCGCGACGGCGTCCGTCAACGCAGGCTCCAACGTCCGGGAGCGTCTGGCTCCCGAGTCCGAACACAGTGGAAAGTGGAGGTCGACATCGTGTCGGTCAACATCAAGCCTCTCGAGGACCGGATCGTCGTCAAGCCGCTGGAGGCAGAGCAGACCACGGCCTCCGGCCTGGTCATTCCCGACACCGCCAAGGAGAAGCCCCAGGAGGGCGAGGTCCTGGCGATCGGGCCCGGCCGCATCGACGACAACGGCAACCGCGTCCCGCTCGACGTCGCGGTGGGTGACAAGGTCATCTACAGCAAGTACGGCGGCACCGAGGTGAAGTACAGCGGCGACGAGTACCTGATCCTCTCCGCCCGCGACGTCCTGGCCGTCGTTTCCTGACGCACCTGGCAACCCGGCTGGCGGCGCTGTCGTCGGTCGACGACCGCTCCGCTCCACAGGTCGCCTTCCCTCCTCCGCCTTGCCAGCCGGGCGCC
>DATAOY010000090.1:0-16909 GCA_036265495.1 Nocardioides sp. | reverse complement strand
CACCCGATCGCGGCGGACAACTACGACCTGCGCGCTGTCGAGGTAAACTTCGACGGCATCACCTACGCGAAGGGTGCGTCGGTGCTCAAGCAGCTGGTCGCGTGGGTCGGCATCGAGGAGTTCCTCGACGGGTTGCGGCAGTACTTCAAGGACCACGCCTACGCGAACTCCGAGTTCGTCGACCTGCTGACCGCCCTGGAGAAGGCGTCGGGGCGCGAGCTGGACGCGTGGGCCAAGGAGTGGCTGCAGACCAGCGGCGTCAACACCCTCTCCCCCGACTTCGAGCTCGCCGCCGACGGCAGCTACGCGACCTTCGGCGTGCGGCAGACCGCGGCCGGCGACAACCGGACGCTGCGGCGGCACCGCCTCGGCATCGGGCTGTACGACGAGCGCGACGGCCGTCTGGTCCGCCGCCGCAACGTCGAGATCGACGTCGAGGGCGAGCTGACCGCCGTACCGGGGCTGGTCGGCGAGACCCAGCCCGACCTGCTCCTGCTCAACGACGGAGACCTGACCTACGCCAAGATCCGGCTCGACGAGCGGTCGCTCGCGACCGTGGTCGACGGCCTGCGGAGGCTCGACGACTCGCTGGCCCGGGCCCTGTGCTGGGGCGCGGCCTGGGACATGACCCGCGACGCCGAGATGGCGGCCTCCGACTACGTCACCCTCGTCCTGCAGAACATCGGCAGCGAGACCGACGCCTTCGGCATCCGCGCCATCCCGAACTACGCCGGTATCGCCGTCAACCTGTACTCCGACCCCGCCAAGCGGGCTGAGCTGCGGGCCACCTGGGAGGCCGGGCTGCGCGATCTGCTGCACCGGGCCGAGCCCGGCAGCAACGCCCAGCTGACCTTTGCCCGGCTGTACGCCTCGGCGCTGGTCTCCGAGGAGGGCATCGAGGAGGTCGCCGGCCTGCTCGACGGCTCGGTGAGCGTCGAGGGGCTCGACGTCGACACCGACCTGCGCTGGATGCTGCTGGTCAACCTGGCCCGCTGCGGTGCCGTCGGCGATGCCGAGATCGATGCCGAGCTGGACCGCGACCCGACGATCTCCGGGCAGGAGAACGCCGCGGCCGCGCGGGCCTCGCGCCCGGACGCCGATGCCAAGGCCGCCGCGTGGACCGAGCTGGTGGCGAACCCCGACGTTCCGAACGAGACGCACCGCTCGATCGCCAGCACGTTCATGCGGTTCGGGCAGGAGGAGCTGCTCGCGCCGTACGTCGAGAAGTACCTCGCCGCGGCCGACACCGCGTGGGAGGAGATGGGCACCCACATGGCCTCGAACCTGCTCGAGAGCGTCTTCCCGCTGCCCCTCGGCAGTCCCGAGCTCGTCGAGCGGGTCGACCGGTGGTTGGAGGAGTCGCCGGCGACGTCGGCCGCGAAGCGTTACGTGCGCGAAGGCCGGGCGGACGTCGTCCGCGCGCTCGCCGCGCAGGCACGCGACGCCCGAACCTGAGGCCGTACCGACGCCGAGTCGTGGCCCGGCGACCCGGACGGGTGTCGTCAGGACTGAGTGTGCAGGGTGCGGGGCGCTCGGGCGCCCATCGCGAGCATGGTCACGCCCCGGCGCAGCCCGCTGACCAGCTCGCCACCGGCGAACTCGGTGCGCATCTGGAGCACCGCGAGGGCGACCTCCTGGTCGCTGAGCACACGGCGTACCTCGGACCCGGTCACGACCTCGATCACCCGTGCGACCGGGTCGACCATGACCAGGACGCTGCGCGCGGGGGTCGACAGTGCCGCATGCAGCCGCTCGGCGAACTGCCGCGGGTCACCCTCCGCCGTGCCCACGAAGACGGAGAACTCACACCGCGACACCCGCTCGGCCGACCGGATCGCCTGGTCGAGGGAGGCGCGCTGGCTCGCGGTGAACTCTCGGGCCATCTCGATCACCCCCCGGTCACCAGGTGCCGCCGGCACCGCCGGTGTCGCGGTCGCCGTCCGCGTCGGGTCCCGAAGTAGCGCTGGACTCGAGCTGGGCGGTGTCGCGTCGTCCGCCGAACCACTGGTCGTCGGAGCGTGCGCCGGCCGGCGCGACCGATTCGCCACGCACCACACCGGGCAGGTACACCGCCGCCAGGATGCCGAGCGTGATCAGCAGCGGGATGCCGACGAACAGCAGCAGGAAGTGGAGGACGGGCACCGGTTGCGGGTCGCTCCAACCGTCGGGGATGTCCGCGGACGCCGGCGACGCGTAGGCGATGAGCAGGATCGTGGCGGAGCCCACAACGAGCGCCGTACGGCGCGGGGCCCGGGACTTCGAGGTCACGCGTTGAGGATACTGGTCCCCATGCCCGAGCCACTCACCCTGATCAGCCAGGACCAGTGGCAGGACTTCGGTCAGCTCGTCGCCAGGAAGGCCGGCACCCTGGTCGCCCTGGTCATCATCGGCCTGATCGTGCAGTACCTGCTCCACCGCCTCATCGACCGCCTCGTCCGCAAGGCCGAGGAGGGGGTCCTCCCCGACCGGATCACCAACGGCAGGCTGGGTCGCGGCGCCGCCGAGCAGCCCGGGTCGACCCGCCGGGTCCAACGGGCCAAGACCATGGGGACTCTGCTGAAGAGCATCGTCTCGGGCATCATCGCCGCGATCGTGGTGACGATGATGCTGGCCGAGGTCGGGCTGAACATCGGCCCGATCATCGCCAGCGCCGGCATCGTGGGCGTCGCGCTCGGCTTCGGCTCGCAGACGCTGGTGAAGGACTTCCTGTCGGGGATCTTCATGATCTTCGAGGACCAGTACGGCGTGGGTGATGTCGTCGACATGGGTGACGGCCTCACCGGCACGGTGGAGGCGGTCAGCCTGCGGGTGACCCGGATGCGCGACACCAACGGCACGGTCTGGTACGTCCGCAACGGCGAGCTCCTCCGCGTCGGCAACATGAGCCAGAACTGGGCGCGGACCGTGCTCGATGTCCAGGTCAGCGCGCGCGAGGACCTGAACCGGGTCCGCGGAGTGCTCACCGACGTGATCCACGACCTGTGGGAGGACGACGACTTCGACGGCGTCGTCATCGAGGAGCCCGAGATCTGGGGCATCGAGGCGATCACTCCCGACGCGATCACGTTGCGCGTGGCGCTGAAGACCGCGCCGATGGAGCAGTGGCGGGTCGCGCGGGTGCTCCGGGCCCGGATCAAGTCGCGCTTCGACCATGAGGGCATCCAGGCGCCGTACCCCACGTCATACGTCATGAACCGGACGCCGGGCCAGGCCGAGGCGGACGCCACGGTCGGCGCCGACTCCGACGACGGGTGACCCGGACCCGTGACCGACAATGAACCGGTGACCACCACGTTCTACGACGAGATCGGCGGCGAGGAGACGATCACCCGGATCGTCGCCGCGTTCTACCGCGGCGTGGCCGGCGACCCGTACCTGACGGCGATCTACCCCGAGGACGACCTGGGCCCGGCCGAGGAGCGGTTCCGGCTGTTCCTCATGCAGTACTGGGGCGGGCCGACGACCTACTCCGAGCGTCGCGGACACCCGCGCCTACGGATGCGGCACGCGCCGTACCCGGTCACGCCGAAGGCGAAGGAGCACTGGTTGCGCCACTTCCGGGCCGCGCTCGACGAGGTCGCCCTTCCGGCGGAGCAGGACGCCCAGTTCTGGGACTACGTCACCCACGCCGCGCAGTTCATGGTGAATTCTTTCGACGAGACGTAACGCTCGAGGCGCCGCGCGACAGGTGCTCTCCAGCAGGGCCGATCCAACCCCCCGAGGAGAGTCATGAGCAAGGACCAGATACGCCGCGCCGTCGCCATCGGCGGCTCTCTCGCGGTGATGGCCGTGGGCGGCAGCTACGCCACGGGCGCGTTCGCCCAGGGAGGCACCCCCGCACGGGCACCGGCGCACGTCACGCCGGCCGCGACGAGCGGGACCGCCGCGCATCGGCACCACGGGCAGACGAAGGTTCACCTCCACCGGGGCACGCACCTGGCCCTTGGCCACCTCACCACCGCCACCGGCCCGGGCGATGAGCCGACGGAGCCGGGCGACGACCCCGCTGACGAGCCCACCGACGACCCCGGCGACGAGCCGACCCAGGACCCCGGTGACGACCAGGGCGACGACCAGGGCGAGGACAACAACGACCAGGGCGACCACCAGGGCGACAACCAAGGTGACGACCAGGGCGAGGACAACAACGACCAGGGCGACGACCAGGGCGACAACCAGGGTGACAACTCCGGAAACGACTCGGGAGACCACCAGAACGACGACAATGGTGGCGACCAAGGTGACGACTAGACGCTGACCCGGACGCCGTTGCCTCCCTGCCCTCGACCCCCCGGTGAGGGTGGGGAGGCATCAGCCCACCGAGGAAGGACCGACGCGTGACCCACGGCTCGCTCAGATGTGAGATCCCGAGACTCGAGCCGGACGACGACTTCGTCGACCGGCTCGCGGAGCTAGCCGCCGCCTCGAGGCCCGCTCGAGGGGGCATCGTCGTACCCGTCGCGTTCGGTGGCCCCACCGCGCGGGCGGTGGCGATCGCGGCCGCCGTCGCCGCCGTGACCGCCGGTGCCGCGGCTGCTGCCACCCAGCTCTCACACGCTCGTCAGGATGAGCCGTCGCCCCCGACCTCGTCGGTGGGCATCCACCGTCCGCACGACGCGACGGGCCGCCGCCCGACCACGGACACGCACCACGCGAGGCATCAGGAGAGCGACGCGGCCGAGCCGGCCGACGACCGCACGGGCTCCGATCCGGGGGCCACGCGCCAGTCGCCACCCGCGGACGTCGCCGTCGCCCCGATGCCGCAGGGGCCCGGCGACACCACCTCGGGCAGCAACGACCCGAGCACGGCACCGAGCGACCACCACGGTGACCACCACGGTGACGGCCAGGGCGACCAGGGCGACCAGGGCGACCAGCAGGGCGACCAGCAGGGCGACCACTCGGGCTCCGACACCAGCGGCGACAGCGGTGGCGACTCGGGCCCGGGCACGTCCGACGGGGGGAGCCAGGACGGTGGGAGCCCGGCGGGATCCGAGGACGGATCCGGCGCCGGCTCGGGAAGCGACCCGTCCTCCGTCCCGAACGGATCCTCCGATTAACACCGTCGTCGCGGCCGACGACGACACGATCGCCCAGGCCAAGAGCGGCGATCACGCGGCCTGGCGCGCGCTCTACACGGCTCACGCCGGCCGCCTGCTGGTGTGGTTGCGAAGTCTGCCGCACGGTGACGCGGGTGTCTCCGCCGAGGACCTCGCGGCCGAGGCCTGGTTGACGGCGGCGTCGCGGATCGCCCACTTCCGGGGCACCTCGGAGGACTTCGCCGGCTGGCTGTTCGGCATCGCGCGGCTCCAGCGTCGCAACGTGGTACGGCGCAGCGCCCGGCGCCGCACGACGCCCGCCCCGGCTGCGATCCTCGACCTCTCGAGCCACGAGCACGCCCGCGACGCCGGCGCCGAGCCGGAGTCGGACGGATGGATCGCCTGGCTGCTCTCACAGCTGCCGGAGCGCGAACGACAGGTGGTCGCCTGCATCGACGTGGTCGGGCTGGACACCGCCGCGACGGCGGTCGCGTTGCGGATGAGTCCCGGGGCCGTTCGCGTGGCACACCACCGGGCGCTGACCAGGCTGCGCACGCTCGGCGCGCAGGTCAGCTGACGCCGGCGTCCTGAAGCAGCCGCTCGAGGCCGGCGCGGTGAGCCGGGTGCCACGCCGTGGGCCGGTCGTCCACGTCGACGTTGACCTCGACGATCCGGCTCCGAGCCATCACCCGGTCGCCGTCGCGGATCTCCTGCTCGAACGAGGCAGATCGGTCACCGACCCCGACGACCCGGCTGCGGACGGCGTACGGCTCCGGGCGGAGGTTCATCTGGCCGACGTAGTCGATCTCGCTCCGCGCGATCACGGTGCGGACCGTACCGTTGATGCGGGCATCGGCGAACACGCTGACGAGGAGGTCGACCTGCGCCATCTGGGCGTAGTCGAGGTAGCGGAGGTTGTTGACGTGTCCGAGCAGGTCGACGTCGGAGAAGCGCACGTGGACCGGCCGCTCGAGCACCTCGCCGGTCCAGTCCGGTCCCCCGCGCGGCGCCACCCGGTCCGACACCGGGGACGGCCCCAGGCTCTCGGTCAGGCGCCCGCGCTCGTCAGGCGTCATCCGTCGCGGTCGCCCGGCATCGAAGACGTACGGCGCGAGCAGCGTGGTGGCACGGCCGTGCACGACCGGATCGACGGCCGGCCCGGTGAACAGCTCGTAGCCCAGTGTGAACGACGCGGCCCGCACCTCCGTGGCCCACACCGCGACGAAGAGCGGGGCCTGTGCCATCCGGAGCGGGGCGAGGTAGTCGACGACCGTGTTCACCACGACCAGGCCCTCGCCCGGGTTGGGAGTGGGAGAGGTGTCGTGGTGGCGCAGCAGATCCAGCCGGGCCTCCTGGAGATAGTCGACGAACGCCACGTTGCTGATCGCGTCGCCGTGCTGGTCCGCCCGGCGCATCTGGCACTCGTACACGTGGCGCACGGCTCGCATCCTGCCAGTCTCGCGAGACGTGAACCGTGCGGGTGCCTCAGTGGTGGAAGGCGAGCCCTCCGTCGTAGGTGCGCATCGACTCGCGGCGCGACATCCGCTCCCGATGGTTGCGCACGACCGCCGTGGTCAGCACCCCGAGGCTCAGCGTCAGTCCGACTGCGGCGAGCGCGAGCACGAGCGACAGGTAGAGCGCGATCTGGGTGGCGTCGTAGGAGACCATCTCCGTGTCCTTTCTACTTCTGTAGAAATCTCTACGTGTGTAGAACGTACGCCGCTCGAGTGCGATCATCAAATCCTCGAGGAGTCTCGCTCGTCACACCAGCAGCAGGAGGCCCGATGCCCGACGCGCCGACCCGCAGCGAGCGCATGGAGCTGATGCTCGGCGCCGCCCTCCATGTCATCGCCGAGCGGGGGCTGAGAGGCCTCACCCATCGCGCCGTGGACCGTGCGGCGGGGCTGCCGGAGGGCAGCTGCTCGGCGTACCTGCGCACCCGCGAGGCTCTCGTGCTGGCGGTGACCGAGTACGTCGCGGAGCACGTCGCCGGCCACGTTCGCGAGCTCGCCGAGGAGCTGGCCGGACGGCCGCTCGACGACGACCGCGCCGTGGAGACCGTGACCCGCGCGATCCTGCGCTGGGTCGACGAGCGCGAGGTCCTGGTCGCCCGGCTCGAGCTGACCATCCAGGCGTCCCGCGACCCGGCCCTGGCGAAGACGCTCGGGACCCTCCGCAAGGACCTGGTGGACGTCGTCGGGTCCGTGCTGACCGCCCGGGGCAAGCCGCACGGCGCGGCCGCCGCCGAGACGCTGGTGTCGTCGTTCGACGGCGTCCTGATCGGGGCGCTTCCCCGCCCGGCGTCCCAGCGCAGGGCCTTCGTCAGGCGCTCGATCGAGGCGCTGATGGCCGGACTAGGGTGACTGTCGCTGGTCCTCACGTCCCGCACCGATCGGAGTCCCCCGTGCCCGAAGCCGTCCTCGTCGCCGCCGCCCGCTCCCCGATCGGCCGGGCGGTGAAGGGCTCGCTGAAGGATGTGCGGCCCGATGACCTCGTCGCCCAGATGATCCGGACGGCGCTCGATCAGGTCCCGGCTCTGGACCGGCACGACGTCGACGACGTGTACGTCGGGTGCGGTCTCCCCGGCGGCGAGAGCGGCTTCAACATGGCGCGCATCGTCAATGTGATGAACGGGATGGACGACGTTCCCGGTGCCACCATCACCCGTTACTGCGCTTCGTCGGTGCAGACGACGCGGATGGCGTTCCACGCGATCAGGGCCGGCGAGGGCCACGCGTTCGTCTCGGCCGGGGTCGAGACCGTCTCCCGCTACGCCCAGGGCAACTCAGACTCCTGGCCGAACACCCGCAACGCGCGGTATGCCGACGCGATGACGCGGACCGCGGACCGGGCCGAGCACGGCTCCGGCGGCGAGGCCTGGCACGACCCGCGCGAGGACGGCGTGCTCCCCGATGCCTACATCGCGATGGGACAGACCGCGGAGAACGTCGCCACCCTCCGAGGCCTGACCCGGCGCGAGCTGGACGAGTTCGGCGTACGGTCGCAGAACCTCGCCGAGAAGGCCCTCGCCGACGGCTTCTGGCAGCGGGAGATCACACCGGTCACGACGCCGGACGGCACCGTCGTCTCGGCCGATGACGGCCCCCGCTCTGGCGTCACCCTCGAGGGCGTCTCCGGCCTGAAGCCGGTGTTCCGTCCCGACGGCGTCGTCACCGCGGGCAACTGCTGCCCCCTCAACGACGGGGCGGCTGCGGTGGTCGTCATGTCGGACACCAGGGCCGCGGAGCTCGGGATCACGCCGCTCGCTCGGGTCGTCGCCACCGGCGTCAGCGCCCTGTCCCCCGAGATCATGGGGCTCGGACCGGTCGAAGCGACGCGTCGGGCGCTGACCCACGCCGGGATGACCATCGAGGACATGGACCTGGTCGAGATCAACGAGGCGTTCGCGGCGCAGGTGGTGCCGTCGTACCAGGACCTCGGGATCGACCTCGACCGCCTCAACGTCAACGGCGGCGCGATCGCTGTCGGGCACCCGTTCGGGATGACCGGCGCGCGCCTGCAGACCACGATGCTGAACTCACTCGAGTGGCACGACAAGTCGATCGGACTGGTCACGATGTGCGTGGGGGGCGGGCAGGGCATGGCCCTGATCCTGGAGCGCCTCGCCTGAGCCGGCGCGCGTACGGCGCCGCCGGGAGCCGTGCGCGAAGGGCCCGCGACGCGCCGCGCCTGCGGAACCCGAAGGTGTCTCGATACGCTGCCGTCATGTCCGAGGCACGGGGGCCCCGCTGGCTGGATGCTGACCAGCAGGCGTCGTGGCGTGCCTTCGCCGTCGGCGTGACGCTCCTGCTGGACCGTCTGGATGCCGATCTCCAGCGGGCGTACGACCTGTCGCTGACGGAGTACGAGATCCTGGTGCGCCTCTCCGAGCGCCCCGAGCGTTCGATGCGGATGGCGCAGCTGGCCGATGCGCTCGCCCACAGCCGCAGCCGGGTGACGCACACCGTCGCGCGGATGCAGAAGGCAGGGCTGGTCGCCCGATCCACCTCCCCCGAGGACGGTCGCGGAATCGTGTGCACCCTGACCGACCGCGGCCACGACCTGCTGGTCGAGGCCGCCCCGCTGCACGTCCAGGGCGTGCGCGACTACCTGGTCGACCTGGCCAGCACCGACGACTTCGCCGCCCTCGGTCGGGTCATGAACGCGGTCACCGATCGCCTCATCGAGTGCCACCCGGAGGCAGACATCCGCGGCTGACACCGGCGAGAACGGTCAGTCCCGGGTGAGACGCCGGTGGGTGACCCGGTGCGGGCGTGCGGCCTCGGCGCCGAGCCGTTCGACCTTGTTCTCCTCGTACGCCGCGAAGTTCCCCTCGAACCAGAACCACTTCGCCTCGTCCTCCTCGTCGCCCTCCCACGCCAGGATGTGCGTGGCGATGCGGTCGAGGAACCACCGGTCGTGGGAGGTGACCACGGCGCACCCGGGGAACTCCAGCAGAGCGTCCTCCAGGGACTGCAGGGTCTCGACGTCGAGGTCGTTGGTCGGCTCGTCGAGCAGCAGCAGGTTGCCACCCATCTTCAGCGTGAGCGCGAGGTTCAGCCGGTTGCGCTCACCACCCGACAGGACACCCGCCCGCTTCTGCTGGTCGGCACCCTTGAAGCCGAACGACGCGACGTAGGCACGCGAGGGCATCTCGAAGTTGGCGACCTTGATGAAGTCGAGGCCGTCGGAGACGACCTCCCAGACGTTCTTCTGCGGATCGAGGCCACCGCGGCTCTGGTCGACGTAGGAGATCTTCACGGTCTGGCCGACGATGAGGTCGCCCGCGTCGGGCTTCTCCTCCCCGACGATCATCCGGAACAGGGTCGTCTTGCCGACGCCGTTCGGGCCGATCACACCGACGATGCCGGCCCGGGGCAGCGTGAACGACAGGTCCTGCATCAGCGTGCGGCCCTCGAAACCCTTGGTCAGGTCGTGAGCCTCGAGCACGATGTCTCCCAGCCGGGGACCGGCCGGGATGTTGATCTCGGCGGTGTCGATCTTGCGCATGCGGTCGGCCTCCGCCGCCATCTCCTCGTACCGCGCCAGACGCGACTTGCTCTTCGCCTGCCGGGCCTTCGGGTTGGACCGCACCCACTCCAGCTCACGCTCGAGCATCTTGGCGCGCTTGGCGTCCTTCTGCCCCTCGATCTTCAGGCGATCCTGCTTGGTCTCGAGGTACGTCGAGTAGTTGCCCTCGTAGGGGTGGGTCTTGCCCCGGTCCAGCTCCAGGATCCACTGCGCGACGTTGTCGAGGAAGTACCGGTCGTGGGTGACCGCCAGGACACAGCCGGGGTAGCCGGCGAGATGACCCTCCAGCCACTGCACGGACTCCGCGTCGAGGTGGTTGGTCGGCTCGTCGAGGAGCAACAGGTCGGGCTGCTGGAGCAACAGCTTGCACAGCGCCACCCGCCGACGCTCACCGCCGGACAGCGTGTCGACGATCGCGTCGGGCGGAGGGCAGCGCAGCGCGTCCATCGCCTGGTCGAGCCGGCTGTCGAGGTCCCAGGCCGAGGCATGGTCGAGATCGGTCTGGAGCTCACCCATCTCCGCGAGCAGGCGGTCGTAGTCCGCCTCGGGGTCGGCCAGCTCCTCGGAGATCGCGTTGAAGCGGTCGAGCTTCCCCTTGATCTCGTGGACCGCCTCCTCGACGTTGTCGAGCACGGTCGTGCCCTCGGTCAGCGGCGGCTCCTGCTGGAGCATGCCCACGGTCGCGCCGGGGTCGAGGATCGCGTCACCGTTGTTCGGGTGCTCGAGCCCCGCCATGATCTTCAGCAGGGTCGACTTGCCCGTGCCGTTGGGCCCCACGACGCCGATCTTGGCGCCGTGCAGGAACGACAGCGTGACGTTGTCGAGGACCACCTTGTCCCCGTGCGCCTTGCGCACGTTTCGCAGGGTGAAAACGTACTCAGCCATGACCGGCAAGCCTACGGGTCACTCCCTGGAATCGCCGGATCGGGGCGGCCCTCAGGCGGCGTCAGCGGCACCCTCCCCGCGGTCGTCCGACGGCGTCGGAGCCGCCGCGAGCTTGCGGCGCTGGAACCGGCTCGTGCCGTGGTTCAGGTCGTGACCGACGAACGCCGCCTCGACCTCGAACGTGGTCACCTCGAGTCCCGACTTGTTGGTCCAGACGTGGGCGCTGAGCTTGCCGTGGACGACGACCGGATCACCGCGACGGAGCGACTGCTCGCAGTTCTCCGCGAGGGTGCGCCAGGTGTTCACGGAGTACCACTGGGTGTCGCCGTCCTCCCAGCCGTCGGTCTTGCGCTGGTAGCGCCGGGGTGTGGTGGCCACCCGGAAGCTGGCCACCGGCACGCCGCCGGCCTCGCGCAGGCTCACGTCGCCGCCGAGCCAGCCCGACAACGTCACGAAGGTCTCGTTCATGGATCCATCTCCTCGGTTCGCGGGAATGTGCGACCGAGCCTCGACACGGCCACCGACAACGGCCGACGACCCTGCGGGGGCCTGTGGAGCCGAGGTGCGGTGAAGTCGCCTGTGGACGGACGGCGGGCTACTCCAGCGCGCGGGCCAGCCCGGTGCGCACCTCGTCGTACGCGGCGAGCTCGGCACGGACCGGCGCCACGACCAGCTCGTCGGCCACGGACGCGATGGCCGACCGCAGTCGCCGGTCGGCGGTACGAGCCCGAGCGCGAGCGGTCGCCGAGACCAGGAGGCGGCACAGCAGGGCGAGCAGGAGGCCGAGCACCACGCCACCGAGGAGCAGGAGCACCGGCACCGGGAATCCCCCGACGTCCGGAGTATCCGGTCGCTGGACCCCGAGCCACGGATCGGCGATCAGCACCGCGGACCAGACGACACCGGCGATCGCGACGAGCAGCAGCAGCCACTGCAGCACACGCACGAGGCCGGCCCAGGCGGGCATCCGGCCCGCGTCGAGCTCGGTGGCGGACAGGGCCGCGTCGAGACGGTCGTTGAGGTCGGGAAGCCGCGTCACCGACGCGCGGCGTACGGACTCCGCCCAGGGCCGCGAGAGGGGGGCCGACACCTCGTCCGCGAGGGCGCGGACCTCGGCGTCCACACGGGCGCGCTGGACCTGGGTCGGGGCCGGGACGGAGGTGCGGCCCCGGCCGGTGAACGCCGAACCCTCCTTGCCGAGGTCGAGGTGCAGCCGTTTCAGCGGATCGGGCTTCAGCTTCGAGAACCACGAGGTCACCGGCCAGCCGGTGGCCCGCCGGCCGCGCACCCGGGTGGCGGACTCGACCGCCTCGACGACGGTCGGCACCCCGGCCGCGTCCGCGAACGCGTCCTCCAGGGCAGCGATGCGCACTCGGGACAGCTCCGGGTTGCCGCTCGTCCCGGTGGCCTCGTCGAGGCGGGCAGCGGCACTGCGCAGGTCGGCCTGGAGCCTGGCGCGGGTGACCTCCTTGGCACGCACCCGGTCGGCGATCGCGGAGCGCAGCTCGTCGATCCCCTCTCCGGTGCGTGCGCTGGTCGCCAGCACCGGAACCCGACCGAGACCGTCGGCGTCCACGAGCCGGCGGATGTCGTCGAGCATCGACCGCCGGCGGTCGTCTGGCACCTCGTCGATGTGGTTGAGGACGACGAGGATGACGTCCTGGTGGGTGGCCAGCGGAGCGAGGTAGCGGCCGTGGATCGCGGCGTCGGCGTACTTCTGCGGATCGAGCACCCACACCATCAGGTCGGTGAGCTCGATCAGTCGGTCGACCTCGAGATGGTGCGACACCTCGGTCGAGTCGTGGTCGGGCAGGTCGAGCAGGACGACGCCCTGGAGCGCCAGGTCCTCCTTGCCGAGGTCGAGCAACGAGTCGCGCATGATCTGGTGGCGCGGCGCGATGCCGAGGTAGTCCAGCAGCTCGCTGGCGCCCTCCTTGCCCCAGATGCACGCGGTCGCCCACGACGTCGTCGGACGGCGTACGCCCACGGAGGAGAGCTCGACACCCGCCAACGCATTGAACGTCGACGACTTCCCGGAACCGGTCGCACCGCCGATCGCCACGACCGTGTGGTCCGCGGTCAGACTCAGCCTCCGTGCCACCCGGTCGACGGTGGCCTCGGCGTCGTCGACGACCCGGTCGTCGAGGCGCCCTCGAGCTGACTCGCTGGCCCGCCCGAGAGCCTCGACCCGGTCACCCAGATCCGAGCCTCGAGACACGCGTCTCTTGGCTCCGTCCAACAAGGAGGTCACTCGTCCCCTTCGTGAGAGTGCACGAACGTGTTACTCCCGAGCCTAGTGGGACACCCGGTCCGCCTTGCGCACCCCGGGGCCGAGCCCGCCACCGTGTCCGCGACCGGCACCGGCCACCAGCGGAGTGCTCAGAGCGAGTGCATGCCCGCTCGCTCGGCGCCCGCATATCGCAGGTCGTCGACGGCCCGGGCGGCGTTGCGCACGCGCTCCGCCGCCTCGGGGTCGAGGCCGAGGCTGGCGAGCAGGTCGAGATAGCGATGACGCTCCTCGTCGAGCAGCGCCCGGACACGGGTCTCGAGCCTGTCTCGTGCCTGCGCCGCGAGCGCGCGCAGGGCCTGGTCGCCGAACACCGCCTCGAGCAGCTTCTGACCCAGGAGTGCGCTGCCTCCTGCGATGCCGACCTCGGCTCCGGTCAGCCCGGCCGTGTTGGCGAACACGACGACCATCAGCGAGACCGCGAGCCCGTTCACGCCGTACGCCAGGAAGCGGGCGGTGGTGCGCTTGTCGGCACCCTCGGTGCGCACCATCTCGAGCACGTCCTGCTGCCACTCGCGTACGGCGCGCTCGGCATGGCGACGCAGCCCGCGCGACGCGCGCCCGAGGTCCTCGCCGACATCGGAGAGGAGGTCCTGTCCCGGCGCCAGGGTGCGCCACGAGGCCTCGGCCCGCTCGGCGGCCGCCTCGGCGTGCTCGAGGATCAGCGTCTCGAGGCTGGACTCGACCGCCACACTCACCCGCTCGGCCTGCTGCGGCTTGCCCTTGATCGCGTTGACCATCCGGTCGCGCAGCCACCCGACCTTGGCCTCGAGGGTCTTGAGCAGCTCCCCGGTGCCGACGAACTCCTGCCAGCGCACCAGCACCTCGCCGCGCAGCAGGGTCCCGTCGGCCGTCGCCTCCAGCAGCTTCCGGATCTCCTCGTCGTACGCCGCGTCCGCGCCGGAGCGCAGGCGCTCCGCCGCCTCGGACTGCGCCACGCACGCGTCCGCCACCGAGTGTGCCCGACGGGTCAGCGATCGGACGGCACCCTCGAGGGTCTGCCTGACCATGGCGGCGCGTGCCTCGGCGTCGCCGCCGAGCTCGGAGAGCCAGCTGCGGATCTCGGACACGTGCCGGGGTGCGAGCAGGCCGTTCTCGTTGAGCGTGACCTCGTTGATCGTGAACAGGGGCGAGTCCTTGAGGCCTCGCGCGGCGAGCATCCGGGCGAGGTGGCTGGCCACGGTCTCGACGGCGTCCTCGGGGGTGCGGTCGAGCACGATCGCCACCGCCGCCGAGCGCTCGGCCGCCTGGCGCAGGAAGTCCCACGGGACCTGGTCGGCGTACCGGGCCGCGGACGTCACGAACAGCCAGAGGTCGGCCGCGGCGAGAAGCTGTGCGGCGAGCAGTCGGTTGCTCTCCTCGACCGAGTCGACGTCCGGGGCGTCGAGAATGGCCAGCCCCTGGGGTACGACGTCGACCGGCACCAGCTGGAGCGCGTGGGGGTCGTGGGTGGGGTGGTGGATCCGCTCGAGGTCGGGCAGCAGCCGGTCGGCGCCGAACCAGTCGGCGTCGGCGGGGTTGTGCACCAGGACCGGCGACCGCGTCGTCGGCCGGAGCACGCCCGCCTCGGTGACCACGGCACCGACCAGCGAGTTCACCAGGGTCGACTTGCCGGCCCCCGTCGAGCCACCGACGACGGCGAGCAGCGGCGCCTCGAGGGTGACGATCCGCGGGATGATGTAGTCCTCGAGCTGGTTGACCATCTCGGCACGGGCGCGTCGGTCGTCCCGGACGTCGGGCAGCTCGAGCGGGAGCGCGGCTCCCTGCAGCGCCGCGCGCAGTCGGACGAGGGCCGTCAGCATCTGCGGGCCGGCGGTGGTCACGGTCATCGGATGGGTACCACCTGTCCGGGAAAGGCGATCGAGGGTCGGAGCGCGCTGATCCTGGCAACGTAGTCGTGGCCCCGGGCGGCGAAGTCCGGAGGGGGTACGCCGCGGAGGTAGCGGCTGTGCAGGAAGCCGAGCTCGATGACCGCCTGCTGGTAGTCGCGCATCGCCTGCTCGCCCATCACGCCGCCGGTGTCGCGTGCGTAGGCGCGGCTGCGACGGCGCGCGGCCAGGTCCACGACCCAGGCGATGTCGGTCGCCGGCAGCAGACCGCGCTGAGCGGCGTCGGCCAGCGCTCCCGCGAGCATCCGCCCCTCGGAATGTCGAACCCACACGGCCAGCGCGACCGCGGCGAGGAAGGCCGGGGCCAGCAGGATCAGGTAGATGGTGACGAAGTTGCCGGGACCGAACACGGTCGCGGTGTTCCAGACGGCATGGGCGAGCACGGCGCACCCGTACCCGACGACCGGAGCCACGATGCGCGTGGTACGACTCCGGGAGTTGACCGCGATGCCGACCCCAACGCCGGTGCAGGCGGTGAACAGCGGGTGGGCGAACGGACTGACCAGGCAGCGCACGACGAAGGTCCCCGTGAGGGCGTGGACGCCACCGGGGCCGAGGTCGCCGGAGCCGTCGTACGCACTCGCGAGGTAGAGGATGTTCTCGGTGAACGCGAAGCCGACGCCGACCATGCCGGCGTAGACGATGCCGTCGAGGACTCCGTCGAGCTCGGCACGTCGCCACCACAGCAGGAGCAGGAGGAACAGACCCTTGCTGGCCTCTTCGGCGACCGGCGCGCCGATCTCGAGCATCCGGGTGTTGGAGATGCCGCCGACGAAGCCGCCGACACCCTCGACCAGCAAAGCGATGGCGGTCGCGACGAACACGCCCCACAGCAGACCGCCGACGAGCAGACGGCGCGGCTCGGGCTCGTAGCGGTCGAGCCACAGCAGACACGCGATCAGGGGCCCGACCGGGACCGCTGCGAGCAGCGCAGCCAGGACGGTGACCCGAGGGGCACTGGAGACGCCTACGACCAGGCTCATCGGCACCGCGCACAGCAGCACCAACACCGTCACCACGATCGTGAAGACGGCGTTGCCGCGCGGGGCACCGGCCATGGCGAAAGCCTAGCGAAATGGTCGATTGTGCTTCCCCCGCGAGAAGGGCGCGGGCGTAGTCTGGCGTGCGTGAGCGACCAGACGGAGATCAAGCCGGAGACCGCCCCAGACCACCAGCTGCACACCGAGTCCCACGACCCATCGGTGCCCGAGGCCTACTCGACGTTCATGCGTCAGGGCTGGGGAGACCGAGAGCCCGACCTCCCGCCGCACCCGATCGCGCCGTACGCCGCGGCCCGCCGCCAACGGCTCGCCGAGGCCTTCCCGGGAGAGCGCCTGGTGCTGCCGGCCGGCACCTTCAAGGTGCGGTCCTACGACACCGACTACCGGTTCCGCAGCGACACCGCCCACACCTACTTCTGCGGCAACCAGACCAGCGACGCCGTGCTCGTCGTCGAGGACGGCGGGGCGGTCCTCTACGCGCGGCCGCGGTCGGAGCGCACGACCGACGAGTTCTTCCGCGACCGGCAGTACGGCGAGCTGTGGGTCGGTCGCCGTCCCTCGCTGAGGGAGATCTCCGACTCCCTCGGCCTCGAGGTGCGCCACATCGACGACCTTCCCGGGCAGCTCGCGAAGGCGGGCAAGACCCGCGTCCACCGCGGAGTGTCCGCGACGGTCGACGCCCTCGTCGCCCCCGACGAGAGCCTCGACAGCGACTTCGCCCGCGTGATCTCCGAGATGCGCCTGATCAAGGACGCGTGGGAGGTCGGCGAGCTCCAG
>DATAOY010000089.1:0-38577 GCA_036265495.1 Nocardioides sp. | reverse complement strand
CAGCGAGACCAGCATCGGGAAGTCCCGCGTCGGCAGGCAGTCGCCGTACCACGACGACTTCAGCGCGCCACCTCGTCCGAAGACGTCGATCAGCGGGATGTCGGGGATGCGCATGTCGGGGGTGGGGACGCCGACCAGAACGACGGTGCCGGCCAGGTCCCTTGCGTAGAACGCCTGCTTCCAGGTCTCGGGCCGGCCGACCGCCTCGATGACCACGTCGGCGCCGTGCCCGCCGGTGAGTGCCCGGATCTCCTCGATCGGGTCGTGCGTGGAGGAGTTGACCGTGTGCGTCGCGCCGAAACCACGGGCGGCCTCGAGCTTTCGGTCGTCGAGGTCGACGGCGATGATCGTCGTCGCCCCGACCACGCTCGCGCCGGCGATGGCGGCGTTGCCGACGCCTCCGCAGCCGATCACCGCGACGGAGTCACCCCTCCGGACCCCGCCGGTGTTCACGGCTGCACCGAAACCGGCCATCACGCCGCAGCCCAGCAGGCCGACCGCGGCGGCGCGCGCCGAGGCGTCGACCTTCGTGCACTGGCCCGCGGCGACCAGGGTCTTCTCGGCGAACGCACCGATCCCCAGCGCCGGCGACAGCTCGGTGCCGTCGGAGAGTGTCATCCGCTGGGTCGCGTTGTGGGTCGCGAAGCAGTACCACGGCTCGCCTCGGTTGCAGGCCCGGCAGTTGCCGCACACCGCACGCCAGTTGAGGATCACGAAGTCGCCCGGGGCCACCGACGTCACGTCGTCCCCGACCGCCTCGACCACGCCGGCCGCCTCGTGCCCGAGCAGGAACGGGAAGTCGTCGTTGATGCCGCCCTCGCGGTAGTGGAGGTCGGTGTGGCACACGCCGCACGCCTGCACCTGGACCAGTGCCTCGCCCGGCCCGGGGTCGGGGACGTTGATCGTCTCGATGCTGACCGGCTCGCCCTTGGCGCGGGCGACGACTCCCTGGACCTGATGCATGGAACCCTCCTGAACGACGGTGCAGGCAGCCTATGAGGTCGCCGTCGCCGACCGCGAGCCGGGCGTTGCGACAACTTTCAACCGGCTGGGGAGGTCCCAGCACCATGCAGCCGACACGTTCCCGCCTGCTTGCCGTCGCCCCGCTGGCACTGGTGTTGCTGGCCATCCCCGCCGCGACGTCGTACGCCGCGGAGCGTCCCCACACCCACGACGAGTACGTCGCCCGCACGGCCGCGGTGCGCGCGCCGACGCCGTTCCCCGTCTCGGGCCTGGACACCGGCGACGTACCCCGGATCGCCTACGCCTTCGCCACGGAGCCGACCTTCGGCGAGGGTGACTGGCAGCTCCTCCGCCCCGACGGCACCTCCCTGGAGCTGCCCACGCTCACCTGGGGTGCCTGGGCACCCATGGGCGACGGCGCGATCGGCATGGCCGGCACCGAGGCGGGTCCGGAGCTGCAGCAGGTCTCCGGCACCGGTGGCGTGCGGTCCCGGCTGATCCAGCACTTCGGCCTGGGCGTCTCCCCGGACCACGAGCTCGTCGGCTGGCTCGGCGATCACGGCAGTCCGCACGTCGTCGCGGGCGGCGGCAGGCGCCGGTTCACGATGCCGACGGTCGCGCACGGGGCCGTCCTGGCCTCGATCTGGGGCACGGACACCTGCCAGGAGCAGGACCCCGAGGGCGGCGGCTGCACCGTCTTCGTGAACGGGAGGCGCCACGTCTGGGTCTCGAGCTCGCACGGCATCGTCGGGACCGTCGGCCCGATGCTCGAGGTCTCCGACGTGTCTGCGCGCGGCCGCGTCGCCGGCCTGGTGTCCCGCCACACCGACGGACACCGGGCCTGTTGGGGCGTGTTCCGCACCTCGGGCCACCGGGTCTTCAAGACCTGCGACTACTACCTCGACGCCTTCTCGCCCGACGGACGCCGGGTGCTGGCAGAACGGTCGCAGGCGCAGTGGGCCAGTGTGCGGCGGTTCGCGATCCTGGGTCACGACGGCCACCCCGTCCGCTCCTGGAGCTTCGACGCCGGACGTCACCGCAGCCTCTCCCAGCTCACCTGGGAGGACAGCCACCACCTGCTCGGCGTCCTGCGGACGCACGGGCACTGGGGTCTGGTGCGGATCGGCACCGACGGAACCGTCGAGTACGCCGGTCCGCGCGTCGAGGCCATCGGCGAGTTCGCGCCGTACAACCTGCCGCTGCGATGAGCCCGCAGGCGCACGTCGACTGGCTGCGCCCCGGAGGCCTGCCTCTGCGAGGATTGCAACCTTCCTCCTCCGCCTCGCGTCTTGGTCGCGACACACGTGAGGAGCAGACATGGACGGACCGCCTGAGGACGGGACGGGGGCAACGGCCGTGGCCGACCGACGCAGCGCACGCGACGCCCGCGACGCCGACTTCGCGGCGTACCTGGCCGCGCGGCAGCCGAGCCTGCTGCGTACGGCGTACCTGCTGACCGGGAACCGGCACGACGCCGAGGACCTCGTCCAGTCCGCCTTCGCCAAGCTGTACCTGTCGTGGGACAAGGTGCGCGACCACGGCTCCATCGACGGCTACGTCCGCCGGATCCTGGTCAACGAGCACAACTCCCTGTGGCGCCGCGCCTGGAAGAGGCGCGAGCACACCGCAGACGACGCCGTGCTGAGCAGCCTCGACAAGCCCCATCACGACACGTACGACGACGGTCTCGGCGACGCGGTGTGGGACGTCGTGCAGACGCTCCCTCGCAAGGCACGCGCCGTCGTGGTGCTGCGGTACTACGAGGAGATGAGCGAGGCCGAGACCGCGGCCGTGCTCGGGATCTCGGTCGGCACCGTGAAGTCCCAGGCCAGCCGGGCGCTGGCCACCCTGCGCGAACGCGCATCCCAGAACCTGAACCCCCGCGCGAGCGAGGAGGACGACCGATGACCGAGCACGACGACGACCTGACCACCCAGCTGACCCGCAGCCTGACCGACCGCTCCGACGTGATGTCGGGGACGTCGTTCGGTCTGGCCGAGGTCAAGGGACGAGCTCGCTCGCTCCGGCGCCGGCGGATGGCGACCGCGGTCGTCGGTGCGGCGGCCGCCGTGGCCGTGATCATCCCGACGGTCGCGCTCGCCAGTCACACCGGGGGCTCGAACAACGAGCCCGCACCGATCACGCAGACGCCCTCGCCGACGCAGGCGGCCACCGACGACGGTCACCAGCCCTCACCGGGAGTCCTCGACGTGTCCGACCTGCCGACGGGCGAGGCGCCGAGCATCGAGTACGTCACCGCCGGCAAGGTCCTGCACCAGGTCGACGGCAGCACGGTCGACATCCCGACGCGGCAGCCGGTGAGCTCCTTCGCGGTGCTCAGCAACGGCACGCACGTCTGGCAGACCGCCGACGACCAGGGCCACGCCTGGATCGAGGTCGAGGACGCCGCGGGCCACCTGCAGGCTCCACTCCCGAGCAGCTTCGGCCTCTCCGTGACGCGCAGCCACGACGCTGCCGCCTGGGTGCAGCCGAACGGCCAGGTCATGGTGATGAGCGTCGGGGCGACCGAGCCGCTCGCGTACGGCGACCCGGTGCCGGCGGGTGACGACCTGAGGATGGGTCCCTTCCTCGGCGACGACTGCGGAGGACCCGCCGACTCCTGCGAGGTGTACGTCAACGTCTCCCAGCGCGCCGCGCCGCAGCCGTGGGTGGTCTCGGTGAACGGCACCGAGCCCGCCCGCGACGGCGGCTACCTCTTCCTGGCCGACGCCACCGAGTCCGGCCTCAGCGTCGGCTACACCAAGCTCACCGACTCCGGGTCCTGCTCGAGGCTGCTCGGCGGTGGGGAGTTCCAGGGTTTCCAGACCTGCCAGCACACCCTGACCTCGCTGTCCCCGGACGGACGGCTGATCCTGGCCGATCCGGCGTACCACGACGGCATCGGCAACGGCGTGATCGCCATGTACGACCTGGAGGGCAACCGGTTGTTCGACCGGCACTCCACCGAGGATGCCCAGTCGTTCTACCCGGGGGCGGAGTGGGAGGACGACACCCACGTGCTGGCGCCGGTCTTCCAGGCCGGGCAGTGGTCGATCGTCCGCGTCGCCTCCGACAGCTCGATGGAGTACGCCGTGCCCCCTGTCGCGGGTGAAGACGTGGCGAACCCGTTCGTGCTCTCCGTCGGCGGGCTGGTCCTCGGGGACTGAGCCGGCGGCCGCCGTGTCGCTGGCTGTAACGCGGGGTTATCGCCGCACCAGAGCTGTGACAGCACCGCAGAACAGGCAACACCACCGCACAAGTCCGGCGAAGTCTGATGCGGCGATAACCCCGCGTTACATCGGCCGCGCCGCCCGGACCGACCCCGCTACGCCACGACCTCGGTCACCGGCTGCGAGGAGTCGGCAGGCAGGTCGAGGGAGGACGGCGGGCGGCCCCGGGCAACCAGCTCGGCACCGAGCGCGGCGACCATCGCGCCGTTGTCGGTGCACAGTCCGGGTCTCGGGACCCGGACCCGGATCCCCCGGGCCTCGGCCCGCTCGGTCGCCATCGCCCGTAGACGAGAGTTGGCGGCGACGCCCCCTCCGATCAGGATGTCCTCGATGCCCTGGTCGGTGGCGGCGTCGAGCGCCTTGCGCACCAGGACGTCGCAGACCGCCTCCTGGAAGCTCGCCGCCACGTCGCCCACCTCGATGGCCACACCGTCCCGCTGCTGGGTCTCCACCCAACGCGCGACGGCGGTCTTGAGGCCGGAGAACGAGAAGTCGAACCGGTGCCGTTCGAGGTCCCGACGGCTCGTCAGCCCACGCGGGAAGTCGATCGTCACCTGACCCCGGCTCGCCGCGCGGTCGATGTGCGGACCACCCGGGAACGGGAGGCCGAGCAGCCTGGCGACCTTGTCGAAGGCCTCGCCGGCCGCGTCGTCGATGGTCGAGCCGAGCGGTGCGACCCCGGTCGTGACGTCCTCGACCCGCAGCAGGCTGGAGTGGCCACCGCTGACCAGCATCGCCAGGCACGGCTCGGGGAGAGCGCCGTGCTCCAGCTGGTCGACGGCCACGTGGGCGGCGAGGTGGTTCACGCCGTAGATCGGCTTGCCGAGCCCGATCGCCAGCGCCTTGGCCGCCGCCACCCCGACGAGCAGCGCGCCGGCGAGGCCCGGGCCGCTGGTGACGGCGATGGCGTCGACGTCGTAGAGCCTGATGCCGGCGGTCGCGCAGGCCCGCTCGATGGTCGGCACCATCGCCTCGAGGTGGGCCCGGCTCGCGACCTCGGGCACGACGCCACCGAAGCGGGCATGCTCCTCCACGCTGCTGGCCACGGCGTCGGCGAGGAGCGTGTGGCCGCGCACGATCCCGACACCGGTCTCGTCGCACGACGTCTCGATGCCGAGCACCAGGGGCTCGTCGGTCATCGGTCCAGCTCCTTGGCGAGGACGACGGCCGTGGTGCCGTCGGCGTAGTAGCGCGGACGCCGATCGAGCTCCCGGAAGCCCCGTGCGGCGTAGAACGCGCAGGCAGCCGCGTTGTCCTCGCGCACCTCGAGCAGCAGCCGCTCGGAGTACCGCAGCCGCGCCTCCTCCTCGATCCGCCGGAGGAGCGCGCTGGCGACGCCGGTACGGCGCTCGGTGCTCTCGACCGCGATGCGCTGCAGCTCCGACACGTCGGCGAAGAGGCTCGCCGCCGCGTAGCCGACCACGATCTCGCTGGAGCCGCGCGACGATCCGGTCGCCACCAGGTACAGCGCGCCGGGGACCTGGCCACCGAGGCCCTCGGACACCAACGCGTCGGACCAGGCGTCCGAGCCGAACGCGGCGCGCTCCAGCGCCGCGATCGCCGGCCCGTCCTCCGCCTCCGCCGGCCTGATCACGAGACCCGCTTGGGCGCACCGGGAGCCACCGCGTCGGGTCGGCGCAGGTACATCGGTTCGGGATCGTGGAGCTCGGCGAGCTCGGCGACGACGGCCCGGGCCAGCCAGCCCGCGCTCGGCAGGAGGGGGTCACGGGCGTCGGGGAACGCCTCGGGATACAGCAGCGCCCCTTCACCTGCCACGGGGCCCTCGGTCGCCGCGTCGTGGGGCCGGACGACGTCGGGGCCGCCGAGCCGGCGGCCCTGGTCGTCGTACGTCGCGAGGTAGACCTCCTTGCGCCGCGCGTCCGTGGCCACGGTGAGCTTGCCTCCGACCGGTGCGTCCTGCGCGGCCTCGAGCGCGACGACATCGAGCGAGCACACGCCGTACACCGGGATCTCGAGGACGAACGCGAGGGTCCGTGCCGTGACCAGACCCACGCGCAGGCCCGTGAACGGTCCGGGTCCGACCCCGACCGCGATCGCGGTCAGGTCCTGCCGCACGATGCCGACGTCGCCCATCACCTCCTCGATCAAGGGGGCCAGCTGCTCGCCGTGCCGCATCCGCTGCTCGGACCGACGCTCGGCGACGACGTCCTCACCGTCGTGGAGGGCGACGGTCACGTACGGCGTGGCCGTGTCGAACGCGAGGAGCACGGGTTCGAGGTTACTGAGGCGGCAGTGCCCGCCAATGGGTGGTGATCCGTCGGTCGGGGTCGACGAGGTGGAGCGCCAGGCTCGGCGGGGCGTCGTACCAGACCGTGGCCAGGTCCTCGGCGTCCGCGGTGACCGTGGAGACGACGCCGCCGCCGACCAGCAGCGGGCGCCCGGCGTACGTCGTGACGCTCATGGTGTGCGCGTGACCGACCAGGGTCGCGACGACGTGCGGATGGGCGCCGATGACCGTGGCCAGTGCGTCGCCGTCGACCAGCCGGATCGGGTCCATCAGCTCCAGCCCGATGGTCGTGGGCGGGTGGTGCAGGCACACGAACGAGGGTGCCTCGGACTCGCCCAACCGGGAGTCGAGCCATGCCAGCTGCTCGTCTCCGAGCCGGCCCTCGTCCACCCGTTCGCCGGCCACCGCGTCGATCAGCGAGTCGAGCAGGACGAACCGGTGGCCGCCGGCCTCGACCACCGACCGCGCCGGAACGCCGAGGCCCTCGACGAACGCGGACCGGACGTCGTGGTTTCCGGGGCAGACCGCCACCGGGCCGGGCCAGCGGTCGAGCCAGGCGCGGGCCGCGGCGTACTCGTGCGCGAGCCCGTGGTCGGCGACATCGCCGCTGAGCACCAGCAGGTCGGCGCGCGGCTTCATCGCGAGCAGGTGCTCCATCACGGCGGACGCGCGGTCGGCCGGGTCCTGGACGTCGTTGCCGAAGTGCGTGTCGCTGACATGTGCCACCACGAACATGCCGCCAGCCTGGCACGCTCCCCGGCATCGGGCCGGCATCGGGCCGGCATCGGGCCGGCATCGGGTCGGCCTAGGGTCGGCTCGTGGGTGAGAACTGGGCGGGGAGGTTCCCGGAGCTGTTCCGGCCCAGGTTCGAGGAGTACGCGAACGCCGACCTCGAGCTCTGCCTGGGCGAGCCTCCCGACGAGCAGGTGGCCCGCCTCCACGCGGTCGCGGTCGACCCGGAGGGGTACGTCGTGGTGTGCCGGTCGGTCGAGGAGTGGCGGTTCCTTCCGGGCGGTCGACGCGAGCCGGGCGAGACCCTGGACGCGCTGTGCCGGCGCGAGCTGCGCGAGGAAGCGGGCTGCACCGTGCTCGGCGACCCGGGTCCCGTGTTCGTCTTCCACCGGGCGACGTCGCGCAACGCCGATCCCCACCAGGCACACCTCAGCCATCCGGTCGCCGCCTGGGCGTACGTCGTCGCGCGCGTCGAGGTGACCGGCCCACCCACGAACCCCGCGGACGGCGAGTCCGTCGTGGAGGTGGTCCGGCTCCCCGTCGCGCAGGCGGCCGCGTGGGTGCGGGTCCACGACCGCGAGCACGCGGACGTGATCATGCTCGCCGAGGCGATGGGGCTACTCGCGGACTGAAGCTCCGGCGCTGGGCACCGGGACCCCGAGCCACCGGGTGCCGACCGGTGCGATCCGCACGCGCCGCGGATCCAGGTCACCGCTCTGCTCGTCGGCGACGGCCCGTTCGATCCGTACCTCCACGCGGTCGTCGGCGAGTCCCTCGGCGATGCCCTCGCCCCACTCGACGATCGTGACCGCCTCGTCGAGCGAGGTGTCGAGGTCGAGGTCGTCGAGCTCGGCGACGCCGCCGAGCCGGTAGGCGTCGACGTGCACCAGGGGCGGTCCGGCGCCGAGCGACGGGTGCACGCGCGAGATCACGAACGTCGGCGAGGTGACGTCGCCGCGCACGCCGAGACCCGCGCCCAGCCCCTGGGCGAACGTCGTCTTACCCGCACCGAGCTCCCCCGAGAGCACGACGACGTCGCCGGCCCGCAGGCTCGTGGCGAGCGCGGCGCCGAGCGCCCGCATCGACGCTGCGTCCGGCGCGTCGTACGACCGCGGGGCCGGGCGGCGCAGCTCGACGTACGGTGAGGTGCCGCCGACCGGGACGAACCCGTGCTCACGCCAGAACCTGCTGGTCGCCGGCAGCTCCTCGCGCGCCAGCACCGCGAGCTCGTCGTACCCCTCGGCGCGCGCCATCGCCTCGGACACCAGCGCGGTGGCGACCCCGTGGTCACGCACCTCGGGCAGCACGCCCACCCGTCGTAGCCACAGGGTGGGTCCCTGGGGGTCGAGGACCAGCGCGCCCACGTCGCGGCCGTCGTCGTACGACGCGAGCAGGCCGCCGTTCTCCAAGGCCGCCGCGATCGACTCCTCGGTCTCACCGAGTGCGTCGGCGGGCGGGTGGAGCGCAGGTCGCGTCGAGAAGGCGGCGCGCACGATCTCCAGCACCGCCGGCGCCTCCTCGGGACCGACCAGGCGGATCGTGGTCATCGTCGGTCGACCGTCTCGCCCGCCGACGACAGCAGCCGGTCGAGCTCCTCGTTCACGTCGTCGTACCGCTCCATGATCACCAGGTGTCCCGCGCCCTCGCACTCGAGCAGCGACGAGCCGGCGATGTGGGCGTGCAGCTTGCGGCTGTGGCCGATGGAGGTGAGCTTGTCGTCGGTACCGCAGATGATCGTGGTCGGCACGACCGAGAGCGCCTTGACGGTCTCGAACTTGTCGAGCGAGGCGATGTTCGGGAAGAACTCCGCGACCACCTCGAAGGGCGTCGACGACAGCATCTCGTCGACGAACTCGACGTAGGACTCCGGTACGTCGCCGCCGAAGGCGAGCTCGTCGGTGGCGACCATCGCCACCGAGCGCCCCAGCCGGCGTAGTCCGTCGACGGTCCGGTGCCCGCGAGCCAGGACCGCGACGAGCCGCTGCGCGACCTGCCCGCCGACCGTGGACGGGAGCACGGGCATCAGCATCCGGTGGGGCTCGAGCCCACCGGCCGTGGTCGAGATCAGCCCGACGCCGACGACGCGGTCGCCGAACAGCTCGGGGTGCTCCTCGGCGAGCGCGATGATCGTCATCCCGCCCATCGAGTGACCCACCAGCACGATCGGGCCGTGTGGCACGACCGTGTCGAGAACGGTCTTCAGGTCGCGGCCGAGCTGCTCCATCGTGGCGTGGCCCGGCGTCGACCGTCCGGAGCGGCCGTGGGAGCGCTGGTCGTAGAACACCGTGCGCACCAGGCCGCGATAGGCGGCGCGCTGGAAGTGCCAGGAGTCGAGGGTGAGCGAGTACCCGTGCACGAAGACGACGGTCATCTCCGGCGTCGCCGCCCTGCGTCCCTGGGCGACGTACTCGTCCACCTCGACGTGGAGGTCGACGCCGTCGTCGGCGACGACCATGACCGGGGTCGAGCGCAGGGAGCCGAACGGCGTGTGGTCACCGGCACCGCGACGGCTGATCACCTGGCGGCGGCGAGCGACGCGGTACGCCGTCCCGGCCGCGGCCACGCCGACCGCGCCCGCGGCGACCGACAGGACCTTGCGCGTGGTGCTCACCGGGCGTCTCCCGAGTAGCGGCGGCGGAGCCGGCCGCCCATCCTGGTGACGATCTCGTAGTGGATGGTGCCGCAGGCGCGTGCCCAGTCGTCCGCGGTCGGCTCGCCCGCCGTGCCGGGGCCGAACAGCACCACGTCGTCGCCGGCCGCGGGGCGGTCGTCGCCGAGGTCGATGACGAACTGGTCCATGCAGATGCGCCCACGGACGGGCCGGCGCTTGCCCTCGACCCAGACCTCGGCGGTGTTGCCCGCGTGTCGCGGCACCCCGTCGCCGTACCCGAGCGGGACGAGCCCGACCCGGGTCTCGGACGGCGCGGTCCACGTGTGGCCGTAGGAGATCGCGCCGCCGGCGTGGACGTCCTTGGTCAGCGCGAGCGGCGCGGTGACGGTCATCGCGGGCTCCAGGCCGAGGTCGCGGCTGATGCCCGGTGCCGGGTCGAGGCCGTACGCCGCGATCCCGCAGCGCACGAGGTCGAACCGGCTCGACGGCCGCAGGATCGCCCCGGCCGAGTTGGCCAGGTGACGGACCTCGGGCCGGAGTCCGGCGGCCTCGGCGCCGGCCAGCGCGTCGCGGAACTCGCGCTCCTGGGCGGCGTTCGCGGGGTGCTCGGGCTCGTCGCTGCAGGCGAAGTGCGACCAGATGCCGGTGATCCGCCAGAGCCCGTCGGCCTCCCCAGCGCGAGCCGCGGCCAGCACGTCCGGCCACAGATCCCTGGTCGACCCGCCGCGCGACAGGCCGGTGTCGATCTTGAGCTGGACCCGAGCCGGACCGCTGGAGCCGCCGCCGATGGCCGCGCGGATCGCGTCGAGCTCGGCGACGGAGTACGCCGTGACGTCGACGTCGCGCGCGATCGCCGCCGCCCAGTCGTCTCCCGGCATCGTGAGCCAGCAGAGCAGTCTGCCGGCGTCACCGGCCTCGCGGAGCCGGACCGCCTCCTCGATGGTCGCCACGCCCAGCCAGGGCGCACCGGCCGCCCGGGCCGCGCGCGCGGACTCGACCATGCCGTGCCCGTACCCGTCGGCCTTGACCACCACCATCACGTCCGCCCCGTCCGGCGCGACCAGGTCGCGGAGAATGCCGACGTTGCGCCGGATCGCGTCCAGGTCGACCACGATCTCGGGCCGACGGACCTCCGGGCTCATGCCCTCCATCCTTCCATCGACCCCCTCGGCTCCCGCCCCGGTGCCCGGCCGCCGGATGGGACGGTCCCGATCGACTCGGTCGACGGAGGCCCCGATCCCGGCGCCTGGCGAACACGGTTCATCCGGCCTGTCGGAGCAGGTCGGCGGTCACCTGCGGGAGGGCGCGGGCCACGGCGGGGGCGCTGATCGGCCCGCCCTGGGCGGCGTACGTCGCGGCCGCACCGTGGAGCCACGAGCCGACCGAGCCCGCGTCGTACGGCGTGAGACCGGCGGCGAGCAGGGCGCCGCAGAGCCCGCCGAGCACGTCACCCGCCCCGGCCACGGCGAGCCACGGCGTCCCGGTCGTGGTGACCCGCACCCGTCCGTCAGGGGCGGCGACGAGCGTGTGGTGGCCCTTGAGGAGAACCGTCGCGGCGTACTCCGACGCAGCCCGACGAGCGAATCCCAGCTGGTCCGCCTCGACCTCCGTCCGCTCGACGCCGAGCATCGCCGCCAGCTCACCGGCGTGCGGCGTCAGCAGCGCCGGTCGGTCGACCGGGCGATCGAGGTGGTGGAGTGCGTCTGCGTCGACGACCAGGGGTACGTCGTCGCGCCGCGCCGCCGCGAGCGCCTCGGCCGCCCCCTCGTCCCCGCCCGAGCCGACGACCCACGCCTGCACCCGGCCCTCCGCCACGACCACCTCGGGATGGGCGGCGAGCACCGCGTCGGGCGCGCCGCCGGCGTATCGGACCAGCCCGACCAGCCCGCACGCCGCACCGGACGTCGACAGCACACCCGCGCCGGGATAGCGCTCGGACCCGGCCCGGATGCCCACGACGCCGCGGCTGTACTTCTGCGCATCGGGGTGTGGGCGCGGCAGCAGCGCCGCCACCTCGTCGCTCTGCAGCGCCGTGACCGCGGCCTCCGGCAGCTCGAGCCCGATGTCGATCAGCTGCACGACGCCACACTTCGAGGCGGCGGGCTCGACCAGGTGACAGACCTTGTGGGTGCCGAACGTGACCGTCAGGTCGGCGGTCACGTGCGCACCCTCGAGCCGTCCGGTGTCGACGTCGACCCCGCTGGGCGTGTCGACGGCCACCATCGGCACTCCGGCGACGGCGCGCACGGCCTCGGCCGCGCGGTCCCGCAGTCCCGGCCGTCCGCCGATCCCGACGATGCCGTCCAGGACCACGTCGGCGGCACCGCGTGCGCCGAGGTCGACCAGACGACCACCGCCGGCGCGCAGGGCCGCGAGCCCGCCCTCGTGCACCGCGTCCGCGACGGCCACCGCCTCGACCCGGGCGCCCCGACGAGCCAGCATCGCGCCGGCGTACAGCGCGTCCCCACCGTTGTCGCCCGGACCGACCAGCAGCAGCACCCGTCGCCCGTATGCGCCACCGAGCAGCCCGATGACCGAGGATGCCAGTCCGGCCGCGGCCCGCTGCATCAGCGCGCCCTCGGGCACCTGCGCCATCAGCACCTGCTCCGCCGCACGGACCTGGTCGACGGTATGGGCCGACCTCATGACTCCAGCACCACCACCGCCGAGGCGATGCCGGCGTCGTGCGAGAGCGACAGGTGGATGGTGGCGGCGTCCAGCTCGGCAGCGCGGGCGGCGACGGTCCCGGTCAGCGAGAAGAGCGGTCGGCCGGACGACTCCGACAGCACCTCGGCGTCGTGCCAGTCCAGGTTGCCGGGGGCGCCGAGCGCCTTGGCCAAGGCCTCCTTCGCCGCGAAGCGGGCGGCCAGCGAGGCCGGAGGTCGCCTCGCCTCGGTCGCGGTGAACAACCGCTCGATCATCCCGGGCGTACGACGCAGCGCGTCCTCGAAGCGCGCGATGTCGACCACGTCGATGCCGACGCCCACGACCGCCACGTGACCTACTCGACCGTGACGGACTTGGCCAGGTTGCGTGGCTGGTCGACGTCGTGGCCCAGCCGCGACGCGAGCTCGCACGCGAACAGCTGGAGGGGCACGACGGCGGGGATCGGCTGAAGCAGCGTGGAGACCCGAGGCAGCCGGATGACCGTGTCCGCGAACTCCTCGATCCCCTCGTCGTCGTCCTCGACGAGCACGATCGTCCGCGCGCCGCGGGCCCGGATCTCCTGGATCGCGCTCACCATCTTGTCGTGGAGCTGGTCGCGCCCCCTGGGCGGCACGACGCAGAACACCGGCAGCCCCGGCTCGATCAGCGCGATCGGACCGTGCTTCAGCTCGCCGGCGGCAAACCCCTC
Organism: Nocardioides sp.; assembly: GCA_036265495.1. Classification (GTDB taxonomy): domain Bacteria; phylum Actinomycetota; class Actinomycetes; order Propionibacteriales; family Nocardioidaceae; genus Nocardioides. Next base: position 25,438 of record DATAOY010000089.1, on the reverse strand, counting down.
GGCATGCAGGTAGGCGAGCTCCTTGAGCTTGAGGGCCCCCTCGAGCGCGATCGGGAACCCGACGTGCCGACCCAGGAAGAGCACGGAGCGGGCGGCCTTCAGGTCATCGGCCAGCGCGTAGAGGTCGTCGGCACCGTCGAGGATCCGTTGCACGTGGTCGGGCATGTCGCGCAGCTCAGCGACCACCGCCGCGATCTCGTCGGCGTACGACGTGCCGCGAACCTGCGCGAGGTAGAGCCCGAGCAGGTACGCCGCCACCATCTGCGTGATGAAGCCCTTGGTCGACGCGACCCCGATCTCCGGGCCGGCGTGGGTGTAGATCACCGCGTCGGACTCGCGCGGGATCGTCGACCCGTTGGTGTTGCAGATCGCGAGCACCTTCGACCGCTGCTCCCGCGCGTGGCGGATCGCCATCAGCGTGTCGGCCGTCTCGCCGGACTGGCTGATCGCGACCACCAGCGTGGCGCGGGTGAGGATCGGGTCGCGGTAGCGGAACTCGTGGGCGAGCTCGACCTCGCACGGGATGCGGGTCCAGTGCTCGATCGCATACTTCGCCACCAGCCCGGCGTAGAACGCCGTCCCGCAGGCGATGATGATGATCTTGTCGACCTCGCGGAGCTCGTGCTCGGAGATCCGGATCTCGTCCAGCTGCAACCGCCCGGAGGCGTCGTGGCGGCCGAGCAGCGCATCGGCGATGGCCCGTGGCTGCTCGAAGATCTCCTTGCGCATGAACCAGTCGAAGCCGTCCTTCTCGGCCGCGGAGAGATCCCAGTCGACGTGGTAGCGCGTGCCCTCGGCCGGCGTGCCGTCGAAGCCGATCACCTCGACGCCCCCGCGGGTGATGGTGACGATCTGGTCCTGGCCGAGCTCCAGCGCCTCGCGCGTGTGCTCGATGAACGCCGCGACGTCCGAGCCGATGAAGTTCTCGCCCTCGCCGATCCCCACCACCAGCGGGGAGTTGCGGCGCGCCGCCACGACCCGCGACGGGTCCTCGGCGTCCACCGCCACCAGTGTGAACGCACCTTCGAGCCGCGAGCAGACCCGCCGCATCGCCTCCGTGAGCGTGCTCCCGTCGGCCAGCGCGGTCTCGATCAGGTGCGCGGCGATCTCGGTGTCGGTCTCCGAACGGAGCTCGTCGCCGGCCGCCAGCACCTCGGCCCGGAGCTCGGCGAAGTTCTCGATGATCCCGTTGTGCACCAGCGCGACGCGGGCGTGGTCGCCGAGGTGCGGGTGGGCGTTGGTGTCGTTGGGTGCCCCGTGGGTGGCCCATCGGGTGTGCCCGATCCCCGTGCTGGAGCCCTGCAGCGGGACCTCCACCAGCTGCTTCTCGAGGTTGGCCAGCTTGCCCGCCTTCTTCGCCCAGGCGATGCGACCGTCGGCGACCAGCGCGATCCCCGCCGAGTCGTAGCCGCGGTACTCCAGGCGCCGCAGGCCCTCGATGACGACGTCCTGGGCGCTCTTCTCGCCGACGTACCCCACGATGCCGCACATGGGCGGGAGTCTACGGCCGGAGGGCGGTTGCCCGGACATGGCGGGCGGGGCCGGCCACCCGCTGGTGGCCGGCCCCGCCGTGTCTGGTGTGACTCAGTGGGCCAGTCGCCGCACCAGGTGCGCGGCGTTCGGCGTGCCGAGGCCCGTCACCGGGTCCCAGCCGGGTCCGGCCTGGTAGCCGAATCCGCCGAGCTCGGCGACGTCGTTGTTGCCCGTCGTCACGTCGTGGAAGCTCGCGGCGTACGACGACGGGTTCCGGGCGAGGCGGTACAGCGTCGGGTTGATGTCACCGATCCGGTGGTGTGCCACCTGGTCGGCGATCGCCGCGATGGCCGACCACTGCGGCGTCCCCGCGCTCGTGCCTCCGAAGAGGAAGAACGTCGGGTCGTTCGGCGCGAGCCCGATGGTCACGTTGCACACGGCGCAGTGCGTGAGCACACCGCCGTTGACGCCCGCGTTGTACGAGACGTCCGGCACACCCCGAGCCGATCCCGGCACCAGGCCGTCCTGGAAGTCCGGCTTCGGGAACAGGGTGCTGAAGCCGCCACCGCTGCAGTTCACGTCGCTCGGGTCGACCGCCGGCGGGTTGCAGCCGAAGACCTCGGTCCACGCGGTCTCGCCCTGGTAGACGCCGGTCACTCCGTCCGCGTTGAGCGTCGTCCCGCCGACACCCGTCACCAACGGGTCGGAGGCGGGGGTGCTCGCCGACAGCACGGCACCGTCGTTCGTGCAGTCTGGCTGGGCCGCGCCCGAGTCGCCCGACGAGGCGAACACCGTCCAGTGCTGGTTCTTGGCCTTGACGAACATCTGGTGCTGCGCCCGGGCGATCGCCGGGTCGACGCACTGCTCGGCCTCGCCGAAGCTCTGCGAGAGGACGTCACCGAGGTGGTGGGCGATGGCGAACTGGGTGGCTGCGAGGATGTCAGCGTCCTGGTTGCTCTTGGCCTGGACCAGCACGATCTTGGCGCCGGGTGCGATCGCGTGGGCCCAGAGCACGTCGAGGGTGGTCTCCTCGGCCCAGCCGACCTGGTTGGGGTCGTTGATGTCGAACGCGGGCACACCCTGAGGAGCGACCTTGCGGAAGTTGGCCTTCTTCAGGTCGAAGGTCCGGTTGAAGATGTTCAGGTCGGTGCGGATGTACGGCTGGTCGTAGGCGTCGACGATCACGATCGTCCGCCCCCGGCCGTCCTTGCCGTCCCTGAGCAGCGGGGTGACGTTGTAGGCCCTCTGGATCTGGCTCGGCTGGTAGCAGCGCGGGGCCCCGTTGGAGAAGTCGATGGGGTTCGACTGGCACGAGAACGTGACCTTGTTCGGGTTGATGTTCACCTTGTGGATCAGCGGATCCACCGTGATGCGGTGGGGCTTGACGCCCGCCGCGCCGGCAGGTGAAGCAGCGCCGACGCCGCTGGCGCCGATCGCGGCAATGGCCACACAGGCCGCGCCGAGCCTCACCGAGAGTGGGGATTTCTTCACTGACAGGACTCCTCGCTGGTGATGGAGCGTGCTGGAGATGGCCCGGCTCGCGGCCCGGTGGGACCCGGATCGGACCGTCTCGCACCCTTGCACCGCGCAGGTCCATGGTCAATCGATGTAATTGGGTATAGCGGAGGCCCACCGACGGCGGCCCGCGAGCAGGCCGACGCGAGCCGGGCTGCCAGAATGCGCGCCATGCCCAACGGAGCCCCCAGGGGAGCGAACGGCGAGTCCTCGCCGTACGTCGAGCTCGACCGCGACGCCTGGGCCGCGCTCGGAGAGCACGTCGACCAGCCGCTGTCGGCCGAGGAGATCTCGAAGCTCCGCGGCCTCGGCGACGAGCTGGACCTCGACGAGGTCCGGGAGGTCTATCTCCCGCTCTCACGGCTGCTGAGTCTGCGGGTGAAGGCCGCCCGGCGGCTGCACCGCAAGCAGGAGGAGTTCCTCCACCAGCCGCAGCCCCCGCGCACCCCGTTCGTGATCGGACTGGCCGGCTCGGTCGCGGTCGGCAAGTCCACGACCGCTCGCGTGCTCCAGCAGATGCTGGGGCACTGGGACGAGCATCCGCACGTCGCCCTGGTGACGACCGACGGCTTCCTCCATCCCAACGCGGAGCTGGAGCGCCGCGGTCTCCTGCAGCGCAAGGGGTTCCCCGAGTCCTACGACCGGCGGGCCCTGCTGCGGTTCGTGGTCGACATCAAGTCCGGCAAGGACGAGGTCGAGGCCCCGACGTACTCCCACCTCGTGTACGACGTGGTGCCCGACGAGCGTGTCGTCGTCCGGCGTCCCGACATCGTGATCCTGGAGGGGCTGAACGTCCTGCAGCCGGCGCGGGTGACCGAGGACGGCCGGGCCGGCCTCGCGCTGAGCGACTTCTTCGACTTCGGCATCTACGTCGACGCGGCCACCGCCGACATCCGGCAGTGGTACGTCGACCGGTTCCTGCGGCTGCGGCAGACCGCCTTCGCCGACCCGGCGTCGTACTTCCGTCGCTACGCCGCCCTGTCCGCCGACGAGGCGACCGCGACCGCGGAGAGCATCTGGGACTCCATCAACGGGCCCAACCTCGAGCAGAACATCGAACCGACCAGGTCGCGGGCCACCCTGGTCCTGCGCAAGGCTCGGGACCACTCGGTGCAGTACGTGCGGCTACGGAAGCTCTGAGGAGGTGCCATGGGCGCCTGGAGGCCCGACTGGGACCCTCGGTCGTTCGACCCGGTGCGGCTCGGGCAGCAGGAGACCACCGCGTGGGCGTCGTACTACCGACATGACTGGGGCACCTTCCTGCGCGCGGCCGTCGGCATGGTGCGCACGGGCTTCGGCTTCGATCCGCTGCGCACCCTGATCGGTGCCTACCACGTGCTCCGCGCCAACCAGCTGTGGGCGCCGTACCCGGACAACGACCCGGACGGTGCCCGTGCCTCGATGCAGCGCTTCTACACGATGGTCACCCGACACCTGGGCCTCTCGCTCGACCCGGTGCAGGCAGCGCGGCTCGAGGTCGAGTGGTGGCGGTTGCACCGCGCGCGCCAGCACGATCCGAACGTCTCGGAGGTGGACCTCGTGCAGGCACTGGTCGACCTCTACTCCTATGTGTACGACGCGCCCGCGGACGAGGTGCGCGACGCGGCCCGATTCCGGGTCGAGGCGATGGACCACTCCGACGCATGGGTCGCGAGGGGCTGCGGCCTCGACGACCCGCTGCTGACCCGGGAACGGCGGGCCCTGATCGCCTCGCACACGGCGCTGCGCCGGGCGGTCGGTCGCGACTGATCTCGCGGCCGACGGCCAGACCTCCGTCAGTTCGGCCTGCGTACCCAGGACCGCGCCCGGCCGCGGGTGGTCTCGCGCTTCGGTGACGAGTGTCGTTGTCCCCGGGCCCGCCGCGGTCCTAGATTGGGTCGGTTTCTCCGAGCATCCCCGAGCCTGAGGAGCATGGCGATGGCGACCGACGTACCCACTGCCGACACCGGAGGATCGCCCGCGCTGAAGCGCGGCGCGGTGAGCTTCAGCGGCGTCCTCTTCCAGTCGATCACGTTCATGGCACCTGCCATCGCGACGGCGCTCTCGATCCCGCTCGGCATCTCCTACGCCGGCGGGGCCGCTCCCCTGGCGGTGATCCTGGCCCTGGTCGCGTGCCTCTTCGCCGCCAACTCGATCGGTCAGCTGTCGCGACACCTGCCGTCCGCAGGCTCCTTCTACACCTTCGTCAGCCACGGCATCCACCCGAAGGTCGGCTTCCTGGTCGCGTGGGGGTTCCTGCTCGGCGTCATCGTCGGCGGCCCGTTCCTGGCCCTGCAGATGGGCTTCGTCGTCGCCGGCACCCTGAACCAGGAGTGGGGCTGGTCGAACGACACCTGGTGGATCTGGACGGTCCTGGTCTGCCTCCTCATCTTTGCGCTGGGCTACCGCGGCATCACGGCCTCCACGAGGGTGGGCGTGCTGCTCGGCGCCTTCGAGATCCTGGTGTTCGTCGGCATCTCGCTGACCCTGATCGTGCAGGCCGGCAGCGACAACACGCTCCAGGTCTTCGGCACGCACTACGCCAACAACCCGGACTACAACGGGTGGTCGGGCGTCATCGCCGGGTCGGTGTTCACGATCCTGGCGTTCATCGGGTTCGAGCAGGCGGCCCCGATCGCCGAGGAGGCGCATGAGCCGCGGCGCACGATCCCGCTGGCGATCATCCTCGCGTGCCTCGGCATCGGCCTGTTCTACATACTCAACACCTACGCCAGCGCCGTCTCGTTCGGCCCGGCCAACATGATCAACTTCACCGCGAACGACAGCAACCCGTGGCAGAACGTGCTCGCCCGCGACGCGTGGGGTGGCTTGGGCTTCCTGCTGGTGTTCCTGGCCCTGGTCAACTCGATCATCGCCAACCAGAACGCCGCCAACAACTCCTCCACCCGGACGATGTTCGCGATGGGCCGGATCCGGCTGCTCCCCGACGGGCTCGGCCGGCTGAACCCGTTCGGCTCCCCGGTGGTGCCCCTGCTTGCGCAGCTGGTGGTCTCGCTGGCGGTGGCGCTGTTCCTCGGCTTCTACTACGACCCGGTCACCGGGTTCGCGCTGACCGCAACGATCCTGGTCGACATCTTCGCGCCGATGTACATCCTGCTGAACATCGCCTGCCTGATGTACTTCCTCCGCTTCCGGCGCGACGAGTTCAACGTCCTCCGGCACGCGATCCTGCCGATCCTCGGCGCGCTGGCCTTCATTCCGGCGTTCTTCGCCGGTGCCGGGATCCCGGCCTTCAGCTTCATCACCAGCCTGCCGCGACCCCTGTGGTACGCCGGTCCGATCGCCGCGATCTGGATGGTGATCGGCATCGCCTACCTGCTGTGGCTCAACGCTCGGGACCCGCGACGGATCCTGGAGACCAAGCGCGTCTTCGACGAGGACTGACCGTGGATGTCCTGAGCTACACGCCCGGCGCCGACGAGCTGTCCTGGACGTTCGGCGGCGTCGCGCCGGTGCGCCGGGTCACGCCCGGCACGGTGCTCGAGCTGTGGACGGAGGACGCGTTCGCCGGCAAGGTCCGCACCACCGACGACCTGGTCTCGAGGGTGATCGACTTCCCGTTCGTGAACCCCCTGACCGGCCCGTTCCACGTCGAAGGCGCCGAGCCCGGCGACACCCTCGCGGTCCACTTCGTCTCGATCGAGCCGTCGCGGGACTGGGCGGCGTCGAGCACGATCCCGCTGTTCGGGGCGCTCACCACGACCCACGTCACGGCCGGCCTCCAGGAGCCGCTGGAGGAGCTGGTGTGGCTGTACGACGTGGACACCGTCGGTCGGACGGTGACGTTCCGCGCGCGACGTACCGACGACGAGGTGGAGCTCCCGCTCGATCCCATGCACGGCACCGTCGGCGTCGCTCCCGCCAGCTTCGAGGCCCGCTCGTCGCTCGTGCCCGACGCCCATGGCGGCAACATGGACACCCCCGAGATGCGGGCCGGCGTCACCTGCTTCCTCGGCGTGAACGTCGAGGGCGCCCTGTTCGCGCTGGGTGACGGTCACTGCCGTCAGGGTGAGGGCGAGACCTGCGGGGTCGCCGTCGAAGCGGCGATGGACACCACCGTCATCGTCGACGTGATCAAGGGCGTGCCGACGCCGTGGCCGCGACTCGAGTCCGACGACCACCTGATGAGCACCGGCTCGGCCCGACCGCTCGAGGACGCGTTCCGAATCGCGCAGCACGACCTGGTCACCTGGATCGGCGAGGAGTGCGGCCTCGACCCGCTCGACTCCTACCAGCTGGTCACCCAGGCCTGCGAGTCACCCATCGCCAACGTCTGCGACCCCAACTACACCGTGGTCGCCAAGATCCGGAAGCAGTACCTGCCCCGTCTCGACGCATACGCCGGGGCCCACGCGCGCCTGAAGGAGATGAGCTCGGCCTACCAGGCCCGGCGACTGTGAGGCGCCGGTGCCGTCGAGCGCGGCGGCCCACCTCGAGACGCAGGCCGGGATCGGCACTCGGCACCAGTGCCTCTCACGAGCAGCAGTAGCGGGTGCCCGGTCCCCACGTCGCCCAGAACACCGCAGCCGCCCCGATCAGCCCCGCCAGCAAGACGACCCGGTCGTCGTCCCCCCACAGGAACCAGGCGATCTCACCGAGTGCGACGAGAGCGGTGAGGAGCACCAGCACCGTGTACCACGTGGACCAGTCCTTGCCCATCTCACTCCTCATGAACGTGCGCGTCAGCGCTCCTCCACCACGCCGGCCCCCGGGATGACCGCGCACGGCGGCTCTGTCGGGCGGTCCCTCCCACCACCCACCCGACGAGTCTGCACCAGCGCGGCCCGGCACGCCTCGCTCGCGCAGGGTGCAGAGATCCCGGCAGGTCACCGGCCGCCCGTGTCGTAGCGTCCCCATGTCGGAGCGTTGGACCGACGACGACCGTGGAACCGGTGTCGGGGCGCCGTCACCGCGTTCCCGGCGCCCACGTCCGCCGGGTCATCCCGGAACGACGGTTCCCCGGCAGGTGCCGTGAGCGGCCCGGTGAACGACCAAGACGGCGACGGTGGAGCCTCTCGGGGCATGACAACGCCCGCCGGCGCTCCAACCCCGGCGGGCATCGGTCCGGCTCTCACGACCAGACGTCGCCGCCTGCCGGAGCATGGGGTCACCGGCAGACGGTCAGCCTCGGTCCCCGGAGAGGCTGAGGACTCGAACCTACGTCGCGGCACCCCTGGGTGTCATCGTCCGTGGAGGATCCTGGCCGGGTGCCCCCAGGACTCCCGGCCCGGAACCTCCCGTGACGACTCCGGGCGGCCGGAGAGGCGTCGGCGCCCCGCCGTCCGACACCCGGTGAGGAACGGCGGGGCGACACCAGGACGCGCACGGGGGAGACGCGACCGGGACGCCCGAGATGTCGAAGTCCTACCCGCTCCGGAGCGACCTAAACCCGTGAATTCTCGCCGGCGTGACGGGACCGACGACCGGGTACGTCGGTGGGTCGCGGGTGGTGCGCCGCCACCGGGGTCAGAGTCGCTTGTGGTACTCGACGAGGGTCTCGACGAGCCGGTAGCCCATCGCCTCGTTGATCGCGTTCATGTGCGCGTTCACCTCGGCGTTGCTGGTTGTGACCAGTCGACACTGCGGGACCGCCGCGCGGAGGGCGCGATGGCTGGCGAGCTTGATGGCGAGCCCGAGCCGGTGGCCGCGATGCTCGGGCAGCACCATGGTGACGCCGATGTGGGCGGTGCGCGGGTCGTGCGTGCTCACCCGGACCCCGGTCAGGCCGACGACCGTCCCGTCGGGAGCCACCGCCACCGACTCGAACGTCGCGAGCCCGACCTGGACGCGTCGCTCCTCCGCCGCTCGCACCCGCTCGACGGTCCAGTCCCGGTCCTCCAGGTCGAGGTCACCTTGCGGGATCAGGCTCATGACACGGCTCTGCGCCGCGCCGAACGAGTCGACGTACTCCTCCGGGCACCGGTCGCGCCAGCTGACGACCCGGTAGTCGCCGAGGGCTGCTGCGACCTGCTCCTCCAGCTCGCGCCATCGAGGCTCGGACGCGGCGAGGTCGATCGCCTTGACGCCCTCGCGGTTGGCCGCGACGTAGCCCCGTGCCTCGGCGAAGGCGCAGCCTCCACCGTCCCCGGCCGGAGTCTGGAAGACCTCGGTCAGCACGCGCTCGCGCCCCGCCACTCGCGCGCGACGCTCGAGCTCCTCCAGGACCGCGGTGCCGACGCCGCGCCGGCGGTGGTCGGGATGGGCCATCACGTCGGCGTAGACCACGGTCGGGTTGTCGTCCAGCGGCAGGTTGACCAGGCTCACTCCGACGGGGGTGTCGGCGTCGAAGACTCCGAACAGCTGCAGCTCGAACCCCGGCGGCGCCGTCGAGAGCGCTCGTCCGGCGGCCTCCCACGACGGGATCAGGTCGGGCCGTCGGTGGGTTTGGCCGGCGCGCCACACGTCGTACCACCCGCGCAGCTGGCCTTCGTCGCTCGTGTCGACGTCGCGGACAGCGAGCCTGCCCGCGACGTGGCCCGGCGGCCGGCCGGAGGGTTCGACCATCCGAGCACGGTAGGCGCCCGAGATGTGTTCGGGCACCACGTTTTCGGTCAGAGGGCCAACCGGCGACGTACGACGTCCGCGAGGCGCTCGGCGACGGCCGTGGCCTCCTCGGACGACGCGGCCTCGACCATGACGCGTACCAGCGGCTCGGTGCCCGACGGGCGGAGCAGGACCCGGCCGGTGTCGCCGAGCTTGTCCTGCTCGACCGCCACCGCGGCGGCGAGCTCGGCGTCGTCGGTGCGGTCCTTGTCGACCCCCGGCACGTTGACCAGCACCTGCGGCAGACGGGTGACGACCGAGGCGAGGTCTCGCAGGGAGGAGGCCGTGCGCGACATCCGCTGCAGGACCTGGAGGGCCGTCAGGATGCCGTCACCGGTGGTGGCGTGCTCGCGCATGATGATGTGACCGGACTGCTCGCCGCCGAGGTTGTACCCGCCGTCGCGCATCGCCTCGAGCACGTAGCGGTCGCCGACGGCGGTCTGGTGCACGGTGATGCCGGCCCTGCCCATGGCCTGGACGAAGCCGAGGTTGCTCATCACGGTGGCGACCACGGTCTCGTGCGCGAGGCGTCCGGTCTCGTGGAGGTCGAGCGCGAGCATGGCCATCAGCTGGTCACCGTCGACCGTCGCGCCGGTGTGGTCGACCGCGAGGCACCGGTCCGCGTCGCCGTCGAGGGCGAACCCGACGTCCGCTCCGCGCGCGAGCACGGCCTTGCCGAGACCCTCGAGATGCGTCGACCCGCACCGCTCGTTGATGTTGAGGCCGTCGGGATCGTCGTTGAGGGCGATCACGTCGGCGCCAGCGGCCCGGAGGGTGTGTGGCCCCACGTCCGACGCGGCGCCGTTCGCGCAGTCGAGCACGACCCGGATCGCGGACAACGGCTGGTCGAGCGTCGCGACGAGGTGGTCGGCGTACTCCTCGATCGAGCGGGCGTACGGCGTGACGCGGCCGACGTCCCCGCCGACAGGGCGGTCCCACGGCTCGCCGACATGGGCCTCGATCTCCCGCTCGAGGGCATCGTCGAGCTTCACCCCGCCGCGGGCGAGGAACTTGATGCCGTTGTCGGGCATCGGGTTGTGCGACGCGCTGATCACCACGCCCACGTCGGCGCCGAGCGCGTCGGTCAGGTAGGCGACGCCGGGCGTCGGGAGCACGCGCAGCCGGATCACGTCGACGCCCGCCGAGGCCAGACCGGCGACGACCGCGTGCTCGAGGAACTGCCCCGAGATCCTGGTGTCGCGACCGACCACGGCAACCGGACGCTGTCCGGAGAACGCACCGTGGTCGACCAGCACGCGGGCGGCCGCGACCCCGAGGTCGACCGCGAGCTCGGCGGTGATCTCGCCGTTGGCCAGCCCACGGGCCCCGTCGGTGCCGAAGATCCGCTGCGTCATGGCCCGATCATCGCAGGGTCTCGCAGAGGCCAACCGTCAGCGCTTGCTGAACTGGGGAGCCTTGCGTGCCTTCTTCAGGCCGGCCTTCTTGCGCTCGATCACGCGCGCGTCGCGGGTGAGCAGTCCGGCCCGCTTGAGCGTCGGGCGGTTGGCCTCGACGTCGATCGCGTTCAGCGCCCGGGCCACGCCGAGCCGGAGAGCGCCGGCCTGTCCGGTGATGCCGCCGCCGTGGATGCGGGCGATCACGTCGAAGCGGCCGTCGAGCTGGAGCGCCGCGAAGGGCTCGTTGACGACCTGTTGGTGCAGCTTGTTCGGGAAGTAGGAGTCCAGCCGACGACCGTTGATGGTCCACACGCCGGTTCCGGGCACGATCCGGACGCGGGCGACGGCTTCCTTGCGGCGGCCGGTCGCGGCGGCCGGAGCGATGGTGGCGGGGCGCGCCGGGTCGACCGCCGGGACGCTCTCCGACGTGTACGCCACGCCCTGCTCGTCGGTCGTGAACGCCTCGGTCTCGGCGCCGTCGGCGGTCGCGTCGGTCGTGCCGTCGGGGGTGGTGGTGTCGTCAGCCACAGGAGTTCCTTCGCTTGTCTGCTCTGTCGTCGGCGGGGTCACTGCGAGACCTGCGTGATCTCGAACGGCTTGGCCTGTTGGGCCTGGTGCGGGTGCGTCGGGCCGGAGTAGACCTTGAGCTTCTTGAGCAGCTGGCGGCCGAGCTTGTTCTTGGGCAGCATCCCCCACACGGCCTTCTCGACGACCTTGCGGGCGTCCTTCTCCAGCTGCTGTCCCACGGGGACGGCGGTGAGGCCGCCCGGGTAGCCGGAGTGGCGGTAGAGGAGCTTGCTGTTCAGCTTGTCGCCGGTCAGGGCGACCTTCTCCGCGTTGATGACGATCACGAAGTCACCCATGTCCATGTGCGGGGCGAAGGTCGGCTTGTGCTTGCCGCGCAGGAGGTTGGCCGCCTGGACGGCGAGCTTGCCGAGGACGATGTCGGTGGCGTCGATGACGTGCCACTCGCGCTGGACGTCGCCGGGCTTCGGGCTGTACGTACGCACGTGCGTCTGCCTCACTCGTTCGTTGGTCCGGCGGACGGTCGCCCACCGGGATGCTGCCACGACCTCTGACGAACACTGCCCGGCTCGTCTTCGTCCGGGTCTGCACCTCGACCGACGTAGTCGGGGCACGGCAGGAGTCGCGACCGCACAATCTACCGGGTGCGCAGGTCAGCCACCAATTCGTGGTGAGTGCCGGGCCGAGGCGTGGCGGCCCCCGCGTGCCAGGATGGACCACCGGGGCCGGTGCCCGGTGCGGGGCTTGACCAGGAAAGGACCGCAGCCATGACCGACGTACACGTCTCGAGCATCGATCCCGACCAGTGGGAGCCGGATCCCGACGTGCCCGGCAGCGAGATGCACGAGCTCGTGAACGCCGACGGCGTGTGGGCCGGCCTGACCCGATTCCTCACCGTCGACGGACCGCAGCAGTGGACGCCGCCGCGGCGCGAGACGATCCACGTGCTCGAGGGCGAGGTCACCATCGAGGTCGACGGCGGGCCCACGCTCCATCTGCGTCCGGGCGACCTCGCGTCCCTGCCCGCGGGGCGGGAGACGACCTGGCACATCACCACGCCGTTCAAGGAGTTCTGGGTTCTCGGGTGAGCTCGGCGGCGCTCGCGAGCGAGCTCGGTGGGTCCCGCTCCGGTCGTTCGCCACGGCTTTCACCGCGTCCGCACGTCCTCGCTGAGATTCGCTCTCGAGGAGACCCCGAAGTAGGTTGGCAGCGTGACTGACTCCCTTTCCGTCCGCGACAACCGCACCGGCCAGGAGTACGACGTACCGATCGAGAACGGCGCCGTCAAGGGCGCAGACCTCGGCAAGATCAAGGACGACGACGGCACTGCCCTCGCCGTGTACGACCCCGGCTTCGTCAACACGGCTTCGTGCAAGAGCAGCGTCACGTTCATCGACGGCGACGAGGGGATCCTCGAGTACCGCGGCTACCCGATCGAGCAGCTGGCCGAGAAGTCCACCTTCCTCGAGGTGGCCTATCTGCTGGTGCACGGTGAGCTGCCGACGAAGACCCAGTACGAGACCTGGGTGCACGACATCACCTACCACACGTTCGTCCACGAGAACGTCAAGAGCTTCATGGAGGGCTTCCGGTACGACGCCCACCCGATGGGCATGCTGATGGCCTCCGTCGGCGCCCTGTCGACGTTCTACCCGGACGCGCGGCACATCGACGACGACGAGATCCGCCAGCTCCAGATCGTGCGGATGATCGCGAAGATGCCGACCCTGGGCGCCTGGTCCTTCCGGCATGCGCAGGGCAAGCCGTTCGTCTATCCCGACAACGAGCTGGGCTACACCGCGAACTTCCTGTCGATGCTCTTCAAGATGAGCGAGGATCGCTTCGCCGCGGACGAGCGGCTGGTCCGGGCGCTGGACGTGCTGTTCATCCTGCACGCCGACCACGAGCAGAACTGCTCCACCAGCGCCGTCCGCTCGATCGGCTCCTCGCAGGTCGACCCGTACTCCGCCGTCGCGGGCGGCATCGGGGCGCTCTACGGCCCGTTGCACGGCGGCGCCAACGAGGCCGTGCTGCGGATGCTGCGCCGCGTCGGCAAGAAGGAGAACATCCCCGACTTCATCGAGGGCGTGAAGAACGGCGACGAGCGGCTGATGGGCTTCGGTCACCGCGTCTACAAGAACTACGACCCCCGGGCGAAGATCATCAAGAAGGCCTGCGACGACGTCTTCGAGGTCACCGGGGTCAACCCGCTCCTCGAGATCGCGATGGAGCTGGAGAAGATCGCGTTGGAGGACGAGTACTTCGTCTCGCGCAAGCTCTACCCGAACGTCGACTTCTACTCCGGCCTGATCTACGAGGCGTTCCAGTTCCCGCCGGAGATGTTCACCGTGCTGTTCGCGATCGGGCGCACGCCGGGCTGGCTGGCCCAGTGGCTCGAGCTCGTGCAGGACAAGGAGCAGAAGATCGCCCGGCCGAAGCAGATCTACACCGGCCACCGGAGCCTGGAGTTCGCGCCCGCCTCCGAGCGCTGGGCCTGAGCGAGGACCTGGGCCCCGCCGAAGGAGGGGCGCAGGTCCGCAGCGAGACCGAAGCGAGCCTGCTCGCAAGGTGGCCCGACATCAGCACCGGGTCCGCAGCGAGACCGAAGCGAGCGTGGTCGCGAGGTGGCCCGACAGCAGCGCCGGCACCATGCGAGCGCTGGACCTAGGCGGCGGCCCTCTCGACCTCGAGCAGCGACTCGGAGTGCCGCTCGGCCTCGAACGCCGCGCGGCCACCGCGGAAGCCGAAGAGGCGCTTGGTCCACAGGATGTAGACCACGGCGAAGACGTTCAGTGCGAACGCCACGACCCGGAGCCAGGTGACCTGCTCGAGCAGCTCGTAGATCTCCAGCGGGATGAACACCGCGGTGCCGACCACGGCGACGTACTCGCCCCAGCGCCGCATCAACCAGAGGCCGACGGCCTCGAGCAGCTCCAGGGCGCCGTACGCCAGGACGCCGAGACTGATCAGCGTGAGCGTGTGGGGGTCGGTCTCCAGCGCCTTCTGGATCAGTCGCACGGGACCGGTCGACTGGAGGTCCACGCCGGCGTGCTCGGCGACCGGTGACAGCCGAGGGAGGTAGTCGTCGAAGACCCGTTGCAGCGAATCCTGGGCGCCCTCGAACTCGTAGATCCCATACGCGAGCGCCACCAGGAGCACGCCGCGGATCCCGCGTTCGAGGGCGAGGAGGCGGAGGATGAACGCGTCCCGGAGCGCCCTGCCCCGCAGGACGATCGGCGCGTCCTCGGCGGGCCCCCGCCCGTGCGGCTCGCCCGGGACGAACGACCCGCAGCGCAGGCACCGCCAGGCCTCGCCGTCCACCGTGTCGACGTGCAGCCGCTCGGCCAGCGCCTGCTCGGTCGGTGCCCATGTGACGTGGCCGTGCCAGCCGCAGCTGCGCACGTTCCAGTCGAAGCTGCGAAACGGCTTGCCCACCGGGCGGAGCCTAGGGCGCGCGTCCCCGATTCGGCGCCGTCGCGAGCGGGAGACGCGCCCAGATGTGGCCGACACCTCGTCCCGAGCGGCGGAAACCCGGCGCGTCGTCCCGCGCCCGTTGGCAGGATCGACCCGTGGGAACCATGACCAGCAGGACCTCGCTGGAGTCGCGCCTCGACCATCTGCGGGCGGCGCCGGGTCGGGCCGGGACGCTGGCGATGATCGTGCGTCGCCCCGAGGTCGGCGTCCGCGAGATCCTCGAGGAGGGTGTGCTCGACGAGGCCGGCGGACTGGTGGGCGACAACTGGCTCGGTCGCGCCACGTCGCGCGCCGTCGCCGAGGGTCGCCACCTCGACGCGATGATCACCGTGATGAGCGCTCGGATGGTCTCGCTGCTCGGCGAGACCGACGACGTGCAGGCACTGGCGGGTGACCAGCTGTACGTCGACCTCGACCTGTCACACGACAACCTGCCGACCGGCACCCGGGTCGCGATCGGCGAGGCCGCCGTCCTGGAGGTCACCGCGAAGCCGCACGCGGGCTGCAAGAAGTTCCTGGCCCGCTTCGGCCCCGACGCGCTCGCCTTCGTCAACAGCGAGGTCGGGAGCCGGATGAGGCTGCGCGGGCTCAACGCGCGCGTGGTGCGTGGCGGCGTGGTCCGCCCGGGAGACGTCGTCCGACGTCTCGGCTGATCGATCGGCCGGCTTCTTCAGGACCCCCCAGCGCCATCTCAGCGTCTTCCCAGACTTGCCCGGCAACCTCTGCGTCATGACGAACGACCCGTACGGCCGTAGCGAGCCGGAGAACCGACACGAGTGGGGTCAGGAGCCGCCTGCGCCACCCGCGACCTGGTCGCCGTACGGTTTCGCAGCCCAGCCGGAGGACGGCCGCACCACCCTCGGCCAGGACGCCAGCGATCCGGTTCTCCCACCGGACCGTCGTCCCCGCAGTGGGCTGCGTGGCAAGGGGCTGGCCGCCACCGTGGTGGCGGCCAGCCTGCTCGTCGGCGGAGCCGCCGGCGTCGGCGGCGCAGCGGTGTGGACCTCGACGCACGACTCGGTGCAGTCCTCGCCGGTACTGACACAGACCGGCGGCACCGCGGCCCAGACCGCCGCGACCGGCTCGATCGAGAAGGTCGCCCAGAGCGTGCTGCCGTCGGTGGTGATGATCGAGGTCTCCGGCCCCGACGGCTCGGGGTCCGGCTCGGGCATCATCCTCAGCCAGGACGGCAAGATCCTCACCAACAACCACGTCGTCGCACTCGCCGGGAAGTCCGGCAGCATGAGCGTCTCGTTCAACGACGGCTCTCACGCACCCGCCAGGATCCTCGGCACCGACCCGCTCACCGACACCGCGGTGATCCAGGCGCAGGGCGTCAAGAACCTCACGCCGGCCACGCTCGGGCACTCCTCGAGCCTCGAGGTCGGCCAGGGCGTCGTCGCCATCGGCTCGCCGTTCGGCCTCGACGCCACCGTCACCAGCGGCATCGTGAGCGCGCTGAACCGGCCGGTGAACGTCGGCCAGGTCAGCCAGGGCAACGCCACCGTCTACCCCGCGATCCAGACCGACGCCGCGATCAACCCGGGCAACTCCGGCGGCCCGCTGGTCGACCTGTCCGGTGCGGTCGTCGGCATCGACGCCGCGATCCAGACGGCTACCGACACCACGCCCCAGGGTGAGCCCGGCTCGATCGGGCTGGGCTTCGCGATCCCGATCGACGAGGTGCTGCCGATCGTCCAGCAGATGATCAAGGGCGAGACCCCCACCCACGCCCGCCTCGGCATCGGGGTCGAGAACGCCGCGACCGGGGCCGGTGCGCAGGTCACCGACGGCGCCAGGATCAGCCAGGTCAACACCGGCTCCGCCGCGGCGAGCGCCGGGCTCAGGTCCGGTGACGTGATCACCAAGGTCGACGACCACCTGATCACCTCGTCCGACTCGCTGGTGGCGATGATCCGGTCCTACCGCCCCGGCGACAAGGTCACCGTCACCTACGTCCGCGGAGGCAGCACCCACACCGTGCGGGTCACGCTCGAGTCCGACGCGGCCACCACGAACTCCTGATCTCGGGGCCCGGAGGCGTCCACTGCGCCGGTGACGCCTCCGGACCCCGTTCCACACCGGGGGGCAACGTCATACGTTCCGAGGCGTCTAGGACTCGGGACGTATGACGTCCCACACGGAGCCGGCGGCACCTCTCCGCCGACGCCCGGCCACGTGTCCGCGCAGGGTCAGCGCGCGCGGCGGACCCGGGTCTCGTCCCAGACCGGGCCGTCGGACTCGTAGACGTCGCCGTCCGCGCCGTACACCAGGAAGCGGTCGAAGCCGCGCGCGAACCAGCGGTCGTGGGTGACCGCGATGACGGTGCCCTCGAACGCCTCGAGACCGTCCTCGAGCGCCTCGGCGGACTGGACGTCGAGGTTGTCGGTCGGCTCGTCCAGCAGCAGCAGGGTCGCCCCGGAGAGCTCGAGCAGCAGGATCTGGAAGCGCGCCTGCTGGCCGCCGGACAGCGAGTCGAACCGCTGCTCCGAGGCGTGCGCGAGCTCGTAGCGGTCGAGGACCCGGGCGGCGGCCTCACGACCCATCCCCGCGCGGCCGTCGGGACGGCCGTCACCGCGGTGCAGGATCTCCAGCAGCGTCCGCCCGGCGAGCTCGGGGTGCTCGTGGGTCTGGACGAACCAGCCCGGACGCACCCGGGCGCCGAGCTTGGCCGTGCCGGAGTGCCGGACCGGCTCGATCGGGGTGTCGTCGACCGGGCGGTGCTCGACGTCGGGGTCGGAGCCACCGGCGGCGAGCAGTCGCAGGAAGTGCGACTTCCCCGATCCGTTGCTGCCCAGCACCGCGACCCGCTCGCCGTACCAGACCTCGAGGTCGAACGGATGCATGAGCCCGGTCAGCTCGAGGGTCTCGCAGACCACGGCCCGCTTGCCGGTGCGGCCGCCCTTCAGGCGCATCGACACCTGCTGCTCACGCGGCTGCTCGATCGGCGGACCGGCCTCCTCGAACTTCCGGAGCCGGGTCTGGGCCGCCTTGTACTGCGAGGCCATGCCGTCGTTGTACTCGGCCTTGATCTTGAGCCGGAGGACCAGCGCCTTGATCTTGGCGTGCTCCTCGTCCCAGCGCCGGCGCATCTCCTCGAGCCGGGCGAACCGGTCACGCCGCGCCTCGTGGTACGACGCGAATCCGCCCGGGTGCGTCCACACGAGGTTCCCGGCGGCCCCGAGCTCGACGGTGACGATCCGGGTCGCGGTGTTGTTCAGCAGCTCTCGGTCGTGGCTGATGTAGAGGATCGTCTTGTCCGACTCGCGGATGCGCTGCTCGAGCCAGATCTTGCCCGGCACGTCCAGGAAGTTGTCCGGCTCGTCGAGCAGGAGCACCTCGTCGGGGCCGGCGAGCAGGTACTCCAGCACCAGCCGCTTCTGCTCACCGCCCGAGAGCGTGCGCAGCGCGCGGTACTTCGCGCGGTCGTAGGGGACCCCGAGCCCGCGCACGGTGCACACGTCCCAGATCACCTCGAGGTCGTAGCCACCCGCGTCGGCGTACTCCGCGAGCGCCTCGGCGTACCGCATCTGGGTCTTCTCGTCGTCGGTCTCCATCAGCGCCAGCTCGCACTGCTCGACCTCGGCCGTCGCCGCGCGGACCCGGGGCGGCGACACCGAGAGCAGGAGGTCGGCGACCGTGGGGTCCTCGCCGAGCCCGAGGCCCACCATCTGCCGCATCACGCCGAGCCCTCCGGTGCGGGTGATCACACCCGCCTGCGGCAGGAGCTCGCCGGTGATGATGCGCAGCAGGGTGGTCTTCCCGGCGCCGTTCGCGCCGACCAGCGCCACCTTCGCCCCGTCGCCGACCCGGAACGAGACATCGTCGAGCAGCACTCGGCCGTCGGGCAGCTCGAAGTGCACTCCGGCGACATCCACGTGACCCACGAGCAGCCATTGTCCGCGAGGCCGGGACACCGTGCACCCCGGTTTCGTCGCAGGGTCAGCGGGCGTTCTCGCGGAGGGATGACGTGCGGGCACCGCGCACGGTCAGGAACGCGAAGCCGGACGCCGCGACGACCAGCCCGCCCAGGACCAGCGCGCTCAACGCGACGGCGGATCCGATGTCGAACGACGGGACGACGCGGGGCACCAGGGACGAGTCCACGAAGCCGAGGGTCACGGTGCGCACCACGACGTACTGGGCGACGCCCCCGGCGGCGACTCCGGCCAGTGCCGCGGCTCCGAGCACGACCACGAACTCGGCCACGACCCCGATCATCACCGATCGGCGTTTCACGCCGACGACCCGCAACGAGGCCGCGTCGCGACGCCGGGCGGGCAGCTGTACGGCGAGGTTGGCGGCGAGGCCGGCCAGCGCGAGCAGGATCACCAGCGCGGTGACGACGACGTACAGCCGCAGGGCGAGGGCGAACGCGTCCTGGTCGAGCACGTGCTTGGTGTCGACCTCGCTGGTCGGGTTCGACAGCCCGTGGTCGGTGAGGGCGCCGAGGATCCGTTGCGGCGTGTCGGCGCGCGCCCAGATGTACACCAGGGTGTCGCTGTTGCTCTGCGAGGCGTTGCGGATGAACGCGGTGTAGTCGATCAGGGTGCCCGACGGACCGCGGAACGGGAGGGACTCGGCCGGGGCACCGGCCGGCACCACCCGGAAGACGCCGGACGCACCGGTCGGCAGCCGGCGGGGCTCGGCGGCGACCCGCCCGAACAGCACGGGGACGGCAGCAGGTACGTCGGTGGGGCTGACGCCGGCGTACGACTCGGGACTGTGCGACCGGAACGTCATGGTCAGCCGCCCCTGGTGCAGGACCGCCTTCTTGACCGCGGTCGCGGTGTTGATCTGCGACGCCTGCGGCCGCCAGGGCGAGTCGAGCAGGCCCGGGATCGGCCGGCCGTCCACCTCGGCGGACTCGATGGTCGCGGTGCCACGCATCGCCTCGACCAGCGCCGCGGGGCCGCCGAAGCTGATCGTCTCGACCTGGCAGCCGGTCTCGCAGGCCTTGAGCTTCTCGGTCTTCGTCGAGCGTCCCTGCCCGAACGGGCCGACCGAGATGCTGCGCAGGTCGCCGTTGTCGTCGAGGACCAGGACGGACACCCCGAGCCGGCGGTAGTCGCCGTCCACGTGGTTGTCGACGGTCATCGACAGCGACGACCCACGCATCATGATCGGTGGCCGCCGCGGGCCGATCTCCTTCGCGACGTCGGCCACGCTGCGCCCCGGCGTCCACTGGGCCGGCCACGACGCGACCCGAGCGAGCCGGGTGGCATCGACGATGACCCGCGGCTGCGGGATGGACGTGACCTCGTCGGCGTTCGGGAAGTCCTCCGCGGCCGTCATCAGCCACCGGCCCTGCGGGTCGATCTCGCGGGTGAGCCCGACGGCCCGCGACAGCGACAGCTTGGTCTGGAACGACAGCGGCGCACCCACCTCGGTCGCGGCGGCGCTGGCACGCCAGGTGTTCGCCGCGAGCGAGACGCCGATCGCGAACACCGCCACGGTGAGAGCAGCGGTGACCGGGAGGATCACCATCGTCCCCTCGTGTCGGCGTCGCACCGTCCGCGACGCGACGTACGACGAGATGGCGCGGCGCGGCCTCGACCAGCGCACCCACAACCCGGACAACCCGAGCACCAGGAGACCCACCAGCAGACCCGCGGCGACCGCCATCAGGATCGGCAGGAACAGATCGGTGGCGTCGGGCTTCTGCGGGTGGCTGCGGCTCGCCGCGGTGACCAGGGCGGCCGTGGCCAGGGCGACCAGCGTGAGCCGGAGCACGACGACGGCGCGCCCCGCCTTCGTGGGACGGCGTACGCCCGCGATCTGCGCGCTGAGCGGCTCGCTCACCGCGTCGCGCACCACGACCGCGGCGACGACGGCGGTCACCAGGACCACGCCGAGCGCGGTCAGGGCGCTGGCCAGCACGAACGGGACCGGCAGGCCGGGCACCAGCCAACGGCGGGCGAGGACGCGCGAGGCGACGTAGCCGAACCCGATGCCGAGTGGCGTGGCGACGGCCAGGATCACGAGTGGCTCCGTCATGCCGAGGAACCACAGCTGACGGCGGCCGTAGCCACGCAGGGAGGCGAGGGCCAGCTCGCCCCGACGCAAGGTCATGGCCGCGGCGAGCAGGCGGGACAGCAGGACCAGCGCGACCAGGATCAGGGAGAGCACGGCCGGCTCGACGGTGGAGCGCGAGACGCCGCGGCGGTCGTCCAGCTGGGCGGCCGTGGTGGTCAGGGTGTTGCCGGGCTCGAGGGTGAGGCCGGGCAGGAGCGTGTGGTGCTCGTCGGCGACACCGATGGCCCTCACCCGCGCGGCGACCGCCTTCAGCCGGCCGGTGGTGAGCCCCGGGGGCGTCGCGAGGGGCTGGTTGACGGAGATGTGCCAAGCCTCGGTCCGCTGCTCGATGCTCGCCTGGGTCGTGATCCACGGGCCCGGGTGCGCCGGGACGAACCGCGGCAGGACCGCTCCGGGCGTCGACTGGAGCACCTGGCTGCCACCCCAGAAGTCGTCGTCCTCGTCGGAGTCGGTCGGCCGGTAGATCCCGACCACCCTGAACGGCTGGGGGTCGCCGTACGGGTTGAGGGTGCTGCCCACCTCGAGCCCGCCGGACTCGGCGTCCGCGCGCAGGATCGCGATCTCGCCCGGGTTCGTCGGGCAGCGGCCCTCCAGCTGGACGTGGTCGCAGGCACCGGTCACCGAGACCAGCCGCGGCTCGGCCGCGACCTCACTGCCCGGGATGGCGGCCTGAGGCAGCGGCTGCCACACGAACGGACGGCCCGGCAGGTATCCGCTGCCGGACTCCCGCGACGTCTCGTCGAGGGCGGTGGTGGTGGCCCGGTCGACGGTCTGGTTGGCCTCCGGTGCGTAGTCGTAGGTGAGGTTCGTGTTGATCGGGGGCTGGGCCCGGAGCTGGGCGATCACGAACGAGTTGGCGGCGTTCTGCTGGTAGCTCGGCCCGACGACCGCCGAGCCGATCGCGATCACGGTCAGCAGCAGCGAGCCGAGGCTGAGCACCCAGCGGGCCCGGAGACCGCGCAGGCTCGTGGCCAGGAGCCACCGGAACCTCGTCATCGCTCGACCGATCGGAGGGCGGCCGGGCGCGCACCGCGGCCGAAGCGCGTGAAGACGAGGGCGCACAGCAGGGCGGTCATCGCAGTGACGCCGACCAGGACCGTCGCGAGCGTCAGTGGACGGACCTCCAGGCGCAGGATCGGTGCCTCCGCCCAGCCGCCCACCAGGCTCATCGGCCTGAGCAGCGGAACGGTGGTCGCGACGGCCGTGACCGCGGCGGCGACGAGCACCACCACGGCCAGGATGGACGCCTCCACGACGTACGCGCTGCGGACCAGCCGCGGCCGGACGCCTGCCGCGCGCAGCCCCGCGACCTCGGCGCGCCGCCGGCCGACCTGGCCCGCGAGCCAGGCGAGCAGGTGGGTCAGCGCGACCAGGGCGACCCCGATCGCGACCAGGAGCGCCAGCGAGTCGGCTCGCGCCTGCGGGGTGTGGTCGAGCCGGTCGGCGACGGCGGCGTACGTCGCGAGCTCGCCGCCGCCGTCCTTCCGCAGGCGCGCGAGCACCGGGGCCGGTGTGTCGGCGCGCGCCACGACCACCGCCTGGGCGCTGGCGACGGTGCCGACGGCGCCGCGCAGCACGCGGCCCAGGTCGAGCAGCGACCCGGCGCGACCGACGAAGGGGACCGCACCCACGGAGCCGAGCACGTGGACCTCGTGGCTGGTCCCGTCGATGCCGTCGACGGTGGCCGAGTCCTTCAGGTCGGGCGTGGTCAGCGCGGCCTGCGGCCCGCTCTCCTGGCTCACGTCCAGGGCGTGCTGCGTGTGGCCACCGGCGTACGACGTGCTGCCGAGGATCCTCGTGCCTCCGGCCGACACCTCGTCGAGGTCGAAGGCGGCGCCCTTGAGTTCGACGGAGATCACCGAGCAGCCGACGGTGCAGGGGCCGAGTCGAGCGGTGGCTGAGCCGGGATGGGTGACGTGGACGCGCGCCGTGCGTGGGAAGCCCTCGTCGCTGAGGAACGTGACGGCGACGGTGCCCGTGGTGCCGGCCCGGATCGAGGTCACGCCGACCTGCAGCGAGTCGGAGCGCACCATCAACGGACCGGGCTGGTCGGCGAGCGTCGCCATGTGGTCCCCGGCCCCGGCCACGCTCGTGCTGGTGACGAAGTCGCCCACCACGGTGTCCCAGCGGTGGGAGTCGACGAAGACGCGGCGGTCGGCGGGCGAGAGGTCGTCGACGGCCACTGCCGCCATCAGCCACCGACCCTGCGGGTCGGCGTCGTGCGCGGCGGCGTACGCCCGGAGCGCACCCGCGTCGAAGGGCACCGCGAGCGGTCCCCCCGCCCGGAGACGTCCGGCGTCGTCGCGCCACTGGGCGGCCGCCCGCGCCCCGGTCAGGGTGACCGCCAGCAGCACCGTCGCGGCGACCAGGACGCGCACCACCGAGCCCGGGTCCGGGTCGCGTCGCAGCCGCCGGCTGGTCAGCGCGAGCCCGAGGCGGCTGCCGAGACGGGGGGTCAGCGTGAGCAGCCACATCACCACCTGGCCCGCAGCCAGCGCGACCAGGGCGGGAGCGATGGTCGGGACCCAGCTCGCCTCGCTGCGGTGCGCCTCGTAGACGGCGAGGCATGCGGCCGCGACCACGAGCAGCTCCAGGAACGTCGTGATCCACGAGGTGGCGTGGCGCCGTGGGTTGACCGAGAGCGCCTCGACGAGCGGCCGCTGGATCACGGCGGTCGCCACCAGCGCGATCGTGACCCAGGCACCGACCAGGATGGTGACCGCCACCACGACCTCACGCGTGCCCAGGCTGTAGTCGATCCCCCAGCCGTCGGCGATCCGCCCCGCCAACCAGACGCCGCCCACCGACCCGAACGCGATCCCGACCAGGCTGACCGCCAGCAGCGGTCCGGCGGCGAACGTGACCAGTCGGGCCCCGGTGAGCCCACGCAGCCGGGCCAGGGCGACGTCGTGGCTGCGGTCGATGACGGTCCGGGCGGACTGCTCGGCCAGGGCCACCGCGCCGTACAGGGCGAGCATCGCGGCCATCGCCCCGGGTGTCTGGCCGACCCGCGAGGCTCCGACCACGCCGACCGCTCCCGCAGAGACGACGAAGGCCAGCGCGAGGGTCGCCAGCGACGGGAGGAGGTGGGCCCGGATGCTGCGCAGGAGCACGCCCGCCTACCGCCTGCTCGCGTACGCCGAGTCCTCGGCGGGGACCAGTCGGCCCTCGTCGAGCACCAGCGTGCGGTCCGACGCCTCGACCACCGCGGGGTCGTGGGTCGCGACGACCACGACCGCGCCACGGGCCGCCTCGGCCCGGAGCTGGTCCATCACGTGCTCTCGGTTGCCCTCGTCGAGCTCGCTTGTCGGCTCGTCGGCGAGCAGGATCTCGGGCGACACCGCGAAGGCGCGGGCACACGCGACCCGCTGCATCTGGCCACCCGACAGCTCCTCGACCTGTCGGTCGCCCAGGTCGCCGATGTGGAAGCGGGTGAGCTCCTCGTCGGCGCGCTCGTCGGACTCGTCCGGTGGTACGCCGCGGGCACGCAGCGCGATCGCGACGTTCTCCCGGGCGGACAGGATCGGGACCAGGCCATAGACCTGCAGCACGAACGCCACCTCGTGCCGCGGGTCGCCGTCGCCCTGCCACATGTGGCGGCCGCCGTACGTCGAGAAGCCGGTGGTGGGCTTCAGGATGCCGCCGGCGATCGACAGCAGCGTGGTCTTGCCGGACCCGGACGGACCGGACAGTGCGGTGACCTCGCCCGGCCGGAACTCGAGCGTGGTGCGCTCCAGCGCCCAGCGGCCACCGACGTTGAGGGAGACGTCCTCGAGACCGAGGTCGCCCTGCGCGGCGATGCTGTCGCGCTGGGGGGTCATCGCGTGCCGGCCCACTGTCGTCATCGCAGCTCCTCCTCGTCGCGGTCGCCACGGCTGAGGAGCAGCCGGTCGTCGGGCTCGGGCTCGATCCGCACCAGCGTGCCCGCCGGCCAGTCGCGGGCGATGTGGGCAGGCAGGTGGACGACGCCCTCGGCCCCGACCACGACGTACTCGGCTCCGGCGCGACCCTCCATGCCGACCCGGCCACCGCGCATGGTCACCGTGCGCGGGAACGTGCCGGCGACCTCCGGCTGGTGGGTGACGACGAGGATCGTGGTGCCGAAGTCGTTCCCGAGCCCGTGGATCAGCTCGAGCATGTGGTCGCGGTCCTCGTGGCTCAGCTGGCTGGTCGGCTCGTCCGCGAGCAGGAGCTGGGGTGCGGTCGTGACACTGCAGGCCAGTGCGAGGCGCTGCCGTTCGCCGCCGGACATCGACGAGACGACCTGGTCGCCCTGCGTGTCCAGCCCGACCCGGCGCAGCAGCTCGGCGTCGCCGAGGGTGCGGTCGGGGTCGTCGCTGGCGGCGCGGCTGAAGCGAAGGTTCTGCCTGGCCGTCGCGTAGTGCAGCAGGTTCCGGGTGGCTCCCTGGAGCATGGTGCTGACCCGGGAGGCGCGGACCCGGGTCAGCTGCCGCTCGCTCATCCGCGAGATCTCG
>DATAOY010000088.1:0-5539 GCA_036265495.1 Nocardioides sp. | reverse complement strand
ACGTAGTCGTCGCTCGCCCCGCCCTCGACCGTGTCGTCGCCGCCACCCATGTAGGCGGTGAGCGGTGCGACGGTGGTTCCACCCCAGCCGGTGGCCCGGACGCTCTCGCCGGCGTCACTGCCGTCGACCAGCAGGGGTCGGTAGGACACGAAGTTCCAGAACTCGAAGTCGGAGACGTCGGAGGAGACGCCGTCGACGGTGATCGTGCCGGCCGGGATGTCCAGCTCGGCCTGAGGTCCGGGCGAGTCGTGCAGGATGATGTTCAGGCTGTCGCCGCCGGGCCCTCCGGTGACCGTCTGGCCGCTGGGTACCGCGTAGCGGGAGATCTGGTCGCCGCCGTCGCCGCCGTCCACGGTCATGGGGGCCGGGTTCTGCAGGATCAGCTGGTCGCGGTCGGCGCCGCCGAGGACGGTGTCGTGCCCGCGGAAGGTGACCACGAGATCCTCGCCCTTCCCTGCGTCGTAGAGGTCGTCGCCGTTGGCGGCCCGGCCTTCGAGCAGGCGGTCGTCTCCGCCGCCAGCGCGCACGATGTCCTTGCCCCCGCGGGCGTTGTACACCTCCGAGACGTCGGTGCCGAGGATGACGTCGTCCTGGTCGGAACCGACGACTGAGAGCCCGTATCCGGCCACGACCCTGTCGTGTCCCTGGCCGGTGGACAGCCCGCGGACGAGGTCGAGGTGCACTCCGTGAGCGCCACCGTGCCGGAAGCGCACCTCGTCCCGATCCGGGCAGCCGCCGAAGTAGTACGCCCGCGAGTCGTGGCCGGGATCGAGTACGTCGTCGCCGCGACCACCGTCGAGGGCGTCACCGTGGTCGCACGCCTCTTCCTCGCCGTGGTTGATCCGGTCCTCCTGCCCGTACAGGCGGTCCCGGCCCGCACCACCCTCCAGCCGGTCGGCACCGGGTCCACCGCAGACCAGGTCGTTGCCGCCCCGGCCGTCGACGACATCGTTGCCGCGTCCGGCGACGATCACGTCGCGGTGCGACGTTCCGACGATGGTGTCGCGGTGAGCGGTGCCGACGATGGTGGCTTTCACGCCGTGGCAGGTCGGGCTGGCAGCGGTTGCGGGACCGGGCACCAGCACCACCGACGCGACCACGAGGAGGAGTCCACAGAAGGTCTTCATGCCCGGTCTGATGCCGGACGGCTGGATTCGGTTCGCCAGGACGAGGAATTCGTCGGTGACCGTCCATGACGAGGGCTGCCTGGCTGGGGCGCAAGACTCGCGTCCACGCGCTTCGTGCCGATCCGCCACGGCCGACATCCCTGGGCCGTCTACGCCTGGTCGGGCTCGGAGCTCAGGGTGCGGAGCTGCTTCCAGTGCCCTTCGGACACGAACTCGACGGTGCCGTCGATCACCGTGATGGCCGTCTGGTCGTCCATCGCGTACGCCGCGTTCGAGATGCCGGCCGCCCACTGCTCCGCCTCGGCCATGGAGTTGCCTGGCATGCCGTCGGCAGCCAGGTGAGGGCAGATCGAGAAGTCGACCACGCCCAACGTGGTCTCGTCGCCGGTGGGCGGTCGCCACTGGATGAAGTCCTCCCCGACACTGGGGGTCATCACCATGCTGCCTGCGCTGAGCCCCACCCAGACGGTCTCACTCAACACCGGCATCAGGTCCGCCAGCCCGGACTCGCGCATCCAGTGGCACAGGTAGAGGACGTCGCCACCCGCAACGAGCAGGGCATCTGCCTCGCGGACCAGCGGCACCCACCCTTCCTTGTCGATGCTGGGCAGCGCGGTCAGCTCCAGCACGCCGACGGACTTCCAGCCCAGGTCGACCATGGGGTTCTGTGAGTTGCCGCTGATGAACTGCCACGCCCTCACTCCCGGGCCGACCATCGGATGGCCGTACTGCGCAGTGGGGATGCACAGCGCGGTTGACTCGGCGATCGGCTTTCCGAGCAGCTCGACGAGCGCGTCACGGATGCTGGCGTTCGTCACACCTCCCGAGGTGAGAAGAAGCTTCACGGTGTCTCCTGGACGTGAGTGGTAAATGCGGAACGGCGGTCGTTCCAAGCCGCCCACCCTTCCACGAACGGCGCCGCCCCGATCCGACACGTCTGACCAGATTCTTCGGGGGACGCCGCCCCTACCCGGCAGAGTGACGCACCTCTTGGCGGCAAGGGGAGCCGCCACCTCCACGCTGTCGTCCGACCGGATCGCGCCTGCGAGACTCAATCGGTCCGCGGCTTGCGCTGCTTGATCTCGAAGACGTTCCCTTCCGGATCCAGGAAGTAGGCCCACGGGTCGGGAGAGCTGGCTTCCATGATCTCGCTGATCGCGGTGACGCCACGCCGGATGAGCTCCGCACGGGCGACCTCGATGTCGGCCACCTCGAAGCCGACTTGGAACCTACGCCCGTCGTACTCGGGCGTCTCCGAACGCTCGATCACCTCGAAGATCTCCCCCGTGGGCAAGATGAAGTGCGCGAACCCTGCGCCCGCATGGTCTTCAGGGACGCCCAGCATCTCGCCCCAGAACGTTCTCTGAGCTTGAAGGTCATCGACCACGACCCCGATCCAGGTCGGCCATCCCAACAAGCGCTCGTGCTGCTCCACGGCGCCCTCCTATCGCATGGGATGGCAGTGTGCGATCTCAAGTCGGCTTGAGGTCAAGCCTCGATTCCTCTACTTTCGACCCCACCCGCTCGCGGCGATGTGGCGCTGCTTCCCGGACCGATCGTGCTCCGACCGTGGCCCTGGAGGTGGTCGGCCGGCCGCAGGTCGTATCGGAGGTTCGGCGAGCGATCGATGTACCGCTCGCGCTGCGGGTCGTTCTCGTGCTGGGTGTGCCAGGTCCTCACGGGCGAACGCGGATGATCGTCTTGCCCGTGAGCCGCTCAGTGGGGTTGAGGGCAGCGACGGCATCGTCGAGGGACACGGTGGTTCCGATGTTCGTGCGCAGTCGTCCGTCCCTCACCCGCTGGACGATCTCACCCAGTTGGGTGCGATCGGCCTCGACGACGAAATCCACTGCCAAGCCGTCCGCGGGGCGGGCCTCGACCGGGCCGACGACTGACACCAGCGTTCCTCCAGGCTTGATCAGGCCTGCGGACCGCCTCTGGACGTCGCTGCCGATGACATCGAAGACCAGATCGACTTGGCCGACGCCTTCCAGGTCGTCGTTCTGGAGGTCGAGGAACTCCTGTGCGCCGAAGTCGAGCGCCTTCTGACGGTCGGCGGTGCGTCCGGTGCCGATGACGTAGGCGCCGGCCTCCCGAGCGAGCTGGGTCACCATCGTTCCGACGGCACCGGCAGCGCCGTGGGCCAGGACGCTCTGCCCCGCTCGAAGGCGGCCGTGCTGGAACAGCCCCTGCCAGGCGGTCAGACCTGAGATCGGCAGCGAGGCGCCCACCGTGAAGTCGACGTCACCGGGCAGCGGCGCCAGGTTGCGTGCTTCGATCGCCAGGTACTCCGCCAGGGTTCCGTCGCGGTGCCAGTCGGCAAGGCCGAACACTCGCTGTCCCACCGACAGCCCCGTCGTGCCGTATCCGAGAGTGGTGACCACTCCAGCCAGCTCGTGGCCGGGGATCGACGGGGTCCGGTCACGGTCGGCGCGATCGGTCCAGGTCGAGGGCCACCCCAGCTCAGTCGAGACGAATCCTGACGCGTGAACCTGGACGGTCACGTCGTTGATCGCGGCCTGCGGCTCCGGACGCTCGGCCAGCGTCATGCCGGCCGTTCCGGCGGCCTGGTCCGTCACCACTATCGCCCTCATCCGGCACCTCCCGATCACGGCTTTGCCCGCAACGACCCTGGACGATGTCGTCTCACCGAGCAAGGTCAGCCAATCGCAGTCGTCGCTGGAGAACGTGAGGGACCCTTGCGGGCCACGACATCGGCGGGACGCACGTGTCGGACGCAATGCCTTGCAAGCCATCGCACATCGGCGCCCGCGCCGGGCGAGGACGCCACATCCACTGCGAGGTAACGCCGGGAGGCGTCCAGGATCCAGGCGTTGCCTAGGTGTTCTCGAGCAGCGCCTTGGCTCTGCTCAGCGCCCGCATCTCGCCGTCCATCGACTTCTGAACGGCACGGGACATCAGCAACTTCTTCAGGCCCGACATCTGCGCTTCGAGCGACAACGAGACGGTCGTCGTGTCGCCCACTCCGGCAAACCTGTACTCGCCGGTCGGTCGCACCGGACCCGCCACCACCCGAAAGGCGTATCGCTCGGGCGGTTGATAGACCGTTACCTCGATATCGGCGGGGATACCTCGTCCACCCGGTCCCTTGACCACCTGATGGACGCGACTGCCGACACCGACCGGACCGCTGGCCGACACCTCCTTCAGATGGGTGCGCCAACGGGATTCGTTGATCGGGTTCGTGAAGAAGTCGAAGACCTCTCCAGGAGGTCGATTGATGACGACCGAGCGCTGCGCCGAAGGCATCGACCAGCTCCCTCCTCCACGCGGTGCGGGCACCCTCAGTCCGCACCCTGATGATCCTCGCCGAGGGATTCGATGTCGACCCGAACGACGGCGCACGGCAAGGTCCGGCGCAGCGGGACGCGTCGCCACGCCGCTCACCCCGCGGCATGACGCTGGCTCACTTCTCAGTTGCGGGTGCTTTGCCACGCGGTTGCTCGGAAGTCTTCGAGGCCCTCATGGAGGTCAGCTTCCGCGGACTTGGAGACCGGCTCGCTGTCGACGTTGCCCAGCCCCCGGGATGAAGGCAGCCTTCGACCGCCGCCGGTGCACCACCGACGACGACTGTCCTGCTCATCCAGCCCGCCGAGAGTCCTCGCGGGCGAGCAGGGCGCCTTCCCAATGCTGGGTGTCCGCATACTCGCGCATCCCGATGAGCTTCCCGTCGCGCACGATGATGACGGCGGCGCTCTTCTGGTCGTACGCCCTTCCGGTCCTGCCCGTGCCCCACGAGTCCCACTCGACGAGCACCTGGTGTCGCTCGGCGAACACGTTGGTCACCTGGACACCGATCTCGCGCTCGGGGTCGAGATGGGAGAGGGCCGCCGCCAGGAACCCGTTGACCACCCGGTCCCGGCCGTACCACGCCCCCGAGATCGGCAGATCGCCGCCGTACCAGCACGTCCCTTCCTCGGCCCACGCGTTCCAGATCGCCTGGTGGTCGCCGCGCGCGAGTGAGGCGAAGTACGCGAGTACGAGGTCGCGTGACTCGTTGCTCTCCATCAGCTCCTCCTGAGGTCGGATGTCGGTTTCGGCTCACTTCGGGCCGTCCCGCGGAACGTCGACGCTAGGTGTCTCGTGCCACCGCTCGCGCCCGCGGAACCACCAGTCGTCGGCGTCACGAGGGCGACGGTGGGTTGCCGCTGCGCACAAGTCCGGGCCGTCGACGGTCGGCATGCAGCGGCGGCCCACGAACGAACAGACCAGTGTGCGCAGGCGGATTTGCCAGCGCGAGCGTACGGCCGGGAGCTCCAGGGTGGAGACGTGGCAGACGTTGATCGGCATACCTCGCTCGCGACGGGGCGGGCGGCTCCTCGGGACCGGCGTGCCCTCAGAGTGGCCGCCGCAGGCGTTCTGCTGCGTCGCTACCGGTGGTGGAGCGAGAT
>DATAOY010000087.1:0-67799 GCA_036265495.1 Nocardioides sp. | reverse complement strand
CGAGCTGTTCACCAAGCCCGAGGCCTATCCGGTCGGCGTCTACGTGCTGCCCAAGCACCTCGACGAGGAGGTCGCCCGGCTGCACCTCGCCGCCCTCGGGGTGAAGCTCACCGAGCTGACCGACGAGCAGGCGTCCTACCTCGGGGTCCCGGTCGCCGGGCCCTACAAGGCCGATCAGTACCGGTACTGACCGGGTGTGGACTCGCCGGTCACGGCCGCAGGCTCGGTCGTGGGCTCGCTCGACCTGCGCCCACCCACGCCGTGTCCTCGTTCCTCGGGCACGGCTGGGCGCCTGCCTGGCAAGATTGCTGGCGTGACCCAGGGCGAGGACTTCCGCGCGCGCGTGCTCGTCGTCGACGACGACGCGTCTTTGTCCGAGATGTTGTCGATCGTGCTGCGCCAGGAGGGCTTCGACGCCCACCTCGTGGAGCGGGGCGACGAGGCGCTGGAGGCGTTCCACGCCTACAAGCCCGACGTCGTCCTGCTCGACCTGATGTTGCCCGGCAAGGGCGGCATCGACGTGTGCAAGGAGATCCGGGCCGAGTCCGGAGTGCCGATCGTCATGCTCACCGCCAAGGGTGACACCGTGGACGTCGTCGTCGGGCTGGAGTCCGGCGCCGACGACTACGTCGTGAAGCCGTTCAAGCCGAAGGAGCTCGTGGCGCGCATTCGTGCCCGGGTACGTCGCAACGACGCGCCCGGCGCGGACACCCTCACCATCGGCCCGCTGACCATCGACGTCGCCGGCCACTCCGTGACCCGCGACGGGCAGCCGGTCAGCCTCACCCCACTGGAGTTCGACCTGCTGGTCTGCCTGGCGCGCAAGCCCTGGCAGGTCTTCACCCGCGAGGTGCTGCTCGAGCAGGTCTGGGGCTACCGCCACGCCGCCGACACGCGGCTGGTCAATGTCCACGTCCAGCGGCTGCGCTCCAAGGTCGAGACCGACCCGGAGAACCCCGAGATCGTCCTCACCGTCCGCGGTGTCGGCTACAAGGCCGGGACCAGCGGGCAGCAGTGAGATGAGCCCGTCATGATCGCGAGCTGACCGGTGGCCGAGCTGGCTGGACGCAGCGTCACCGAGACGCTCCGCCGGGGCCTGACCTTCTGGCGGCGTTCGATCCAGGCGCGCGTCGTGGTCAGCACCGTGCTCCTCTCCACCGTCGTCGTCCTCGCCGTCGGCTGGTTCCTCCTCCGACAGGTCCAGCAGGGCCTGCTCGAGCACCGGGTCGACACCGTCGTGCGCGAGGCCGGCACCGAGAACCAGGCGGCTCAGGAGCGTCTCGCGGCCGTGCCCGGCACCGATACCGACGCCAACGCCCAGGCCAACACCGTGGTCAACTCGATCTTCTCCAGCGGGGAGGCGCGCGGCTTCAGCGTGGTCATGGCCGGGCCGGGCGCGCCGAACACCTCCCTGGCCGAGCGCGGCACCAAGTTCACACCCCAGCTCGACCTCGCCAGCGTGCCGCAGTCGCTGGTCGACCATTTCGACGCGTCCACGTCACCCAAGATCGCCTGGACCTACACCACGATCCAGTTCCACAGCCGCGGCGAGGTGACCAGCTCCACCCCGGGCATCGTCGTGGGCTCGACGGTCACCATCCCGGCCGACGGGTCGACGCGCACCGTCTACTACCTGTTCCCCCTGGACGACGTCCAGCAGACGCTGGCACTCGTCGAGCGCGCGCTGCTGACCGCGGGCGCGCTGCTGCTCCTGCTGATCGCCGCGTTGACCTGGCTGCTCACCCGGCAGATCGTCACCCCGATCCGGCTGGCGCGCCGGGTAGCCGAGCGCCTGGCCGCGGGTCAGCTCCAGGAACGACTCCGGGTCGCGGGTGAGGACGACCTGGCCCGTCTGGCCACCTCGTTCAACCAGATGGCGACCAACCTGCAGCGCCAGATCCGTCAGCTCGAGGAGCTGAGCCGGGTCCAGCGCCGCTTCGTGTCCGACGTCTCGCACGAGCTCCGGACGCCGCTGACCACCGTCCGGCTGGCCGGTTCGGTGCTCCACGAGGCGCGTGCCGGCTTCGACCCGCCGACCCGCCGGGCCGCCGAGCTTCTCCAGACCGAGCTGGACCGGTTCGAGACGCTGCTGGTCGACCTGCTCGAGATCAGTCGGTTCGACGCCGGCGCGGCTGCGCTCGACCTCGACGACGTGAACCTCACCGACGTCGTACGTCGTGTGGTCGACAGCACCCGGGCCCTGGCCGAGCAGCGCAGCACCGATGTGGTGGTACGGGCGCCCGAGTCGCCGTGCGTCGCCCAGGCCGATGTACGCCGACTCGAGCGGATCGTGCGCAACCTGGTCACCAACGCCATCGACCATGCCGAGAGCAAGGAGGTCGTGGTCACCGTGGCGGCCGACGACCAGGCCGCCGCGATCGCGGTGCGCGACCACGGTGTCGGGCTCGGGGTGGGCGAGTCCGCCATGGTGTTCAACCGGTTCTGGCGCGCCGACCCGGCGCGAGCGCGCACCAGCGGAGGCACCGGTCTCGGCCTGGCGATCTCTCTCGAGGACACCCACCTGCACGGCGGCTGGCTGCAGGCGTGGGGGAAGCCGAACGAGGGTGCCCAGTTCCGTCTCACCCTGCCCCGCCACGCGGGACACCCGCTCCGTCACAGTCCGCTCGCGCTCGTGCCCGAGGACGCCGCCGAGGTGGTGGCGTGAGCCGACGTACGTCGTGGGCGGCCGCCGTCGCGGTCCTGGCCGCCGGCGCCTGCCTGGCGGCCTGCGCCCGGGTCCCCGACGGGGGCCCGGTCGTCGAGGCCAAGGAGCCGGACCAGACCGCCCTGATCGACAACCCCTACAACAACCCGCCGCCACCCACGCCCGGTGCGAGCGCGGCCGACATCGTCACCGGCTTCCTCGATGCGATGACCGCGACGCCCCTGCAGACCCGGGTCGCCCGGAAGTACCTCACCAGCGCGGGCCAGTCCGTCTGGGAGCCCGAGCGCGGCGTCGTCGCCTACACCGGGCTCAGGCCTCCGCACGGCGTGGCCACGGTGCGGACCCGGCTGCGGGGTGCCGACCGGATCGGCCCGGCAGGTCAGTGGCTGGGACCCGTCGGCGGCGCCGCCTCGCGGCTGACCTTCCCGATGCGCAAGGAGAACGGCGAGTGGCGCATCGCCTCGGCTCCGAACGCCCTGCTCGTGCCCCGGACGTTCTACGAGCAGGCGTTCCAGGACGCCTCCCTCTACTTCTTCGACCCGACCGGCAGGATCCTCGTCCCCGAGGTGGTGCACATGCCGCAGGGGCAGCAGCTCATCACCGCGCTGGTGCATGCTCTGCTGCTCGGCCCGCGGCCCTCGCTCGGCGGTGTGGTGCGCACGTTCGTGCCACCGGACCTGGACGTGGACCCACTCGTCGTCCGGAACGGCAACGCCGGGGTGATCCTGAGCGGCCCGGATCCCGGGCTGCTCAGCCCCACGACCACGCGGCTGCTGCTGACCCAGCTCGCATGGACGCTCCGGCAGGACCCCTCCGTCTCGACGTTCACCCTGACCATCGCCGGGCGCACCATCACCGACAGCACCGGTGCGTCGAGGTTCCCGGTCCGCGGCAGCGCCTTCAACGACTACGACCCGGCCGCGGCGCGCGCCAGCTCGCAGATCTATGCCCTGCGGCGCGGGCGGCTGGTGTCGGGGCCGGTCACCCGCCTGACGAGTGTGAACGGTCCGTTCGGTGAGCAGCGGACCGGGATCGGGCCGTTCGCGGTCAGCCTGGACAACAGCCAGCTCGCCGGGGTGACGCCGTCGGCGCTGCTCGTGGGACCGGTGCTTGACTCGGGCCGGCCCACGCCCGTCATCGAAGGTCCCGGTCTGCTGCGACCGTCGTGGGACTTCGCGCACCGGTTGTGGGAGATCCGCAACGGCCCCCAGGGTGCCGCCGTCCTCTACGTCGCGAAGGGACGTCTGCACACGCTTCGAGTACCCGCGATCACCGGCGAGAGAGTGCGGCGGTTCATCGTCTCGCGCGACGGGTCACGCATCATCGCCGTGCTGCGGCGGGCCGAGGGCGATCACATCGTGGCCAGCCGCATCCGGTACGACGCGCTCGGCCGCGCGATCGGCGCCACCCGGGCCCGACCGATCCGGTGGGAGTCACCCGGCACGAGGCGCATCCGCGACATCGGCTGGACCTCCCCCACCACGATCGCGGTGCTCGACCAGCTGTCGCCGTCGCAGGCGGAGATCCGCATCCTCAACGTGGACGGCTCCACCAGGGCCGACCAGGCCTCGCCGACGCTGATCAGCGGACGCGTGCGAGCGCTGGTGGGCTCGCCGGACCAGACGCCGTTCGCCGTCCTGCCGACCGGGCTCCAGGCCATCTCGCAGGGCGAGTCCCAGATCGTGCCCAACCGTCAGATCCCGACCCAGGACCACCACATCACCTACGCCGGGTGACCTGATCCACAGCTCTCGCGACGCGGGCTTGTCCGCGGCCGCGCGGGGTGGTCGGCTCGGCGCGTGCTCGATGCCTTCCGCGACCTGGTTCTGGGCAGCAGCTGTGTCGGATGCGCCCGTCCCGGACGTCTCCTGTGTGCGGCGTGCGCCGGCGCGCTCGATCCCCGTCCGGCCCCCCGGTGGCCCACGCCCCGCCCGCCCGGGCTGACCGAGCCCTGGGCCGCCACCTCGTACGACGGCACCGTCCGGGCGATGATCCTCGGTCACAAGGAGCACCGGCTGCTCGCCCTGGCCCGGCCGCTCGGCGAGCTGCTCGCCGGCGCGGCCGAGGCGGCCCTCACCGACCTGCTCCCCGTGGTGGACGATCCGACGCCGCTGCTCCTGGTGCCGGTCCCGTCGCGACCCAGCACGATCCGGCAGCGCGGGCACCAGCCGACGACCAGCATGGTGCGCGTCGCGGCCGCACACCTGACCGCACTCGGGCGTCGGACGCTGTGGGCACCTCTGCTGCGGACGCGCTCGGGCCTGGCCGACCAGTCCGGGCTGGATGCGGCCGCCCGGGCGGTCAACCTGGCCGGCGCCTTCCGCGTCCACGCGCCCGTGGTCAGGAGACTCGCGCGGGCCGGGCCTGCCGTCCACGTCCTGGTCTGCGACGACGTGCTCACCACCGGCGCGACGGCCGCGGAGGCGCAGCGGGCATTGCGGTCGGTGGGGCTGGCGCCGCTGGCGGCGGTCGCGGTGGCGGCCACGCCGCGACGTACGCCCGCGGGATGAGCCGGAGGGTCGCGACGATCCGGTGGCCCGCACGGCCGGATTCCGGTTCCGTGATGACCGGCCACGGGCTAGCGTCGGACCATGGAGTCCGTCCGGGTCCGTGGTTGCGTCGTCCAGGCGCCCCGGGTTCCCGGGCCGCCGGGACGGCTAGCCGATGCCAGTCGCAGGCGAAACGGCCCACGTAAGGCGTTCCCCGCTGGCGATCCGTTCAACCGGATGGTCCGCGGTGGTGCGCCGATCACGGTGCGGCTTAGTCGTAAGTCCTGCCTTGCAGCCCTCGTCGTACACGAGGACCTGCGGGAGAAGGGCAGTAGTGGCACGCAAGCTGCGACCCCCTCAGCAGGCGGGTGTGGGGACGAAGACCAGGTCGGCCGGGCGGACTCCTCCATGCCGTGCCCCGCACCGACGAGCCCCGCATCGATGACCCCCTCGGCAAGGGGGACAACGACCTCGTAACCCGCAAGCGGACATCAGGAGGATTCATGGACGTGGTGGTCACCGGACGGCACTGTGAGCTGTCGGAGCGCTTCCGAGATCATGTCGCCGACAAGCTCGGCCGACTCGAGAAGCACGACCACCGGATCATGCGGGTGCAGGTCGAGGTCGAGAACGAGCGCAACCCCCGCCAGGCCGATCGAGCCGTCCGGATCGAGCTGACGGCGTACTCCAAGGGCCCGGTGATCCGGGCCGAGGCCGCGGCCGTCGACAAGATGGGCGCACTGGACCTCGCCGTCGACAAGATGGCCGCCCAGATGCGCCGCGCCAACGACCGCAAGGTCCGTGCCTACCGGAGCCGCCCCTCGACCGGCGAGCTGCCGACGATGACCGAGCCGGAGACGACCGACGACGACGCCGTCCCGCAGCGCACCGTCGCCTCGATGACCGTGACCGGCGACGGCCCCCCGGTCGTGCGCGAGAAGGTGCACGCCGCGCGTCCGATGACGCTCGACCAGGCGCTGTACGAGATGGAGCTGGTCGGTCACGACTTCTACCTGTTCGTCGACCAGGAGTCCCGGCGGCCGGCCGTGGTCTACCGCCGCCGGGGCTATGACTACGGGGTCATCGCACTCGACATGAACGGCACGAGCTGATCAGGAGCCGATGACCCGGACGGGCCACGTGCTCGGGGCTGCCCATGGCCATTTCGGCCCATTCCGCCGCGCGGTCGTGACATGCTAGGCGCGTGTCTCTCCCCTCAGGCGCAGATACGGAGCCGATCCGGGTCATCATCGTGGACGACCAGGAGCTGTTCCGGCGCGGGCTGACGATGCTCATGGACGCCGAGCCCGGTCTCGACGTCGTGGGCGAGGCGGGCGACGGTCAGACCGGGATCGAG
Source organism: Nocardioides sp. (assembly GCA_036265495.1). Taxonomy (GTDB): domain Bacteria; phylum Actinomycetota; class Actinomycetes; order Propionibacteriales; family Nocardioidaceae; genus Nocardioides. Next base: position 61,288 of record DATAOY010000087.1, on the reverse strand, counting down.
CTCGCCAGCCGGGTCGCCCCGGACGTCGTGCTGCTCGACGTACGGATGCCCAAGATCTCCGGCATCGAGGCCTGCGTGGCGATCAAGGAGGCCGTCCCGGCCGCCAAGATCTTGATGCTCACGGTCTCCGACGAGGAGTCCGACCTGTACGAGGCGGTCAAGAGCGGAGCCAGCGGGTACCTGCTCAAGGACTCCTCGATCGAGGAGGTCGCGCAGGCGGTCCGGGTCGTGGCCGACGGCCAGTCGCTGATCAGCCCGTCGATGGCGGTCAAGCTGATCGACGAGTTCAAGCAGATGTCCCAGCCCGACCGCGGCCCGGTCTCGACCTTCCGGCTCACCGAGCGTGAGCTCGAGGTGCTCCGCCTGGTGGCCCAGGGCCTGAACAACAAGGACATCGCCAAGAAGCTCTTCATCAGCGAGAACACCGTGAAGAACCACGTGCGCAACCTGCTGGAGAAGCTCCAGCTCCACTCGCGCATGGAGGCGGTGCTGTACGCCGTACGCGAGAAGATCGTGGACCTGCCCTAGGCGCGACGGCGCGTCGAACCTCTCGGGTGACGCCGTGCAGGACCTCATGGCCGTGGTCTCGACACGCTCGACCCACGGAGTCAGTGCTTCCGCTCGACCACCTGGAACGTCGCCATCATGCCGTCGTCCTCATGGTCGAGCATGTGGCAGTGGATCATGAACTTCCCGGTGTAGTCGGTGAACCTGGCGGCGACCACGACGCTCTCGCCGGGGTCCAGGCGCCAGGTGTCCTCGTAGCCCCGCTCCCACGGCGGCGGTGCATGTCCGTCGCGCTTCAGCGTCCGCCACAGCTCCTCGTGCAGGTGCACGAAGTGGGTGAACGGGCTGGTGTTGACCAGCTTCCAGCGCTCGGTCGACCCGAGCGCCACCTTGTGGTCGACGCGGCGGGGGTTGAAGCGCTTGCCGTTGATCGACCAGTAGGAGCCGCGGCGGTCCTTGCTGAGCCCGAACCTCCAGACCTTGGCGGTCTTCCTCGGCACGTGCAGGTGCCGGATCGACGCCAGGGAGAAGGGGATCCTGGCCTTGGGGGCGGGCTTTCCGCGCACCCGGAACTGCATGAGTGCAGCCTCGCGACTGCCGGTGCCGTTGGGTGAGCCGTCCGTGCGCGGGATCGAGGACAGCAGCACCTTCGTGCCGGCCAGGCCGCGGAAGTCGACGACGACGTCGGCCCGCTGAGCGGGGCCCAGCAGGATGTCGGGCCTCACCACCGGGTGGGGCAGCAAGCCCGAGCCGGTCCCGATCTGGGTGAAGGGCCTGCCGTTGGAGAGCGCGAAGTCGTAGCTGGAGAACAGCGACGAGTTCAGGATCTGCAGCCGGTACCGTCCGGGGCGCACTCTCTTGTACGGCGCGAACCGTCCGTTCACCAGCACCTGCTGCCCGACCGTCTCCATGCCGGGCTTGGCCGCTCTGGCCATGCCGGACATGGACGGGTCGTTGGCCATCGCTCCGCTCATCTCGCGGGCCATCCGGCGGAACGGGTTCGTCAGGCTGTTGTTCTTGCGGAAGGTGCGGTCGGTGACCGCCAGCGGGATGTCGTACTTCCGCTTCGGCAGCCCGAGCCGGCGCTCGCGCGGGTCGGTGGTCAAGAACATCCCCTGCAGCCCGAACCAGTTGTTCCGCGCCGTCTTGTCCATCCGGTGGTCGTGGTAGAAGCGCAGCGCCGCCGGCAGCGGTGTGCCGCCGTCACGGAGCGGGAAGTCGTAGGTGCGCTTCCTGCCGTGCTTGATCAGGTACGCCGCGGGCTGGCCGTCGTCCTTCGACCGCTGGTGCCCGCCATGCTGGTGGATGGTGACCGAGCCGTCCTTGCGGGGCAGGTGGTTGACGAAGGTGACCTTCGTGTCCCGCCCGGTGCGACGCACGATCGTCGGCCCGGGGAAGGAGCCACCGAAGGTCAGCATCCGCGTCCGGGGGCCGTGGGGGAGGACCCGCACCTTGGCCTTCCGCATCACGATCCTGATGTGCCTGCCGTGCAGCCGTGGCGGCTGGACGAGCGGCTGCTGGAACTTCGGGACGTTGCTGATCTGGCCGTCCGGTGGGCCGTCGATGACCAGCGTGCCCTTCATCTGACCGTGGAACCGGCAGACGTAGGTGTAGGTGCCGCCACCGAGCGTCGAGATCGGCACGCTCCGGGTGGCCCCGGGCTTGACCACCACGTCGAACAGCGGCTTGCCGCTTGGCCCGATCGCGTTCGAGGTGATGCTGTGGGTGAAGTGGTCCGGGTCGTCGTTGACGATGGTCAGGGTGCCGCCCTTGGCGACGGGGGTGACCTTGGGGCTGAACCCCTGGCTGATGCCGAGGATGTGGATCGTGGCCGAGTTCGGCGCGGTCGTCTGGGCGCCGGCGCCGTCGGCCGCCGCCTCGAGGGTCGTGCCGGACCGGCCCTGGCCCATCATCACCACGGCCGTTCCCGCGAGCGCCAGTGCGGCCGTGGTCGCGGTGACCCGCCCGGCCAGCCGTCTGCCCAGGGCACTGCGCAGGGCACTGCCCAGAGCACTGCCCCGCCGTCGTTCGTCCGGCTCCCCCCGGTTCTGCATCCTGGAATTCTGTGGGGTCCTCGTCCGGCGGGGCCAGCGCAAATGGCTCGGCCGGGCGAAAATCATCCTTGCGGACGACACCGGATGCCGACCGGACCCGAGTCTGTCCGTGGGCCCCGCTAGGTTCGCCTCCGTGCGTTCCCCGACCCCTCGCGCGTCGCTCTCGCAGGCCCAGGCGCGCCGCGTCGCGCTGGCGGCCCAGGGCTTCCTCGACCCACCCCACACGCCGCCGACGATGCGCACCCTCTCGCGCACGCTGGACCGCACCGGCGTGCTCCAGGTCGACTCGGTCAACGTGCTGCAGCGGGCCCACTACATGCCGCTCTACGCACGCATGGGCCCCTACGACGTCGACCTGGTGCGCCGCGCGTCGGAGGCCCGGCCACGGCGGATGGTCGAGTACTGGGCGCACGTCCAGGCGTTCATGCCGGTCGACCTGTGGCCGGTGATGCGCCACCGGATGGCCCGCTACCGCGACGGCCGCCACAAGTGGTGGGGCAGCGTCATCACCGACGAGCTGACCGACAGCCTGCTCGCGGAGATCGCCGACCGCGGCGCCTCGACCGCTCGTGACCTCGACGACGGGCTGCCGCGGAAGAAGGTGCACTGGGGCTGGAACTGGTCGACGACCCGGCGCGCCCTCGACTACATGTTCATGGTGGGCGACGTCGCGATCGCCGGCCGGAACAGCCAGTTCGAGATCCGCTACGACCTCCCCGAGCGGGTGATCCCGCGCGAGCACCTCGAGCGGCCGGCGCCCACCGAGGCCGAGGCGAACAAGGAGCTGATCCGCCGTGCCGCCCGCTCGCACGGTGTCGGGACCGCGCGAGACCTGGCCGACTACTACCGGATGCGGCTCCAGCCCAAGGCCGGTCTCCACGCCGCCCAGGACGCCATCGACGAGCTCGTCGCGGAGGGTGAGCTGCTGCCGGTCACCGTCGAGGGCGTCAAGCGACCGGCGTACCTCCACCGCGACGCCCGCGTTCCGCGTCGTGTCGGCGCGCGCACGCTGCTGAGTCCGTTCGACCCGGTGGTCTGGGAGCGCGAGCGCACCGAGGCGCTCTTCGACTTCTTCTACCGGATCGAGATCTACACCCCGGTGGAGAAGCGCATCCACGGCTACTACGTCCTGCCCTTCCTCCTCGGCGACCGGATCGTCGGCCGGGTCGACCTCAAGGCCGACCGCAAGACCGGGCTCCTGCTGGTCAAGGCCGCGTACGCCGAGCCCGGGGCGCCGGACGAGACCAGCGAGCAGCTGGCGCTCGAGCTGGAGCGGCTCGCCGACTGGCTCGGCCTCCACACCGTGGTCGTCGAGCCGCGTGGCGACCTGGCCCCGGCGCTCTCCACCCTGGTCGCCTGACGGCTCGCCGAGGAATCGGCCGGGTTCGCGCCGCTGGGTAGAGTTGACGCGTTCATCCGACGTACACGAATCGGGGAGTCACCCGTGCCTGCCATCATCGACAAGCTGCTCCGCATCGGCGAGGGCAAGATCCTTCGCCAGCTGGAGGCGGTCTCTCGAGCGGTCAACGCCATCGAGGACGACTTCGTGGCGATGACCGACGCCGAGCTGCAGGCGCAGACCGCGGAGTTCAAGGAGCGGCTGGCGGACGGTGAGACCCTCGACGACCTCATGCCCGAGGCGTTCGCGACCGTGCGTGAGGCCGCCAAGCGGGTGATCGGCCAACGGCACTACGACGTGCAGATCATGGGCGGGGCGGCGCTCCACCTCGGCAACATCGCGGAGATGAAGACCGGCGAGGGCAAGACCCTGGTCGCAACCCTTCCGGCGTACCTCAACGCGCTGGCCGGCAACGGCGTCCACGTGGTGACGGTCAACGACTACCTGGCGAAGTACCACGCGGAGTGGATGGGCCGCATCCACCACTTCCTCGGCCTCTCCACCGGCGTGATCCTGCCGTCGATGAAGCCCGACGAGCGGCGCGAGGCCTACAGCTGCGACATCACCTACGGCACCAACAACGAGCTCGGCTTCGACTACCTGCGCGACAACATGGCCAGCTCCCTGGAGGAGTGCGTGCAGCGTGGCCACGCCTTCGCCATCGTGGACGAGGTCGACTCGATCCTGATCGACGAGGCCCGCACCCCGCTGATCATCAGCGGTCCCACGCAGGACGAGGTGCGCTGGTACGACGAGTTCGCCAAGGTCGCGAGCAACCTGGTCAAGGACGTCGACTACGAGGTCGACGAGAAGAAGCGCACGATCTCGGTGCTCGAGCCCGGTATCACCAAGGTCGAGGACCATCTCGGCATCGAGAACCTCTACGAGTCGGCGAACACCCCGCTGATCTCCTTCCTGAACAACTCGATCAAGGCCAAGGAGCTGTTCCACAACGACAAGGAGTACGTCGTCATGGACGGCGAGGTCCTGATCGTGGACGAGCACACCGGCCGCATGCTGGCCGGCCGTCGCTACAACGACGGCCTCCACCAGGCGATCGAGGCCAAGGAGGGTGTCGAGGTCCGTGAGGAGTACCAGACGCTCGCGACGGTGACCCTGCAGAACTACTTCCGCCTCTACGAGAAGCTCTCCGGGATGACCGGTACGGCGATGACCGAGGCCAGCGAGTTCGACAAGATCTACAAGCTCGGCGTGGTGCCCATCCCGACGAACCTGCCGATGATCCGCGCGGACCAGCCGGACCTCGTCTACCGCACCGAGGAGGCGAAGTACGAGGCGGTGGTCGACGACATCGCCGAGCGCAACGCGAAGGGTCAGCCGATCCTGGTCGGCACGGTTTCGGTGGAGAAGTCCGAGCATCTCTCGAAGAAGCTGCGCGCCCGGGGCATCCCGCACTCGGTGCTGAACGCCAAGGTCCACGCGGACGAGGCGAAGATCGTCGCTCTGGCCGGGCACAAGGGCGCGGTCACCGTCGCCACCAACATGGCCGGCCGCGGTACCGACATCATGCTCGGCGGCTCGGTGGAGTTCCTCGCCGACGAGGAGCTGCGCAAGAAGGGTCTGGAGCCCACCGGCGAGACGGCCGAGGAGTACGAAGCCGCCTGGCCGGGCACCGTCGAGCGGATCAAGGGCCAGGTGGCCGCCGAGCACAACGAGGTCAAGGGAGCCGGCGGGCTCTACGTCGTCGGCACCGAGCGGCACGAGTCACGGCGTATCGACAACCAGCTGCGTGGCCGCTCCGGCCGCCAGGGCGACCCGGGCGAGTCGCGGTTCTACCTCTCGCTCGAGGACGAGCTGATGCGGCTGTTCAAGTCCGACTGGGTCGACCGCATCCTGCAGGTCCTCAAGATCCCCGACGACGTGCCGATCGAGAACAAGCGGGTCACCGGCGCCATCGCGAGCGCACAGGGGCAGATCGAGGCGCAGAACTTCGACTCCCGCAAGAACGTGCTCAAGTACGACGACGTCATGGACCGCCAGCGTCACGTGATCTACGCCGAGCGCCGCAAGGTGCTGGAAGGTGCGGACCTCGAGGAGCAGATCGCCACGTTCATCGACGACGTCGTCGAGGGCTTCGTGACCGGTGCCACCGAGGGCTTCGCCGAGGAGTGGGACCTCGACGCGCTGCAGGCGCAGTTGCGCCAGCTGTGGCCGGTGTCGATCGACCTGCATGCGATGGCCGACGGGGTCGGTGGCGTCGAGGGTCTCGATCGGGACGAGGTGATCGCCGCGCTCCAGGCCGACGCCCATGCGGCGTACCAGCGCCGTGAGGAGGAGGTCGGCTCCGAGGTCATGCGTGAGCTCGAGCGGCGCGTCGTGCTGTCGGTGCTCGACCGCAAGTGGCGCGAGCACCTCTACGAGATGGACTACCTGCGCGAGGGCATCGGCCTGCGCGGCTACGCCCAGCGCGACCCGCTCGTCGAGTACCAGCGCGAGGGCTTCGACATGTTCATGGCGATCATGGACGGCATCAAGGAGGAGTCGGTCGGTTTCCTGTTCAACCTCGACGTCCAGCTCGTCGACGACGACGAGCCCGTCGAGGACGAGGGGGAGGAGCCGCTACGGCGTGAGCTCCGCTCGATGGAGCAGCCCGCGCTCGCCGGCGACCCGACGAACGGTCACCACGACCACCGGCCCCACATCACCGCCAAGGGACTCGACCAGAGCCGCCCCCCGCAGCACCTGTCGTACTCCGCGCCGTCGGAGGACGACTCCGCGCTCGCGGTGCCCGCTGCCTTCGGCGGCGATGCCCAGCCCGAGACCCGGCCCGGGACGACGGTCACCAACGCCGACGACGAGTTCGCCGAGGTCGGCCGGAACGCGCTGTGCCCCTGCGGCTCCGGCAAGAAGTACAAGCGCTGCCACGGTGCGCCGGGCGGTCCGACCGGGCTGACGGCACGGATCAACGGGTGACCGTGACCGGGTGACGACTCGCCTGGCCCGGCTTCGCCGGCTCAGCGTGCCGTCGTCTCCCGGGCAGGCCTTCTCGCCTGCTCAGGCGAACTCGAGCGCCGACACCTGCCACCGGTCGCGGATCAGCTCGAACCTGGCCGCGACCGCGCGGGAGCGCTGGCCGTAGCGCACGTGCAGGCTGACCTCCGCACACCGCTCGGACACGAAGCTGATGTGGGCCGCGACCAGCTGTGGCCGGACGGACTGGACGCCACCGGAGCCCGCCCGCCGGCCCACGGCACCGGCCACCAGGTGTGCCCGGCGCGCGAGGTCCTGGTAGACCTCCGGCGTCGTCCACCGCAGGAGCTGCGAGACCGGCCGGTCGCCACCGACGATCTCCACCACCGCAGCGCCGATCCGGGCGGCGTGCTGCTCGAACCGGCGCCGTCGCACCAGGTCGACCGGCACCACGTCGAGCCCGGCGCCGCGGGGCCTGCCCGACAGGTCCGGTTGGGGTACGTCGAGCCTCGGGCCCAGGTCGAGCGCGAGCGTCCCCTGCACGCTGGCCACCGGGGTCGCCGGTGCCACCGGGAGTCGGACCACCTGGGCGTCATCGAGCAGGGACCTGGAGTCTCCGGACTCGGAGACCGCGGACCCGGAGACACCGGACCGGGGTGCACGGGTCATGACGCGTCCTTTCCCGAGTGCTCGGTGGCTGGGAGCCGTGGCGCTGGGATGCGGAGCCGTTGCCCCGGCTCGACCAGGCCCGGGTCGGGACCGATCAGGGTGTGGTTGGCGGCATAGATCGCTCGCCAGCGCGCGTCGATGGCGGACGCGGAGGCCCCGGGACCGAGATCGCGGGCGGCGATCGACCACAGGCAGTCGCCCGGCTTCACCAGGACGCGGCGTACCGGGACGCGGGGCCGCGGGGCGCGTGAGGCCGGTGCCGGACGAGCTGGAGAGCCGGACGGTGCGACGGCGCGCTCGGGCAGTGGCAGACCGTCCAGCAGAGCCGCGCCGAGCCGGGCCCGCGGATGGTGGGAAGCGTGGTGGGCCTGGCCGGCGTCGGTCGCCAGAGCCGGCGCGGCGGCGGTCGTGGTCAGCGCGACCCCGCATGCGGTCAGCAGGGCACGGCGTACCCCCGCGGGCGGATGCCAGGGTCGGCGCCGCGCCGGGCTCACCCCGCGCCAGGCCTCGACGACCGTGGCGGTGAGGGCCAGCCAGCCCCAGGCGGCGCAGGCGACGAGCACGACGGCGGCCAGGTCGGCGAGGGCCTGGTCCAACGGCAGCGTGTCGAACGGCCCCCGCACGTCCCGGGCCGGGCCCGGCTCCGGTCGCAGGACCAGCACGAGACCGACGACGGTCGACGTCCCCGACGCCCAGACGAACAGGCAGCGGCACCGGCTGCCGCGGTCCCCGAGAAGCACCGCAAAAACCTTTCGTTTACATCTGTTTGAGTTAGTCAAAGCCTGTTTCGAACGTTTGGCAAGAGGGTGTTCGGGCGGCTGTGGACGCGGCAGCGCGGGCCCTCGTCATGCGGCGGCGTGGCAGGCGGCGTGGCAGGCGGCGTGGCAGGGTGGCCGGGTGGACTGGGACGAGCAGCTGTTCGCGATCCTGGACGACCTCGAGCAGCAGGCTCAGGCCCTGTACGACGCCGATCGCGCCGGCGAGCTGGCCGACCGCAGCAGATCCGAGTACGCCGCGGTCCCCCTGGTCAGCCGGCTGATGGCGTCGGTCGACGAGGAGGTGAGCCTCGACCTCCTCGGTGTCGGTCCGGTCTCGGGGCGGGTGCGCCGGGTGGGACCCGACTGGTGCCTGGTGCACGGGTCCGCCCAGGACTGGGTGGTCCGGCTGGCCGCGGTCAAGGGGGTCGAGGGTGCGTCCGCCCGCTCGGTCCCGGAGGTCGCATGGTCACCGGTGAGCCGGCTGGGGCTCGGGTCGGCGCTCCGGCGGCTCGCGGACACCGCGGTGCCCTGCCGCCTCCACGCCGTCGACGGCACGGCGCGCGATGGCGTGCTCGCACGCGTGGGCGCGGACTTCGCCGAGGTGAAGGTGGGGGAGGGGCGGGTGGTGCTGGTGGCCCGGGAGACGCTGGCCGCGGTGCAGAGCAGGGACTGAGGCGGACGGCCACGACCTCCCGCTTCGCGGGATCTCGTGTCGATGACTCCGACGCGACCTGGGCCGCCTCTTCGTCGCGGTCTCAGGTCGCGTCTACGTCGAACGGTGGCGGCTCGCCGGCCGCGAGGGGGACGACGTTCTGGCGCGGGTCGTCCTCGTTCATGTCCTCGTTCATGGCCTCGTAGATGTGCTTCTTGACGATCGCGCGGGGGTCGAGGTCGCGCAGGTCCAGGTCGGCGTACTCCGGGCCGAGCTCCTCTCGCAGCTCGTCGCGCGCCTGGTTGGCGAAGCCACGCACCTGCCGCGCCAGTCGTCCGGCCTGGCGGGCGAACTCGGGCAGCTTGTCGGGACCGAACACGAGCACGGCGACGAACGCGATCACCGCCAGCTCGGGCAGTCCGACTCCGAACATCTTCAGAACTTAGCGCTGGGGGTGAGCCCGAGCTGGCGTCCTGCCAAACCGCGTCCGCGAGCGTCGAGGTGCTCGGCCACCGAGGCCAGCACGCGCGCGGCCCCGGACGTGGGGTCGGAGTCGACCACCGGTTTGCCGACGTCGCCGCCCTCGCGGAGGGACTCCTCGATCGGCACCTGCCCGAGCAGGGGTACGTCGTAGCCGAAGCGGCCGGTCAGGGTCCTGGCGACCCGCTCGCCACCTCCGCTGCCGAACACCTCGAGCCGATGGTCGGGGCCGCAGTGGGGGCAGACCAGGTAGCTCATGTTCTCGACGACGCCGACCACGCGCTGATGCAGCATCGAGGCCATCGTCCCCGCCCGCTCCGCGACCTCGGCAGCCGCCTCCTGCGGTGTGGTGACCACGACGATCTCGGCGCCCGGGAGGTGCTGCCCGAGCGAGATCGCCATGTCGCCGGTACCCGGCGGGAGATCAAGCATGAGCACGTCGAGGTCACCCCAGTAGACGTCGGCCAGCATCTGCACGAGGGCTCGGTCGAGCATGGGCCCACGCCAGGCCACCACCTGGTCGCGGCGGGGCTTGAGCATGCCGATCGAGATCACCGAGACGCCCGACGGCGTCGGAACCGGCATGATCATCGACTCGACCTGGGTCGGGCGATGGTCGGCGATCCCGAGCATCGCCGGGACCGAGTGCCCGTAGACGTCCGCGTCGACGATGCCGACGGAGCGGCCGGCCTTCGCCAGCGCCAGCGCCAGGTTGACCGTCACCGACGACTTGCCGACGCCTCCCTTGCCGCTGGCGATCGCGAACACCTTCGTCAGCGATCCGGGCTGCGAGAACGGGATCTCCTTGGGCGCCTGGCCGCCCCGCAGGGTCTGCTGCAGCTCGGCCCGCTGCTCGTCGGTCATCGTCCCGAGCGTCAGCTCGACCCCGGTCACCCCGTCGACCTCGCCCAGCGCGCGTCGTACGTCGCGGTCGATGGTGTCCTTGAGCGGACAGCCCGACACCGTCAGCAGCACGGTCACCCGCACCAGCCCGGCGTCGTCGATCTCCAGGTGGTCGACCATGCCCAGCTCGGTGATCGGCCGCTTGATCTCGGGATCGTGGACGGTGGCCAGGGCGGCGGTCAGCCGCGCGACGTCAGGGGTCGACATGATGCTGCGATTCTACGGGGCGGTAGGTCAGGCCGACGTGGCCGCCTCGTCGTCGTCCGCATCGACCAGGTCGTCGCGCAGCGAGCGCAGCTCGGAGCGCAGGAAGTCGCGGGTGGCGACCTCGCCGACGGCCATCCGGAGGGAGGCCACCTCGCGTGCCAGGAACTCCATGTCCGCATGGGCGCGGGCGTTGGCCTGGCGGTCCTGCTCGGCGATCACCTTGTCGCGCGACTCCTGGCGGTTCTGGGCGAGCAGGATCAGCGGCGCGGCGTACGACGCCTGCAGGCTGAGGACCAGGGTGAGGAAGATGAACGGGTACTCGTCGAACCGAAGGTCGCGCGGCGCCAAGGTGTTCCAGCCGACCCAGAAGACGACGACGACCGTCATCCACATCAGGAACCGGGCGGTGCCCATGAACCGCGCGAACTGCTCGGCGAACACCCCGAACGCGTCGCGGTCGTACGTCGGGGTGGGGATCAGCGTCCGGCGCTGCTCCTTGGGTGTGTCCAGCCGACTGCCCCGGCGCTCAGCCATGACGCGCCCCCGTCCGCTGGTCGTCGCCGGAGGGCCTGCCATGGGCGTCCATCGGCTGGTCGCGCCAGTTCTCCGGGAGCATGTGGTCGAGCAGGTCGTCGACGGTGACCGCCCCGAGCAGGTGGCCGTCGTCGTCCACGACCGGCGCCGCCACGAGGTTGTACGTCGCGAGGTGCGCCGCCACGTCGTCGATGGTCGCCTCGGGATGCAGCGGATCCATCGACTGGTCGAGGGCGGCGGCGACCAGGGTCGAAGGAGGCTCGCGCAGCAGCCGCTGGAAGTGGGCGACCCCGAGCAGCTTGCCGGTCGGCGTCTCGAGCGGTTGCCGGCAGACGTACACCATGGCCGCGAGCGAGACCGGGAGCTCCTCGTTCCGGATCTGGGCCAGCGCGTCCGCGATCGTCGCGTCGGGCCCGAGGATCACCGGCTCCGGCGTCATCATCGCACCGGCCGTCTCCTCCGCATACGACATCAGCCGGCGCACGTCCTCGGCCTCGTCGGGCTCCATCAGCTCCAGCAGCTTGGCGGCGGTGTCGGGTGCCAGGTCGGCGATCAGGTCCGCGGCGTCATCCGCGGTCATCTCCTCGAGCACGTCGGCGGCGCGCTCGATGTCGAGGTGCTCCAGGATCTCGACCTGGTCCTCGTCGGGGAGCTCCTCGAGGACGTCGGCCAGCCGCTCGTCGTCCAGCGCGGCGACCACGGCGGCCCGCCGCTCCGGAGGCAGGTCGTGGATCACGCTGGCGGCGTCGGCGGCTCGCATCTCGTTCAGCGCCGCGATCAGATGCGTGGCGCCCTGCGTGGGCTCGCGCCCCACCAGTCCGACGACGTCTCGCCACTCGACGACATGGGTCTGGCCGCGGCGCCGCAGGCTCTTGCGCCGGAGCCCCTTGCCCGGCTCCTGGACGGCGACCCGGCTGAGGACCCAGTCGCGCGTGCGCACCTGCTCCATGGCGACGTCGTACACGGTGCCGGTGATGCCGCCCTCGCCGCGCTCGCCGGTCTCGATGGTGACCGTGCGGTCGAGCATCTGTCCGATCACCAGGGTCTCGGTCGGCCGCTGCTCGAACCGGCGCATGTTGAGCAGCCCGGTGGTGTAGACCTGCCCGCTGTCGATGTGGGTGACCCGCGTCATGGGGACGAAGATCCGGCGGCGCCCGAACACCTCGGCGACCAGCCCCAGCACGCGCGGCTGGTTGGCCTCGGAGCGGATCGCCACCACCAGGTCGCGGACCTTGCCGACCTGGTCACCCTGCGGGTCGAAGATGGGGAGGCCGACCAGGCGCGCGGCGTACACGCGGCCGGGCTTCGCCGGCCCCGACTGGGCGGTGCTCACAGACCTCAACGCTACCGTCGGGGCGACGAGGTTCGCCGTAACTACCCGCCCCGAGCGCGGCCCGTTTAGACTCAGGTGTCGACGCCCCCCTGTTGACGGGCCTGTGCCGGGCCGGTGACGGAAGCGGTGTTGTGTCCACCCCCCGACCGCTCAGGGAGCGATCTCCATGGCCAAGCACCTCGGGACCCGGCGGCAGCCTCGGCTGCGCACGGTTCCCCGCGGTATCGCCTGGGGCGTCGGTGGGTTCCTCAGCGTGGCCACGCTGACGGTGGTCGCGGTGGCGCAGGGCATGGCGTCCGGCACCGCCGACCACGCCGGCGACACCCTCAGCAGAGCCTCGGGGAGCACCGCCCAGGCGCAGCACAGCGACTCCGGGCAGCAGTCTCGGGCCGGGCGGCACACCGCGGACCAGGCACCGAAGCGGGCCCCGAACGGCGCGCTCCGGGTCGACGTCTCGCGCCAGTCAGACCGCCAGGAGTCCTCGCCGTACCGCGTCCACCACGGCACGACGCTCGCCCTGAAGCCGGCGGCGGCACTGGCCCGCAAGGTCAGCACGCTCTCGCCGACGCACTCGACGTTCACCATCGCGCAGTCCAACATCCTGGGCAGCCAGCACTCGGCCGGCCGGGGCGGCTTCGGGCCGGGCACCTACCGCGCCGGGATCACGGCGTCCCTGCTGGTCTCGCGCGGCGTCGACGTGGGCGGCATGCAGGAGGTGCAGTCCGACCAGCTGGCGGTGCTGCAGAGCCACATGCCGTCGTACTCCTTCTGGCCGGCCGCGAGCCTGGGCCACAACGGCGAGCGGCTCCAGCTCTACTGGCGCTCCGACCGGTTCACGATGCAGAGGTCGGGCTCGGTCACCTACACGTTCTCCAGCCAGCGGATCCCGCTGCCCTACGTCCTGCTCCGCGACCGGCAGACCGGGGCCGAGTTCTGGATGATCACGGCGCACAACTCCGCCGCCGGCATGGAGGCACAGCGTGACGCCGCGACCGGCATCGAGATCGGCCTGATCAACCAGCTCCGGGCCACCGGGCTCCCGGTGATCATCACCGGCGACATGAACGAGCACACCGAGTTCTTCTGCCGGGTCGCGGCGTCGACCGGGATGGTCGCCGCGAACGGCGGCAGCGGCGTCGGCGGCTGCCACCTGCCGCCGCCCCCGCTGCGGGTCGACTGGATCATGGGGGGCGGTGGCGTCAGCTTCAGCGGCTACCGACAGGACGGCGCCGGCCTCGGCCGTGCCAGCGACCACTTCTACCTCTACGCGACGGTCACCGCGACGTCCCGCTGGTACGCACCGTAGCCCCCGATCCGGCGTACCATCAGCGCATGAGGTCGAGGGTCAGGACCGCCGTTGCGGTGGGCGCGTTCCTGCTGACGGCGGGCACGTCGACCGGCTGCGGATCCGACTCCTCGACCGTCGCCCAGGACCCCGCCACACGGCCGCCCTCGACGGCCCACACGGGTGACGCGCAGCCCGACGGACCGGCCTGCGCCGTGGTCTGGAAGAAGGGCGCGACCCTCCCGCACTCCTACCACGGCTGCACGACCGATGCCGGATGGGTCAGGGCCCAGGTCTACGAGTGCAGCGACGGGCACCGTCTCGTGACGTACGCGCATTCGTTCTATGCGGGCCTGGGCCGTACGATCTCCCGGGCGGCGACCACGCTGGCCAAGGACCAGGACTTCCAGCACACGATGGCCGTGTGCGGAGCCTGATCCACCCGAAACCTCGGCGGTCGGATGCCGCTGAGTTCCATGGGACCCGTGTGACTGGTGGGTTACACTCCCGTGGATCGAGCCGGGCCTGGAACCTCGCGCGGCAGGCCCACCGCGACACCCGAACGGACTCAGATGACATCCTCCCTGCGCAAGGCGCTGTGCCTCGCCCTCGTGCTTCCCTGCCTCTCCGTCGCGGTGCTGGTCGGGGCCGGCCCGGCGCAGGCGACGCCCGATCACTACACCCCGACTCGCGGCGCGACCTTCAACAACCCGTACGGCGGAGTCGTGGCGGCGCACAGCATCGTGCGCAAGCTCGTGCGCACGATCGACAGCGTGAAGAAGGGTCACAAGATCCGGATCGCGAGCTGGAACTACCGCAGCCCGGCGATCACCCGCGCTCTGATCCGCGCCCACCGGAGGGGCGTCAGCGTCCGGGTGCTGATGGACTACGGGAACTGGAACGCCGACGTCCCGAACCCCCTGGCCAAGCGCACGCACCTCGCGCTGGCTCGCGGCGACAAGCACCGCAAGCCGACGATGACCAGCTGGCTGCACCGGTGTCGTCGCTCCTGTCGCGGTCACCACGGCATCGCGCACACGAAGTTCTACATCTTCGACAAGGTCCAGAAGACCAAGTACGTCGAGATGTACGGCTCGGCCAACGCGACCGAGCTGGCGGCCTCGATCCAGTGGAACGACATCTTCACGCTGACCGGCGGGAAGGCCAAGTACCGGGAGTTCAACAAGGTCTTCAACCAGATGAAGCACGATCACGCCGTGAAGCAGGGGTTCCTCAGCTACGACCACGGCACCAAGGACCTGGACTTCTATCCGTACACGGGGGCCCACACCAAGGCGGATCCGGTGCTGAGCGTGCTGAACAAGGTCCGCTGCACCGGGGCGACCCGCGGCACCGGCGTCCGGGGGCACACCAAGATCCGGATCGCGCAGACCGCGACGTACGGCAACCGAGGTCTGGCCATCGCCCACCGCCTCGCCCAGATGAAGAAGCGCGGCTGCAACATCCGTCTCGTGTACGCGATGTTCGGCAACCAGGTGCTCCACGTGCTGCGGCATGAGGCCGGGCCAAACGGCGTGCCGCTCACGCACCTGGCCTACGACGCGGACTGCAACGGCATCTACGACAAGTACGTGCACATGAAGTCGATGACCGTCAGTGGCGTCTACGGCAAGAACACCCACGCCAACATCACCTGGAACGGGTCGGCGAACTGGACGCCGGTCTCGCTGGCCAGCGACGAGGTCGTCGGTGAGATCCAGCGCGGCGCGACCACGCGGAACTACGCCAACTGGATCGACTACCTGTTCACCCACGTGCCGGCGGCCTGGAAGCCCGGGCACTGCGACGAGACGGGGACCGTGCCCGAGCGGGCGCGTGCCCTGCGCGTCGACCCCTACGCGATCATCCGCAAGGACCTGTGAGGTAAGGACTGGTGAGGTGTTGAGTGCGCCGACGGCGCTGCTCCGCGACCGACGCGTCGTCGTCGGGGCGGTCGCCGTCCTCGGGTCCGGCGTGCTCGCACTGGCGGCGGGCACGCTGCCGGACCACGGCGCGGGACGTCCGCCGACGGTTCGCACCGCCGACTACCGAGCCGGCTCGCGCTGTGCGGACGCCCTCGTCGTCGGCGTGAACGGCAACGCCGAGCACCACGGTGACGGCCAGGCCTACGGAAAGACCGTCAACGCCGTCGTGAGCCGGGTCGTTGCCAGGGCCGAGGCACACGGCCGGAGCGTCGCCGTCCGCAGCGTCCCGATGCGTACGCAGAAGCCCCGGGTCGTGCTGCGCGACCGCCACACCCCGACGTCCCACACCCTCGCGATGCTGGGCAGGGGCAAGGTCCGGCACTGGCGGTCCCCGGTGGTCGATGGTGTCCGCGACACCCGTCGGCTCGTGGCCGCCTCGATCGCCGCCTGCCCCGACCGTCCGGTGCTGCTGGTCGGCTACGCACAGGGTGCGGCCGTCGTCCACCGGGTTCTGGTCCGTGCGGCTGCCGAAGGCGGGCTCAGCGGGCTGATCGGCGGAGTGCTGGTGTCCGACCCCGAGCGGGTCGGTCGTTCGGTGGCCCACCCGGTCCTCGGCGACCCGGCGGCTCGCCGCCGAGACCGCGGCCTGTTCCCCGAGGTGCTGAGGTCCTTCCCGGACGTCCCGGCCACGCAGGGCGCGTACGCCGTGTGGTCGGTGTGCACGCGACACGACCTGGTCTGCGACCCGTCGCGGGCCGCCGTGCGCACCTCGCTGGCCGCCGCCCGCTCGTACGCCCGTTCCCCCGCGCTCCGGGTCGCCGCCAAGGAGGCCTGGCAGCAGCTCGCGCTGTGGCCGGTCCCGGCTCCCCGCCACCAGGTGCTGACCGGCGCGGTCGGCGAGACCGTACGCCGCCAGCTCACGGTCGCGCCGGGGACCCGCGGCCGAGTCGCCTGGACGGAGGCCGTCGGCCTCCCCAGCGGCCTGACCCTCTCCTCGACCGGTCTCCTGTCCGGCACGCCGACCAAGTCCGGCACCTACCGGGTCACCTACCGCACCAGCAACACCCAGCCGGTCACCACGGGCCACACCGGCTCGCTGCTGGTGAAGATCACCCCGGCCTCGGTGAGCCTCTCGGCCGGGGGGCAGACCACCTGCGTGACCCGGTCCGACGGCACCGCCCGCTGCTGGGGACGCAACGACTTCGGCCAGGTCGGTGACGGCACCACGACGCGCCGCGACGTACCGGCGGACGTCGCGGGCAAGGACTGGGCGACCGTCAGCACGAGCGGCGCCAGCACCTGCGGCGTCAAGAGGGACGGCACGCTGTGGTGCTGGGGCCTCGACAACTACGGCCAGCTCGGCATCGGCCACGGAAGGCCCCGGCACCGTCCGCACCAGGTCGGTACGAACACGAAGTGGGCGACCGTCTCGACCGCCTGGACGCACACCTGCGCCACCAGGACGAACGGCACGCTGTGGTGCTGGGGCCAGAACCTCTGGGGCCAGCTCGGGATCGGGACCGTCGACCGCCGGCACGGCAGGCCGCAACGCGTCGGCACCGCCAGCGACTGGGAGTCCGTCACCACCGGAGGCTGGCACTCGTGCGCCCTCGACGTCGCCGGACAGGCGTTCTGCTGGGGCCACAACAGCTTCGGCGAGGTCGGCGACGGCACGACCACGACCCGCGCCGCACCGGTCCCGGTCGACACCGGCGCCACCTGGCTCCAGCTGAGCACGGCGTGGGCCCAGACCTGTGGCATCACCCAGACCGGCCGGATGCTCTGCTGGGGCTTCAACCGACAGGGCCAGCTCGGTGACGGCACGCTCACCAACCATGCCCGGCCGACCACCGTCATCGGCGGGCAGACCTGGACCCAGGTCACCACCGGCGACGGCTCCACGTGCGCCACCGCCGACGACGAGCGAATCTGGTGCTGGGGCGATGACCGGTACGGACAGCTCGGCGACGCCGCCTCGGGCACGCCGAACCCGATCCCGACCGAGGTCGCGGCCCTGACCTCCCCGATCCAGCTCACCTCCGCGGGCTGGCTGCACACCTGTGCGATCCCCGTCGGCGGCGCGTTCACCTGCTGGGGGAACGACGAGATGGGTCAGCTCGGCGATGGCCGCACCCAGACCGTGAAGGCGCTGCGCACGGTCCACCCGTCGACGGCCTCTGCCCTTACTGCACACGGGTCACCCGCCCACCAGGTCGACCTGCATCGCAGCGACCTGCCGTCGGAGCGATACCTCGACCACGCCTCACCGGGGCAGATCGCGCGGGTCGGCCTCGCCTCGCGGCCGCGGGTGCCCGACGAGTCCCGCACGAGCGCTCGCCGGGCCGCGGTCACGCCGTTCGCGATCATGACGATGAACATGCTCGGCAGCCAGCACACCGCGCCCGGCGGCGACGAGCCGAACATGGCGCCCGGGCGCATCCGGTCGGAGTGGGCCAGCACCTACTTCGAGATGCGGCACGCCTCACTGATCGGCATGCAGGAGCCGCAGCCCGACCAGATCGTGGCCCTCGACTCCGCCACCCGGCATGCGTTCAAGTTCTACCCCGGCAACTCCCTGGGGTACGACGGTGCGCCGCAGTCGGTGATGTGGAAGCGCGCCGACTGGAAGATGACCTGGCACAGCTCGATCTCGATCCCCTTCACCAGCGGCTGGCGACCGCAGCCGATCGTGAAGCTCCAACAGCGCGCGACCGGTGCCCAGGTCTACTGGATCAACGTGCACTTCTCGGCGAGGCGAGCCCACCAGGCAGACCGTGACCGGTCCATGAGGATCCTGCTCAAGGCGATCCACCGGCTCAAGGGCGACCACCTGCCGATCCTGCTGACCGGCGACTTCAACGAGATCGCTCGGGCGTTCTGCTCGATCACCGGCAAGACCCCCCTCGAGGCCGCGACCGGCGGTAGCAATGTGTCCGGGAGGTGCCGCCTCCCCAAGGCCGCTCGAGTCGACTGGATCTTCGGGTCGCGGGGCTCGTTCTCGCGAGCGCTGATGGACGACTCCGCACAGGTACGCCGGACGACCGACCACCACGTGCTGTCCGCCCTCTTCGGGACCGGGTAGTCTCCGGGGCTCGGCACCCGAACCGGAGGACGCACCCGGCACCCCAGCACCCGTCAGGCGAGGAGAGAACGTGAGGCTCATGCGGGCGCGCTCGCTCCGCCGTCGGGTGGGGAGACGCCCGCTGCGCGTCGACGACGAGGGCCTGCACTTCGGCGAGGGCTTCTCGGGCTCGCTGGACGTGATCATGGAGGGCCAGCGCGTCTGGTCGTTCGGCACCACGGAGGCCGCGCCCTCTGTGACCAGCGTCGAGTGGCCCAAGCGGCTTCGCCGTCGTCTCGAGGGCACCGCGGACGTGCGCATCGTCTCGGGCGACGACGAGCTCTTCTCCGGAACCGTCACGTTCGGCACCGGTGAGGGGCGTCCTCAGTTCGTCGACAACAACGGCATCCCCATCTTCATCGACAAGTGGGGCCTGATCCAGCGGCCGTTCGACGGCCGTCGCGAAGCCGGCGTCGTCGACGCCATGGTCGACATGGCTCGGCGGGTGCTGCAGATCATGCGCGACGACTGCGGCATCGAGGGCTGGTTGTCCTTCGGCACGCTGCTGGGTGCGGCGCGGGACGGCCGCGCGATCGGCCACGACTCCGACATCGACCTGAACTACCTCAGTCAGAAGCAGACGCCCGCCGAGATGGCCGTCGAGCTCTGGGACATCGGCCGGGTCCTGCGTGCTGCCGGGCTGAAGGTGCAGCACCGTTCCGCCAGCTTCGTGACGGTGCGGTTCAAGGTGCCGGACGGCGGCTCGGGCAACCTCGACGTCTACACCTGCTTCTACGTCGAGGACCGGCTGCACGAGACCGCCACGGTGCGCGAGGTCGTGCCCCGCGAAGCGGTGCTGCCCCTGCGCGAGCTGACGTTCGAGGGACACCGGCTGCCCGCGCCGGCAGACCCGGAGCGGCTCCTCGCCGTCTCCTACGGTCCGGGCTGGAGGGTCCCCGATCCGTCGTTCCGCCACCTGCCCGGCCCGGAGATCACCCAGCGGTTCGACGGCTGGTTCGGCTCGCTGATGAAGGGGCGGCGCGACTGGCACGCGCACAACACGCGAGTCGCAGAGGAGGGCGGGCGCCCCTCGCGGTTCGCCCGTTGGGTCGCCCCCCAGCTCGAGGGGGTCGGACGCGTGGTCGAGGTGGGCTGCGGCGCGGGGTTCGACCTCCCGGTGTACGCCACGGGTCGGCGGGTGCTCGGGCTGGACTACGCCCTGCCGCCGCGTGGGGCCACCGGTCACGGAGCCGCCGGTGACGGACCGGAGGCGGAGGAGGAGCGACTGGTCTCGACCCGGGCCTTCAGCCTCGACGACCTCCGCGACGTCCTGACCCTGGGCGCTCTGCTCTCCCGGAGGGACGGCGAGCAGGCGGTCGTCGCGCGGCGTCTGCTCGAGGCGCTGACGCCGGACAGCACCGAGGCCTTCTTCGCGTTCTGCTCGATGGTCCTGCGGCGCGGCGGCCGCGCCTTCCTCGAAGGGGTCGCCCGCACGCCACGCGACGCCCACGCCTGGCAGACGCGGCACGAGTCCGGCCGGGTCCGGTCGCTGGACCCGGACCGGGTGGCGACTCAGGTCGAGGCATCCGGAGGGCGTATCGTCTCCCGCGCCGGGTTCGACGAGGCCGCGCGAGCCGTCCGCACAGGACCTCCCGCCACATGGCGCATGACCGTCGAGTGGGGACCGACCGCGAGGAGCACACGATGACGGAGCGCGTCTACCTGCACGTGGGCGCACCGAAGTCCGGCACCACCTACCTCCAGCGCGTGCTGGACGCCAACCGAGCCACCCTCCAGGACGCCGGCACGCTGCTGGTCGGTGCCCGCCATCTCGACCGCATCCACGCCGCGATGGGGGTCCGCGAGGATCCGCGCCTCGGCGAGCTCCCGGACTCGGCGCGCACGGCGTGGACGCGCCTGGTGCGCCAGATCGAGGACTGGAAGGGCTCGTCGGCGGTGCTCAGCTACGAGCTCTTCGCGGTGGCCTCGGCGGAGCAGGCGGCCCGTGCCCTGACGGACCTGTCGGCGTACGACGTGCACGTGGTCGTGACCGCACGCGACCTGGGTCGCTCGGTGGTCTCGGCCTGGCAGGAGCGGCTGAAGTTCGGCCTGACCACACCGCTGGACGAGTGGCAGCCCAAGTCGGAGTCGGCCGAGAGCAGCGAGTGGGGCTGGCGCACCCTTGACCCCGCGGGGGTCGCCGAGCGCTGGGGCTCCACGCTGCCTCCCGACCACGTCCACGTCGTGACCGCGCCCCGGCCCGACGCCGGACCGTCGGAGCTCTGGCGCCGGTTCGCCGCTGCGTGCGACCTCTCCGGGCTGGACGTCTCCCTCGACGTGCCCCGGGCCAACGAGTCGATGGGCGTGGTGCAGGCCGAGCTCCTCCGCCGGGTCAACGGCCAGCTGCGGACCCAGATCACCGGCAGCCGGCAGCGTTCGGTCTGGATCCGCGACCTGCTGGCCCAGGAGGTGCTGGCCCCACTCGGCAGCGAGCGCATCGGCGTCCCCGAGGCGCAGGCCGCGGAGGCGGCCGAGGTCTGGCGTCGCGCCACCGAGCGCATCCGGTCCGGTGGGTACGTCGTCCACGGCGACCTCGCCGACCTCGAGCCGGCCCCGTCCGACGACCGGCTTCCCAGCCAGGTGACCGAGGCCGAGCTGACCGAGGCGGCGGTGGCCTGCATCTCGTCGCTCGTCGTGACCATGCGCGACCGCAGCAGCGGCGCGACGCCGACCCTGGCGCCCGCGCCGTCGCCTGCGCCGTCGGGCCGCCGCGAGCGGGTGCGCAACCTGGCGGTCCGCGCGGCCGGCCCGTACAACAACGTGCGTGTCCGGCAGCTGAGTCGGCGGGTGGACGAGCTCGAGCGCGAGGTCCAGCAGGCGCGGCGTCTCCACCTGCGCGTGGCCACCCTCCAGGACCTCGTCACCGAGCTGCTCCTGGACCCCGAGTCCCAGGACGAGGGCGTGACCGGGAGGGCCCTGCGTCGCTACCGCCAGGAGTCCCTGTGAAACCGACCCGGGAGGTCATCAAGAAGGGCACGGATGCGGCGTTGCCGACGGTCCGCCTCGCTCGGCGGGTGCGCCGGCTGGAGGAGGGCGTCCGGGAGAACGCGCTGCTCGCGGTGCCGCTGGAGGAGCAGGTCGCCCGGATCGAGCAGAGCCTGGTGCCGCTCCTGGAGGCGACCCAGCGGTGGGGAGCGCAGCGGAGGCGACGTGGCTGACCCCGCGGTGGGGCAGCACCACCGGCCCGAGCTCACGGTGGTGATCCCCTGCTACAACGAGCAGGACTCCCTGCCCCAGCTGGTGGACGTGCTCTCCACCGAGCTGCCGCAGGTGGCCGCCTCGTTCGAGGTGATCCTGGTCGACGACGGCAGCAGCGACCGGACCCTGCCGATGCTGCGGGAGATCACCCGGGCGAACCCGGGATTCCGCTTCCTGGCTCTCAGCCGCAACTTCGGCAAGGAGTCGGCGATGCTGGCCGGACTCAGCCATGCACGCGGCGAGAAGGTCGCGATCATGGACGCCGACCTCCAGCACCCGCCGGAGCTGCTGGCCCGGATGCTGCCGCTGCTCGACGGCGACGTGCAGCAGGTCGTCGCGCGCCGTACCCGGGACGACGACCCGGCGGTTCGGACGTTCCTCTCCAAGATCTACTACCGCCTGATCAACCGGCTCATCGACGTCGACCTCGAGGACGGCGTCGGCGACTTCCGTGTGCTCGACCGGACGGCGGTCAAGGCGCTGCTCACCCTGGGCGAGACCAACCGCTTCTCCAAGGGCCTGTTCGCGTGGATCGGCTTCGACACCGCCGTGGTCGACTACAAGAACGTCTCGCGCGCCGCCGGCACCACCAAGTGGCGGATGTCCGACCTGTTCAACTACGGCATCGACGGTGTCGTCTCGTTCAACTACCGGCCACTGCGGCTCTCGATCTGGTTCGGCGTCATGGTCACCGCGGTCGCCGTGCTCTACGCGTTCTGGGTGCTCGGATCGGCGATCGTGAACGGCAACTCCGCGCCCGGCTACGTCACTCTGATCTGCGCGATCTCCGGGTTCGGCGGCGTGCAGATGATCCTGCTGGGGGTGATCGGTGAGTACCTCGGCCGCATCTACGCCGAGACCAAGCGCCGTCCGCTGTTCCTGCTCAAGGAGAGCAGCCACGGCGTCCCGACCGCGGTGACGACCGCGCTCGGACCCGAGCACGAGGACCGCTTCGCGACGCACCAGCTGGAGGACGAGTGAAGGCAGGCGTCACTGCTCCGCGCCGCAGGGTCGGTCGGGGGTGGGTGGGACCGCGGCTGCTGTGGCCGCTCGCCGTCGTCGTGGCCACGGCCCTCTTCGCGGCGATCCCCAAGCTCGTGACGACGTGGTTCTACCAGCGGGGCGACACGGCGGTGCAGTTCGCGCCGACCTGGTTCCACCTGGGCGAGCTCACCCGCGACGGGGTCTTCCCGGCCTGGCTCGACCCGAACGCCTGGGCCGGCGGCAACTACGCCGCCGAGGCGCTGTTCGGCATCTACGACCCCCTCAACATCCCGGTCTGGCTCGCGATGTCGGCCGGCGGCGACCTGATGACGTCGATGTTCCTGGTCAAGGTCTGCTTCATGGTGCTGCTGGCTCTGGGCACCTACCTGCTCTGCCGTGAGTACGACGCGGAGGCCTGGGCCGCGGCCTCGGTGGCCGTGGCTCTCCCGTTCTGCGGGTTCACGCTCTTCTGGGACGCCGCGTCGTGGGCCTCCGGGCTGATCGCCTTCTCCTACACGCCGTGGGTCTGGTTCGTCCTGCGCCGGGTGATGCGTGGCACCGCGAACCCGTTCTGGGGCTTCGTGGTCGGGGCGCTCGCGGTCACCCAGGGCAACCCGTACGGCGTGCTCGCCCTCGTCGTGATCGGACTCGGCCTGGTCATCGAGGGTCTGCTCGACCGCGACCGCACCGACAGCTGGGGCGACACCTGGGCCGGCGTGCTGAAGCTGGTCGGCGTCGGCGCCTGCGCCGCTCTCCTGCTCCCGCTGGTCTTCCTGCCACTGCTCGAGACCAGCGGCCTGACCGTCCGGGCGCTCGGTGCGCTGGTCGCCAACACCGGCAAGCTCCAGCCCGTTCCCGGCGACTTCCTCCAGGCCAGCAACCCGACGGCCGTGCCGCCGATCATCGCGATCACCGGGCCGATGACGGTCCCGGCGACCTTCCTGGCCTGGTTCGTCGTACCGCTGCTGCCGTGGCTGCGCTGGGGCGACCTGCGTGGCCGCCTCCGTGCGCTGGCCGCACCGCTCGCGGTCTCGGTCGTCTACCTCGCCCTGGTGCTCGCACCCTCCAAGCTCTGGATGTTCCGCTGGCCGCTGCGCGTCACCGAGTACCTCTTCCTGGCCCTGCTCGTCCTCTTCGCGCGGCTGCTCAGCCGCGGGCTCGCCACCACACAGGTACGCGAGCGGATCGCCGGGACGGTGGTCGCCATCGGGCTGCCGGCCTACCTCGCCTGGGCCCAGAACCCGTCCGACCTGCACCGTCTCGTGGCCGGCTCCGCGCTGGTCGTCGTCCTCACCGTGCTCGCGCTGCTCGCCTCCCGCCTCGGCCCGCTGCGGACCATCGCCCTCGCCGGGGTCTTCATCGTCGGCACCGGTCTCGGGGTCACGCTGCAGATGAAGGCGTTCGGCGAGAACAAGGGGTCTCGCGTCTGGCACGCGCCGAGCGACGTGGCGGCCATGACGAGCCGCTTCGACGACCGCACCGGCACGGTCATGCAGTTCTCGGACTTCAAGCACCTCCAGCACCAGAGGACGCTGAAGCAGCTCACGGCCAAGTGGCACGACTTCCTGCCCGGCAGCCTGTACGACGTCACCGACGTCGATGCGGTCAACCACTACACCGGCATGGGTCTGGTGCGCTTCGAACGCAGCCTGTGCATGTCCTACGACGGGTTCACCAGGCCGTGCGGCTATCGCAGCATCTTCCAGCCACCCCAGCCCTCCTTGCCGCCGCTGGCCGACCTGATGAAGGTCGAGACCATCGTGGTGAGCACCCAGCAGGCGCGCGGCGTCACGCCTCCGGCGGGCTGGACCCAGGTCGCGGGCAATGCGCAGGTGCAGGTGTACCGGCGTACGCAGCCACTGCCGTGGCCGGGCAGCCGGCTGAGCTTCGTCCCGGATGGCGCCGAGGTCACCGCTGCCGCCACCGACGACATCCGCCACGAGCACGTCGATCTGTCGACGACCGGCAACGGTGGCCAGGCCGTCTTCGCGATGCTCGGCTGGCCGGGCTGGAAGGCGACGTTCGCCGGACACCCGGCCCAGGTCGGGCGGGACTCGGCCGGACTGCTCACCGTCAGCCTCCCGCCGAACGCCTCGGGCCGGATCGAGCTCACCTACACCCCACCGGGCCTGGCCGCGGGCCTTGCGGCCGCGGGTCTCGGCCTGCTCGGGGCGCTCGCGCTGGGCTGGTACGGGCGGCGCCGGAAGGAGCGGACGGGCGACGCGCCGGACGAGGTCGCCGCCGGCGACCTCGAGGGCGACGAGCGGGCTGGGGACGAGGAGCCGGTCACCGCCTAGCGCATGCCGCCGCTGACGCGCGGGGGCCGCGCGGCTGGCTGCGCTTCGGCCGGTCCGGCTGACGCCGGCCGCCGGTGCTCACCCGGACCGGATCCGCTTCGCCTGCCGCACGGTCCGATCGAGGGCGGTGAGCGCGGCGTCGAGCTGTGCCTCCGCGCTGACGGACCCCGGGTCCGCGCCGAGCACGTCGAGCGGCGTCAGCTCGTCGAGGTCTCCGACGACGTGCACCCCGCTGTCGGTGACCTGCGTCCGGATCCGGGCGGCCTCCTCGCGCAGCCAGTCGGGCACGGTGAAGCCGATGGCCTCCTCCTCGGCGCGGTGGGCGGGCAGCAGGTGCTTGCCGACGGCCTTCACGCGGCGCTTGTAGTCCTTCACCGAGAGGTCGCCGGTCAGCTCGTTCAGCCGCCGCATCACCAGGGCGGACGCCACGCCCAGCGACTCGTTGGTGCGGGGCGCGTCGTCCCAGGAGGACTCCTCGCGGATGCCGGCGACCTGGCAGAACCGCTCCCAGAGCAGCTCACCTCGCGCCGGGGGCGGTGGCAACGTCACGACGTACACGTGGTCGGGGCCGAGGTGTCCGGCCCAGCGGGTCACGATCCGGCCCGCGTGCTGTTGCCGCCAGAACCGGCGTCCGTTCTCGGCCTCGTCGCGGATGCCGTCGACGTACTCCGCGAAGGTCCGGGTCGAGCGGTTCTTGACCGCCTCCTGCCACATCGCGGGCACCGTCCGGCCGAGGTCGCGGGCGCCGACGACGATCCGGAGCTCGGCATCCCCGAAGCTCCCGGCGAGGATCCCGATGCCCCGCCGGCCGGCCATCACCAGGTACTCCATCGAGATCACCGCGGTGCCGTCGTAGGCGTTGATCTCCTCGGTCAGGGAGTCCCACGACCCCGGCGTGTGCCCGGGGTGGCCCATCAGGTCCTGGACGGCGTTCACGTGCCGTCGCCAGGTGGGTCCGGGGAACAGCACGCGCTGTGCGGCGAGCCGCTCGCGGTTGGCGCCGAGCCGTCCCTGGATGAAGGTCGTCCCGGACTTCATCAGCCCGATGTGCACGATCACGCACTGCGCCATGGCGGCAGTCTGCCAGTCGGCGATCCACCGAGCCGAGCGGCCGAGAGCCCTCTCGGACCGGCCGTCGGCCCGGCCGTCGGAACGTCCCTGAGCCGGTCATCGAATAGGTCACAGTCGATTTCGGGTGTGCACGCCGGCGGACATACTGGACCGCGCCCTCCCCGACATCACGTCAGGACAACCAGCACGGACCGGAAGGATCGACGACGCCATGGGTCGCCTCTGCCAGACCGACGGGCTCACCGACGACCAGACCGAGATCCTGAAGGCGGTACGGGACTTCGTCGAGCGCGAGATCCTCCCCGTCGCCACCGAGCTCGAGCACCAGGACGAGTACCCGACGAAGATCGTCGAGGGGCTCAAGGAGCTCGGCGTCTTCGGCCTGATGATCCCCGAGGAGTACGACGGCCTGGGCGAGTCGCTGCTCACCTACGCCCTGGCCGTGGAGGAGATCGCACGCGGCTGGATGAGCGTCAGCGGGATCATCAACACCCACTTCATCGTGGCCTGGATGCTGCTGCAGCACGGCACCGACGAGCAGAAGCGGAAGTACCTGCCCAGAATGGCCACGGGCGAGGTCCGCGGCGCCTTCTCGATGAGCGAGCCCGGCTGCGGGTCCGACGTCAGCGCCATCACGACCAAGGCGACCCGGCTGCCGGCGGGGGAGGGCGACGAGGGCGGCTATGAGATCACCGGCCAGAAGATGTGGCTGACCAACGGCGGCTCCGCGAACCTGGTCGCGGTCCTGGTGAAGACAGATGAGGGCGCCGACTCCGTCTACCGGAACATGACGACGTTCCTGGTGGAGAAGGAGGAGGGCTTCGGTGAGACCGCGCAGGGAGTCACGATCCCCGGCAAGATCGAGAAGATGGGCTACAAGGGCGTCGACACCACGGAGATGGTCTTCGAGGGCCACCGGATCTCCGCCGACCAGATCCTGGGGGGCGAGCCGGGCCAGGGCTTCTACCAGATGATGGACGGCGTGGAGGTCGGCCGGGTGAACGTCGCGGCCCGCGGTTGTGGCGTCGCCAACCGCGCCTTCGAGCTCGGTGTCGCCTACGCTCAGCAGCGCGAGACCTTCGGCAAGAAGATCGCCGAGCACCAGGCCGTGCTGTTCCGGCTGGCGGAGATGGCGACCAAGGTCGAGGCCGCCCACCAGATGATGGTCAAGGCCGCCCGGGTCAAGGACAAGGGCGAGCGCAACGACCTCGAGGCCGGCATGGCCAAGTACCTCGCCTCGGAGTACTGCCACCAGGTCGTCGAGGACTCGTTCCGGATCCACGGCGGGTACGGGTTCTCCAAGGAGTACGAGATCGAGCGCCTCTATCGCGAGGCCCCGATGCTGCTGATCGGGGAGGGGACGGCAGACATCCAGCGGATGATCATCGGTCGACGGCTGCTCGAGGACTACCGGCTGTGACCGCTGGCGCGACCCGCTCCCAGCCGGCGCTCTTCCGGCAGCAGGCCGAGGCGTGCGACCAGCTCGGGTCGCCGATGTACGCCGAGCTGCTCGCCGCGCTCGGCGACGACCTGGAGGCCGGCGGCCCGACCGCGCGGGTGCTGAGTGGCCACGAGGAAGACCCCGGTCCCTCCGGGCTGGCGCTCCGGCTGGCGGGGAGCATCCACCGGCTCGTCCTGGCCGGCGAGGCGACGGAGCTGGCCGGGGTGTACCCGACCGCGGGCGGCACGTGGAGCTCCGCCGCCGTGCCGGCCGTGCTCGACTTCCTCGACCGCCGCGGCGGCGACGTCCGGCCACTGCTCGAGCGCCCGCCCCAGACCAACGAGGTGGGCCGGGCGGCGGCGTTGGTCGGCGGGCTGCTGCGGCTCGCCGACCGCTGGCGGCACCCGGTGCGGCTGTTCGAGATCGGCTCCAGTGGCGGACTCAACCTCCAGGCGGACCGGTTCCGGATCACCGGCGCCGTCGGCGGCGGATGGGGCGACCCTGCGAGCCCCGTGCTCCTCGACCGGGCCTGGGAAGGCGAGCCGCTGCCACCGGCGGCCCCGCTCGAGGTGGTCGCCCGCGGTGGCTCCGACCTCCACCCCGTCGACGTGACCACCGAGGACGGCCGGCTGACCCTCACGTCGTACGTCTGGCCGGACATGACCGAGCGGCACGCGCGGCTGGCGGGCGCGATCGAGCTCGCCCGGGAGGCGCCGGTGCCCGTGGAGCTGGCCGACGCCGCGACGTACGTCGAGCGACTCGAGGTCCTGCCGGGGACCCTGACGGTGCTCTGGCACAGCGTGATGTGGCAGTACGTCCCGCGCGACCAGCAGCAGCGGGTGACCGCGCGGCTGGCGGCGCTGGGAGCCACGGCGACGCCGGAATCGCCGCTGGTCCACCTCTTCGCCGAGCCGACCCGGCGCACTCCGGGGGAGGAGCACCGGTTCTGGGTCTGTGCCGAGGTCTGGCCGGGAGGCGGCGAGCGCGCGTTCCTCGGCCTGATGGCGCCGCACGGCGTGCCGGTCACCTGGGAGTGACCGGCACCGCGGAACGCCGGCGAAATCAGGCCCGGCCGCTTGTCCCCGCCCCTACGCTGTGCGTGCGCTCGCGGCCGCGAGCACCGGCTCGGCCGAGACCAGCCGGGAGAGAGCTTCGATGGAGGACCCCATGCTCGTGGTGACGACGAACGACATTCCCGGGTGGGAGATCCGCCAGGTGTGCGGAGAGGTCTTCGGCCTGACCGTGCGCTCGCGGAACGCGTTCTCGCAGATGGGCGCCGGGTTCAAGTCGCTGGTCGGCGGAGAGCTCAAGGGCATGACCTCCAACCTGATCAACAGCCGCAACGAGGTGATGGGCCGGATGATCGACGAGGCGCGCAACCGCGGCGCCAACGCGGTGATCGCGATGCGCTTCGACACCTCCGAGATGGGCGACACCTGGACCGAGATCTGTGCCTACGGCACCGCCGTCGTCGCGGTCCCGGTCACCGATGCGGCCCGCGAGACGGCCGCGCGTCTGGGCTACAGCCAGAGCGGCGCGCCCCAGCAGCCCTCGCACCAGCCCTCCGTGCCGGTCCAGTAACCCCCTCGACCCTGCCACCGGCCGAGTGGCAGGGTGGAGGACATGAGCCAGGACAACCACGCGAACGACGACCTCGATGATGTGAAGGCCAAGATGCGCGAGGCCCTGGACCGGAAGAACGCCAAGGCGAAGGGCGTCCGCGAGGACGCGCCGGTCCGCGAGAAGGCCCACGGCTCCGAGGTGCACGGTGGCGCCGGCCCGAAGATGCACCGGCGCAAGGCCGGCGGCGGGGGCAGCTGAGCCGCCTCCGCTGAGCCGGATCGGCCGGAACCCGCGTCACTCGTCGGCACTCACCCGCCCGGGGTGAGGCCGACACCCGGGCGCATGGACGATCGTGGATCCTCCTCCCACGCGAGCGAGGTCCCCGATGATGCGCCGCCGTTCCACGCGAGGCTCCGCCCTGCTCGGAGTCCTCCTGCTGGCGTTCCTCACCGCCTGCGGCGGCAGCGGGAGCAGTGGGGCGGCCGATCGCCCGGGCATCACTGCGTCGCCGACCCGCGAGCGTCCGACAGCGACCCGCGAGCCGGACACGCCGGGTGGGTCGTCGGAGGCCGGCCCGACGCGCGGCCCGACGCGCGGCCCGACGTCCGAGCCCGCGCCCGAGCCCACGTCCGCGCCGGCGACCAGGGAGCCGCCGCGGTCCAGCGCCCCCGTCTCGTCGTCCACCGAGTCGACGGCGCCGTCGGGGAGCACCACCGGCGAGGAGTCCGGCAGCAACGACGCCTGGTGGTGGCTGGTGCTGGTGGTCCTGGTCGCGGGTGGCGTGGTCGCCTGGTTCCTGATGCGGCGCGCCAGGAGCAGGCGCGCCTGGACGGCGAGACTCACGGCCGCCGAGGGAGAGGTCGGCTGGTTCGCCCGCGACCTGATCCCACAGCTGCGCGGCTCCGGGTCGCTCGCCGGCGTGGCGGGCGGCTGGCACGTCGCCTCGGCCCGGGTCACCAGCCTGGACGACCAGCTGTCGCAGCTGGTGTCGACGGCGCCGGGGGAAGGCGAACGGTCGCGGGCGACCGCCCTGCGCGGCGCGGTGCGGACGGCACGGGACCGGGTGGTCGCCGTGGTCAGCGCGGGCGAGGGTTCGCAGTGGTCGCTGGACCTCGACGACGCCCAGGCGCCGCTCCTCGGGGTGCTCGTGCCGGCCGGGACGACGGGGCCGGCCGCCCCCGGCGCGGGGACCGGCTGAGACCTCCTCAGCGGGCCGGCCAGCCGGCTCCCGGGACGTCGACCGGGACCCGCACCACCTGGCCGTCCCAGTCGGTGTGCGTCATCAGTCCCTCCGCGCCGGGCCAGTTCGCGGTGACGGCGTAGAGGTACGCCGGGTCCGTGCCCCCGAGCATGCAGGCGAAGCCGCCCCGGTCGAGGTCGACCGTCTGGAGCACCTCGCCGCCCTCGGCGACGCGGACGCAGCGCTCGTGCGGGACGTCGGCGTACCAGGCGGCGCCGCCGGAGTCGAGGCAGATCCCGTCCGGGTTGTCCTCGGCGAGGTCGGCCCAGATGCGCCGGTCGGTCAGGGACCCGTCGTCGGCGATGGTGAGGCCGACCAGGTGGTGGCGGTAGGAGTCCGCGACGACCAGGGTCTGCTCGTCGGCGGTGATCGCCATGCCGTTCGGGAAGGCGAAGTCCTCGGCCACCACACGCGCGGCGCCGTCCGGCGAGACGACGCCGACCCGGCCGGGCTGCACCTCGCCCGGTGGCGGGCCGGCGGCGAAGTCGAAGTGCGGGCTGTTCACGAAGGCCCGGCCCTGTCGGTCCACGACGATGTCGTTGCAGCCGAGGTCCGAGATCCCGGTGAGATCCGCGTACGGCGCGAGGGAACCGTCGGCCTCGAGCGTGAGCAGGGCGCGCTCCTGGTTGGAGACCAGCACCATCCGCCCGTCGGGCAGGAAGTCGAAGCACATCGGAAGTGACCGGTGCTCGAGGATCTCCTCCGTGGCACCGGAGTCGTCGACCGCGACGATCCTTCCGCCGGTCCAGTCGCTGAACCACAGCCGTCCGTCGTGCCACCGGGGTGACTCCACCAGACCGAATCCGGAGCAGAGGACGTCCATCGTGTCATCGTGCCCCATCCGCGGGCCGGGGACGGCTGCAGAGCGATCTAGACCGGCCGTGGTGCGGTCCCGGGGACCGTGGCGACCGGCGTGGTGAGGTTTCCCACGACGGGCTCCGTCCAGTGGGACCGGTGCCTGCGGCAGGATGCTGCCCATGCAGTTCGGCCGCAGCTACGAGGAGTTCGAGGTCGGCGCGACGTACCGGCACTGGCCCGGCAAGACGGTCACCGAGTACGACGACCACCTGTTCTGCCTGCTCACCATGAACCACCACCCGCTCCACCTCGATGCCCACTACGCGGGCGAGACGACCCAGTTCGGGAGGAACGTGGTGGTCGGCAACTACGTCTACTCGCTGGTGCTGGGGATGAGCGTGCCGGACATCTCCGGGAAGGCCATCGCCAACCTCGAGGTGGAGTCGCTGCGGCACGTCGCACCGACGTTCCACGGTGACACCCTGTATGCCGAGTCGACGGTGCTCGACAAGCGGGAGTCGGCGTCCAAGGACGACCGCGGCGTCGTCCACGTGGAGACCATCGGATACAACCAGGACGGGAAGGTGGTGTGCATCTTCCGCCGCAAGGTGATGGTGCCCAAGCAGAGCTACCTGGATGCGCGCGGCGGCGAGCAGCCGGGCCGGCCCGTGCCGCAGCCCGATCGGAGCTGGCCGGGCCCACCCACTTCCTGAAGGTCGACGGAACGACGACCCGACGCCTCAGCGGGGGGCGAAGGCGCGGGCCAGCGGCAGGATGCCCAGCACCAGCACCATCGGCACCGCGAACCCGAGCCGGAGGTTGCCGGCACCGACCAGTCCGGTCATCACCGCGCCGAGCAGCGCGCCGGCGTAGTTGAACTGATTGAACCGGCCGATCACCGCGTCGACGCGCAGATGCCGCAGCACCGGGTCGGCCTCGTCCTCCCCGGCGATCCGCGCCGCCGCCGAGAAGCTGAGCGGCGCCACGACGGCCACCCCACCGCCGGTGACCAGGAACCCGAGGACGGCGACCGGCCAGACCGGTGCGAACACGGTGATCGCGAGACCTGCGCAGGCGACGACCGCGCCGACACGCAGCACCGGGACGGCGCCGTACCGGGCGACGAGGGCGTCACCCGACAGGCGAACCGTGCCGCTGGCCAGCAGGTAGGGGAAGACCGCCAGCGCGACCAGGCCCGACGGGGTGGGGAAGACCTTGTCGAGGTACTGCGGACCCCAGGTGAACGCCGCCGTGTCGACCATGTAGAAGAGCACCATCGCGAGCCCGACCAGCACGATCGGCCGCCACGGGACGTGAATCCGAGGAGCCGCCACGACCGACTGCTCGGCGCGCCGGAGGAACGGCGCGAAGGCGACCGCGAGCGGGAGCACGGCGACCACGGCGGTGGCGGAGATCGGCAGGTGGCCCATGGCCAGCGCCACGGCCGAGCCGAGGAACCCGCCGAGGGTCCAGGCGCCGTGGAACGACGGGAGGATCGGCCGGCCGTAGAGGTGCTCGAGCGCCACCGCCTGCATGTTCGTGGTGGCGTCCACGGCACCGAGCGAGACGCCGTACACCGCCATCGAGGCCATGAAGACGGCGCGGTCAGGGGCCACGGCGAAGACCGGGACCGCGACCGCGATCCCGAGGAGCCCGGCGCGCAGGATCGTCGCGCTGTCGATGCGCTGGCACGCCGTCTCCGCGAGCACGCTGCCGAGACCGGCCAGCAGCACCATCATCAGCAGGAGCAGCGAGAGGGTGGTGTCGCTGTAGTCCCAGTGGTCCTGCACCTTGGGCAGCCGCGTGGTGAGGCTGATGAAGACGAAGCCCTGGGTGAAGAACCCGGCCGCGGCCGCGAGTCGGGCCCGCGCGTGAGCGGGTGCCGCGAGCTCGGGGGTCGTCGCCATGGGCGGCATCGTGGCACGTCGGCCGCGAGCCGGGCGGACGACGTCCCGCTCAGCTCTCGGGTGCGCGGTCGGTGACCAGGGTCAACAGCTCCGGTGGCGCGTGCCCGACGAGCTGCGCCTGCGACCGCGGGGAGGCCCAGATGCGCTCGAGCCGGGGCAGGAACGCGGCGGCCTCGTCGTCGGAGTCGAAGTCGAGCTGGACCGTGACACGGTCGGGTTCGGCGACCGAGCGCAGGACGCGGTACCGGCGTACGCCGTGGTCCGCGCGGAGGCGCTCGTAGCTGTCGAAAGCCGCCTTCCAGGTGTCGAAGTCGCGAACCTCGTTGAGGATCTGGAGCGTGGCCATCGTGGCCTCCCGTCTCGGGCCCGTCGATCGGGCCGGGTACGGCGAGCCTTCGCCGTGAGCCGCGGTCTGCCCACCCCCGATCCTGGGGGTTCTACCCTGACGCGGTGAGCGGGGACTGGCTGGCGCGGGTCGAGGCCGTGTGTCGACGCCCGGTCCCCGCCAAGCGTCTGCGCGAGGAGGTGCTCGCACGGCTGCGCGAGCGTGTCGACCTTGACGGACACGTGTTCGGCCTCTGCGACCCGGTCACCCGCGTCTACACCTCACCGCTCGCGGAGGTACCCGGCCTGCCGTGGCCGCGACTGCCCGAGCTCGTGCGGTGGCGCTACCTGACGACGGTGAACCGGGTCGACGCGCTGCTCGGTGCCGGGGCTCGGTCGCTGCTCGGGGCGACGACCTCACCGGAGGAGTCCCTGGTATGGCGGCACGTGCAGCGCGATCTGGGCGTGGTCGACACGGCCTCCGTCTCCTTCGCAGACCGGCACGGGGTCTGGGGCTTCCTGGAGCTGTGGCGGCTGACGACTCCCTTCACCGATCCCGAGCTGGACCTGCTGACCTCGATCGTGCCCGCCGTGACCGGTGGCCTGCGGGCGGCCGTGGCGCGCACCTTCACCGACCCCGGTGGGGACCTGCCGTCCGTCGGGCCGGCCGTCGTCGTCCTCGACCGCGGGCTCGCCGTGCGCTCGCAGACCGACGCCGCCGCCGAGGCGCTGCTCCGGCTCAACCCTCCGGACGAGCCGATGGCGCCGATCCCGGCATCGGCGTACAACGTCGGTGCCGCCCTGATGGCTCTGGAGGCGGGCATCCCGGTCGGTGAGCCCTGGGCTCGCGTGCACCTCGGTGGCAGCCGGTGGGTCACCGTCCGGGCCTCGCGGCTCGGGGACGACGTCGCGGTGTCGATCGAGCCGAGCACCGCGGCCGAACGCGCTGACCTCGTCGCGCGCAGCGCCGGTCTCTCGGACCGCGAGACCGAGGTGCTCGGGGTGCTCGCCGCCGGCCTCACCTCGCCGGAGATCGCGCGCCGGCTTCACCTGTCCGAGCACAACGTGAACGACCACGTGAAGGCGGTGCTGGGGCGCACGGGTGCGCGGAACCGGCAGCAGCTGCTCGCCAGGATCCTCGGTACGGCGAGCCCCGCAGACGCCGACTGGCACGATGACGCCCATGGCTGACGAGGTGTGGCTGGTGCGGCACGGCGAGACCGAGTGGAGCCGCGACGGCCGGCACACCTCGACCACCGATCTGCCGCTGACCGGCGAGGGACGCCGGGTGGCCGAGGGTCTTCGTGACCGGCTGGACGATCCGCACCACCCGAGTGGGTTCTCGCTCGTGCTCTGCTCCCCACGGCAGCGGGCGCGGGAGACCGCGCGCCTCGCGGGTCATCCGGAGGCCGAGCTCGACGACGACCTGGCCGAGTGGGACTACGGCGACCTGGAGGGCCGCACCTCCGAGCAGATCCGCGAGACGTATCCGGGCTGGACCATCTGGCAGGGACCGGTGCCCGGCGGCGAGGACGCCGGGCAGATCTCGGCGAGGCTGGACCGGGTGGTGGCACGCTGCCGGTCCGCCAGCGGCCGGGTGCTCGTCTTCGGGCACGGGCACAGCCTGCGAGCCCTGGCGGCGCGCTGGCTCGAGCTTCCGGTCTCCGACGGCCGCCATCTCCGCCTCGACACCGCGACCGTGTCCGTGCTCGGGTGGGAGCGCGAGACGCCGGTCGTGCTGCGCTGGAACTCCTGACCGGGCGAGTGCCGACGACCCTTGACCACGGGCCGCGGCGTCGGGACCGTGGACCCATGCCGCTCCGGACCGAGTGTCCGCGCTGCCCCGCCCCGCTCGGGGAGTCGGCCGTCGACGCGCATGGGGACGGCTGGATCTGCCCTGAGCACGGACCGACGCCAGTGCTGAGGCGGCCCGACCAGGCGACGTACGACGGCTTCGTGGAGGTGCTGTCCGCGGCCGGCGACTTCCCGACGTACCTGCCGTGGCCGATGAGCCCGGGCTGGACGGTCAGCGACTTCGCGGTCGTGGGCGAGCGGGACGCGTTGGCGACGATGACCTGCAGCTCGGGGACCAGCGCCCTGGACGGTCCGGTGGACGTGTTCGTGGTCAGCGAGGAGTCGGGCACGGGGCTGGGTGCCCGGTGTGCCGGCACGACCCATCTCGACGCGGGGCCCGAGATCGGGCTCGGGCCACCCATGGTGCGGGTGCGAATAGGCAGCCAGCCGGTGCCGCTGTGGGCGGTGTCGACCGCCACCTCCGACGGCGAGCTGGACCGGTCGGTCGTGGCCGGGGAGGCCGGCGGCAGGTGGCTGTGGGTCGTGCTCCGACCGGCCTCGGCGATCCTCCTGCTGCGCGACGAGTGGATCCTGCGCGACGTGTCGGGCATCGGCCCGCCACTGGTGGAGATGGCGTTCGGGGGTCCGTCGCCCGTGTGGTGACGGCCGTCCCGGCTATCGGCGGCCGAGGGACTGGAAGCGCTGGAGCAGCCGCACCGGGAGGTGCTTGCCGGCGGTGGCGATCACCTTGTAGCGCTTGCTCGGGATCGACACCCGCTTGCCGGCGTCGAAGTCCGCCAGTGCCTCGTCGACCACGCGGTCGACGTCGAGCCAGAGCAGCTTCGGGACGGCGTCGCGGCCGACCTCCATCCGCGCGTGGAACTCGGTGCGGGTGAAGCCCGGGAGCACGGTCATCACGTGGACGCCGTCCTTGGCGTACTCGTGCGCGGCCCACTCGCCCAGGCGGTTGACGTAGGCCTTGGCGGCGCTGTACGACCCGCGCGGCTGGGTGCCGGCGACGCTGGAGACGTTGATGATCCCGCCGGTGTGGCGCTGGGTCATCTGTCGGAGCGCGGCGTGGGTGAGCCGCATCGGCGCGGTCACCAGGACGTCGAGGAGGGCCTGCTCCTGCTCGACGGTGTTCTGCAGGAACTTCTGCCGGAGCCCGAAGCCCGCGTTGTTGACGAGCAGGTCGACCGGGTGCTCGAGGTCGGCCGCGCGGTCCTCGACGAGCTTCAGCTGGTCGCGGTCGGCCAGGTCCGCGACCAGCACCTCGCAGGTCACGCCGTACGTCGTGGCGAGCTCGTCGGCGACCGTCTCGAGCCGCGCCTCGTCCCGGGCGACCAGCACCACGTCGTGACCGCGCCGGGCCAGCCGGTCGGCGAAGACGCGCCCGAGGCCGGACGTCGGGCCGGTCACCAGCGCGAGCGGGCGGGAACCTGGTGCGGAGCCGGTCAGAGACATGCCCCAAAGCCAACCCGCGTATGCGCCCTCCGGGCAAGGCCGGTCGTGCATGATGGGAGGCGATGTCCACCACACCCGCACGCGTTGCGCCGATCACCGTGGCGGTCGCCAACCAGAAGGGCGGCGTCGCCAAGACGACCTCGGTCGCGTCCATCGGGGCGGCACTGGCCGAGCTGGGGCAGTCGGTGCTGCTGGTCGACCTGGACCCGCAGGCGTGCCTGACGTTCTCGCTGGGCATCGACCCGGAGGATCTCGAGCTCTCGGTGCACCACGTGCTGACCAAGGGGCTCCACACGTCCGAGGTGATCATCGAGACCGACGACGGCGTCGACCTGCTCCCGGCCACGATCGAGCTGGCGCGAGCCGAGGCGGACCTGCTGACCCGTACGGGTCGCGAGCACGTGCTCCGGGGTGCGCTCGACGACCTGGCCGAGCACCCGGACGGGCACGGGTACGACTGGGTGCTGCTCGACTGCCCGCCGTCCCTGGGCCTGATGACGGTCGCGGCGCTCACCGCCGCCGAGGGCGTGCTCATCCCGCTGCAGTGCGAGACGCTCTCGCACCGTGGCGTGGGACAGCTGCTCGACACCGTGCACGACGTACGCCGGTTCACCAACCGCGACCTCGAGGTGTGGGGCGTCCTGCCGACGTTGTACGACGGGCGCACCAACCACGCGCGCAGGGTGCTCGAGACGATCTCCGACACCTACGACCTCGACGTGATCGAGCCGCCGATCCCGAAGACGATCAAGTTCGCCGAGGCGCCGGCGGCCGGTCGGTCGATCCTCGCGACCAGTCGCAGCAGCAAGGGCGCGCAGGCCTATCGTGAGGTCGCGGTGAACCTGCTGGAGCGCAGCGGGGCGAAGGCCCGGTCGTGAGCAGCCACCGCCGCGAGGTGCGGCCCCGCTACGGACGGATCGCGGTGCTCGCGACCTCGCTCACCATCACCGCGGTGGCGGCGCTGGCCGGCATGGGCGTCCTCGCCAGCGGCTCGGCGACGGCCGGTGCGGCGGCCAAGCCCGCGTCGTACACGCAGGGCACGCCGGCCACGCAGGTGCCACGGGTGGACGCCTCGAGCAGCGCGACGACGGGCCCCCCTTCGCTGAACGCGGTCTCGGCGCCGGACAGCTCGTCCCCGGACGTGGCGTCACAGACCGCGATCCCGCCCGACAGCGGCTCGGGCCGACGGATCGTCTTCAGCCAGAGCCTCCAGCGGGTCTGGCTGCTGGGGCAGCGTCCCGACGACGTGCAACGCACCTACCTGGTCTCGGGCAGCGTGACCCACAACCTCGAGCCGGGCACCTACTCGGTGTACTCGAAGTCGCGCTGGGCGGTGGGGGTCGACGACTCCGGTGTCATGCAGTACTTCGTGCGGTTCACCCGTGGTCCGACCGGCTCGGCGATCGGCTTCCACTCGATCCCGTCGAAGAACGGCGTCCCGTTGCAGACCAAGGCCCAGCTGGGCACGCCCCAGTCGCACGGCTGCATCCGGCAGAACATGCCGGACGCGATCGCCCTGTGGAACTTCGCCCCGATCGGCACCAAGGTCGTCGTCGTCGCCTGACCGAGCCCTGGTGCCCACCTGGACCCGACTGACGAGTCCGCCGGGTCCGCGGTCAGGCCCGAGGGGTGGTGCCCGAGCCGGAGCTGCGGCGGCGACGCCGGCGGGTGCGGGACTGGCCCGCGGGACGTTCGGCAGCGGCGGTCTGCTCGGCGGGTGCGCTCGCCGTGTCGCCGCTCGCGGCGCGGACCTTCTCGCCGTTGCGGGTGCGGGTGCGCTGCCGCGTCGTGGCGCGCGGGGCGCGCTCGCGACGAGGGCGGTCGGACTCGCCGCTCGGGCGCCTCTCCGGCTCCGGGCTCGCTGGCACGATCCGACCCTTGGTGCCGGCCGGGATGCCGAGGTCGTGGAAGAGGTGCTCGGAGGTGGAGTAGGTCTCCTGCGGCTCGTCGAACGGCAGGTCGAGCGCCTTGTTGATCATCTTCCAGCGGTGCAGGTCCGCCCAGTCGACGAAGGTGACCGCGATGCCGGAGGCACCGGCGCGACCGGTGCGGCCGATCCGGTGGATGTAGGTCTTCTCGTCCTCGGGGCAGGTGTAGTTGATCACGTGCGAGATGCCCTGGACGTCGATGCCGCGGGCGGCGACGTCGGTGGCGACGAGGACCCGGAGCTTGCCGTCCCGGAACTTGGTCAGCGCCTTCTCGCGGGCGATCTGCGCCATGTCTCCGTGCAGCGGCGAGGAGCGGAAGCCGCGCTCGGACAGGTCGTCCGCCACTCGCTGCGCCTGCCGCTTGGTGCGGGTGAAGACGATGATCTTCTCGGCGTCCTCGGCCTGCAGGATGCGGCCGATGATCTCCGGCTTGTCGAGGTCGTGGGCCTGGTAGATGAACTGTGCGGTCGCCGGCACCAGCTGGGTGTCGTACGACGACTCGGCCCGGATGTTCATCGGGTGCCGCATGTGGGTGCGGGCCAGGGAGACGATCGCCGCGGGCATCGTCGCCGAGAACAGCATGGTCTGCCGGGTCTCGGGCGTCATGGACAGCAGCTTCTCGACGTCGGGCAGGAAGCCGAGGTCGAGCATCTCGTCGGCCTCGTCGAGCACCAGCGCGTGCACGTGGGAGATGTCGAGGGCGCGGCGGTTGCACAGGTCGATCAGGCGCCCGGGGGTGCCCACGACGATGTCGACGCCGGTGCTGAGCGCATCGAGCTGCGGCTCGTAGGCGACACCGCCGTAGACGGTCAGGACCCGGAGGCCGAGGTCCTTGCTCGCCAGGGCGAGGTCGCCGCTGACCTGGAGCGCGAGCTCTCGGGTCGGGGCGACGATCAGGGCCTGCGGCTTGCCCTGCGGCAGGTCGGCGTACGCGGGGTCGGTCGGTACGACGCTGCGCTGCAGCACCGGGATGCCGAAGGCGAGCGTCTTGCCGGTGCCCGTGCGGGCCTGGCCGATCAGGTCGGTGCCGAGCAGGGCGACCGACAGGGTCATCTCCTGGATGGCGAAGGGGGTGGTGATGCCGGCGCGCTCGAGCGCGTCGCAGATCTCGGGCAGCACGCCGAGCTCGCGGAAGGTGGTCACGGTGTTCAGTTCGCTTTCGTTCGAGCCCTGGTCAGGGGTGGGGGTTCGAGCCAGTCGTCCAGCGGCGGACGAAGGCTCGAAGCTGCTCGACACCCGGCGTCTGCCGCGCACATCCAGCGCCGCGGTCATGGCCGGCGCGCGTCCTCACCGCTCGTGCGGGGACACCTCAGTCTATCGGTAGCGTGTGCGCATGTCCGATTCCCAGGCCGATCAGGCGCCCCAGGAGCCACCGGCCGAGCCCGGACTGGTCTTCGAGGACGCCGACTACCGCCTGGCCGTGGTCGACCTCCTGGGCGCGGTGGCCTACGGCGAGCTCTCGGCGTTCGAGCGTCTGGTGGACGACGCCAAGCTCGCCCCGAGCGTGCGGGACAAGGTCGAGATGGGGGCGATGGCCAGCCTGGAGTTCGGGCACGTGGCCCGGCTGCACGACCGCATCCGTGAGCTGGGGACCGACCCGTTCGACGCGATGTCGCCGTTCCAGGCGGCGATCGACCTGTTCCACGAGCACACGGCGCCCTCCGACTGGTACGAGGGACTCGTCAAGGCCTACGTCGGGGACGGGATGGCGGCGGACTTCTACCGGGAGATCGCGGCGTACCTCGACGCGGACACCCGTGACCTGATCATCGCCTCGCTGGAGGACACGGGACAGGCGGACTTCGCGGTGCGCCACATCCGGCAGGCGATCGAGGACGACCCGAAGCTCTCGGGCCGGCTGGCGCTGTGGGGGCGTCGGCTGATGGGCGAGGCGCTCACGCAGGCACAGCGGGTCGCCGCCGAGCGCGACGCGCTGACGGCGCTGCTCGCGGGCGGCATCGACCGGCCGGGCCTCGACCTGGCGGCGATCGGCCGGATGTTCACCCGGATCACCGAGCGGCACAACGAGCGGATGGCCGAGCTCGGTCTCTCCTCGTGAGGCGTCGCGACCCGGGGGGTCAGTGCACGCGGCTGCGGGTCCGACCGGTCAGCGCGGCCGCCACCATCACGATCACCGCGGCCGAGACCACCTGCACGATGTGGCGCAGCCAGTCGATCCCGCTCGTGGCGCACCGGCCGCCGAGCACGTCGACGTAGATCCAGTTGCCGATGAAGATGCCCACGATGCCGCAGAGCACGGTCAGCCAGAACGGGATCCGGTCCCGGTCCCCGGGTGCCACCATCTTGCCGAGGATGCCGATCACGGCACCGCCGATCAGCAGGAAGAGGATCCCGCCGAGGCTCCAGTGGTGACCGCACTTGACCAGCAGCGGGGCGATCGTCGTCAGTGTCACGGGTGTCCTTCCGAGGAGGGGCGATCCGAGGTCGGGTCCGACTCAGACCCTGGTACGGCGTCCGGTCACGCTGGTCGCGATGACCACGAACACCGCGGCCAGGACGATGGAGATGAAGAACGCGATCCAGTCGATGCCCTTGGTTCCGCCGAACAGACCGTAGCCGAGGACCACGCCGGCGATGCCGCAGACCACGGTCAGCCACAGCGGCGTGTTGTCCTTGCCGCCGGGGGCGACCCACTTGCCGAGCAGTCCGATGATCACGCCCATCACGAGGACGAACAGCCAGCCCATGAGATCCTCCTTGTTCGTGTCCGCCGCAGTGGCGGACGCAGGGGCCCCGTTACCTCGATCATGACGTGTCAAACGTCCCGGGGCCAGAAAGGGGCCCCGGTCAGCCGCGGAAGCCGACCTGTCCGGTGACTCCGGCGCCGATCTCGACGTAGGCGATGCTGCGGGCGGGCACGATCACCAGGCGGCCGCGGGTGTCGCTCAGCGCGAGGGTGCCGTCCGCGGCGAGCGCCTTGTCGAGCGTGGCCTGGATCTCCTCGGCGGAGTCGGCGGTCTCGAGCACCAGCTCGCGGGGCGCGTGGTGGACCCCGATCTTGACTTCCATCGTTCTCCTTCGTCTGGTGGCGCGGCGTCAACGCCGGCCAGTACTCGCGGGCCGGTACATGGGTCAGTGGTCGTCGGTGAGCGGGTAGCCGCGGATGCCGCGCCAGGCCAGCCCGCTGACAAGCTCGACCGCCTGGGACTGCGCGATGCCACTGGACTCCGACACCCAGAACCTCGCGCTGACCTGGGCCATTCCCACCAGGGACGCCGCCAGCAGCCGCGACTGCTCGGGCGGCAGTCCGGTGTCGTCGTGGATCACGTCGGCGATCATCGCCGCGCACTCGCTGGTCACCCGATCGACGTGCTCGCGGACGGCGGGCTCGCTGGTCAGGTCGGACTCGAAGA
The DNA here is from genome assembly GCA_036265495.1 of Nocardioides sp. Classification (GTDB taxonomy): domain Bacteria; phylum Actinomycetota; class Actinomycetes; order Propionibacteriales; family Nocardioidaceae; genus Nocardioides. The sequence goes on along the minus strand of DATAOY010000087.1, from coordinate 19,147 downwards.
CCAGGCGGAACGCGCCGCGCTCGCCGGCGACGTAGGCGTAGAACGCGGCCATCGCGGCGGCGACCCGGGTCTTGTTGTCGTGCGTCGACGCCAGCGCCTGTCGGCAGTGGTCGATCACCGCGTCGCACGCGGAGTCGAGCAGGGCGAGGTAGAGCTCGAGCTTGCCGGGGAAGTGCTGGTACAGAACGGGCTTGGAGACCCCGGCCCGCTCGGCGATGTCGTCCATCGCGGCGGCGTGGTAGCCCTGGGCCACGAACACCTCGAGCGCGGCGTCGAGGAGCTGGACGCGACGCTCCCGCCGGGGAAGCCTGCCACCGCGTGGCTTCTGCGCGGTCGGCTGCCCGATCGGGTGCTCCGTCGTGCCCACGTGGGCACCCTACCCAGCGGGAACCGTGGTCCGGATGACGGACGCGCTCGTCCGCGGCGTACCTGCTGGGGAACATGGAGGGCCGGATCCCTGTTGTCCCGGTGCGGGATGATCTCGGCGCAGCCAGGCCCGAGCACGACCCGAACATCACCCGAGCACCACCCGAGCACCACCCGAGCACCACCCGAGCACCACCCGAGTACCGCCCCCGAGCGAGCAGACCCAGGAGTACGCCGTGTCCCTCCCGCCGCTGGTCGAGCCGGCCGCCGAGCTGACCATCGACGAGGTGCGCCGCTACAGCCGGCACCTCATCATCCCCGACGTGGGCATGGACGGTCAGAAGCGGCTGAAGAACGCCAAGGTGCTCGTGATCGGGGCGGGCGGTCTGGGGAGCCCGGCCCTGCTCTACCTGGCGGCTGCGGGCGTCGGCACGATCGGTCTGGTCGAGTTCGACGAGGTCGACGAGTCCAACCTCCAGCGGCAGGTCATCCACGGGCAGTCGGACGTGGGCAGGCCGAAGGCCCAGTCGGCGAAGGAGTCCGTCGCGGAGGTGAACCCGCTGGTCGACGTCGTGGTGTACGACGAGCGCCTCGACAACGACAACGTGATGCGGATCTTCGAGGGCTACGACCTGATCCTCGACGGCACCGACAACTTCGCAACCCGCTACCTGGTCAACGACGCGGCGTTCTTCCTGAAGATCCCCTACGTGTGGGGCTCGATCTACCGCTTCGACGGCCAGGCGAGCGTGTTCGCGCCGACCCTGAGCGACGTGGCGGGGGAGGACCTCCCCTGCTACCGCTGCCTGTACCCCGAGCCCCCGCCGCCGGGCATGGTGCCCAGCTGCGCCGAGGGCGGCGTGCTGGGCGTGCTCTGCGCGAGCATCGGCTCGATCCAGGTGAACGAGGCGATCAAGCTCCTGACCGGGATCGGCGAGCCGATCGCCGGGCAGCTGGTGATCTACGACGCCCTGGAGATGGAGTACCGCAAGCTCAAGGTCCGCAAGGACCCGAACTGCGCGCTGTGCGGCGACCACCCCACCGTCACCGGGCTGATCGACTACGCGACCTTCTGCGGCGCCGTCTCGGAGGAGGCGTCCGAGGCCGCCGCCGGGTCGACGATCTCGGTCACCCAGCTCTCGCACCTGCTCAAGGAGCGCGACGGCGGTCAGAAGGACTTCGTGCTGATCGACGTGCGCGAGCCGAACGAGTACGAGATCAACAAGATCCCCGGCTCCGTGCTGATCCCCAAGGGCGAGTTCCTCAACGGCCACGCCCTGGGGCAGCTGCCCGGCGTCGACTCCGGCACGCAGGTCGTCCTCTACTGCAAGACCGGGGTCCGCTCCGCGGAGGCGCTGGCGGTCGTCAAGGGTGCGGGCTACGCCGACGCGATCCACGTGGGCGGTGGCGTCTCGGCGTGGGTCGACCAGATCGACCCCAGCCAGCCGGCGTACTGACCGGACCCGGTCACATCGGCTTCACATGCGCCACGGCGTCCGGGTAGTCCACGGACGCGGGATAGCCCGAGTGCCGGCTCAGGTGGGTCAGCGTCCCCAGCTGCAGCCCGGGATCGACCGGCGGTGGGTCCAGCACCCGCCAGTCGTGCCCGCTTTCGCGGCGGCCGGTGGCCGGGTTCTGGAAGTCGGTCAGCCGCCTGTCCTCACCGAGGCGCATGGACGTCGTCAGGGGCGCGGCGGCAGCGCCCGGCTCGGTCCGCTCGGTGATGGTGGAGCGCTGCCACGAGAGGACCGGCCCGGCGATCGGATCGGTCTCTCGGTACAGGTTGACCCACCGGCAGCCCAGCTGCTCCTGCACGGCCTTCAGGAGGTCGATGTGGATGAAGGCCGGGAACCCGCGCGGGTAGCCGACCTGGAGCTGCGAGCCGTAGGTGAGGACGCCGATCCGCTCGAGGTGCTCCGGTGAGAGCCAGAGCAGCGCGGCGAAGATGACCAGGCTCCCCTGGCTGTGGGCCGACAGCACGATCGAGGACGCGCGAGGCTGCGGTGGCTCGCCGCTGTCGGTGACCGGTGGGGCGGACAGATGGAACGCCACGCGCTTGCGCACGTCCTGGACCGCGAACTGGGAGTACGCCGGTGGCACGAACGGATGAGCGGCGTGCGGCCAGAAGGAGATCACGTCCCACAAGACGTTCACGCCACGTCGCGTCTGCTCGGTACGCAGCGACCGGCGGCCGAGCAGGAAGAGCAGACCGGCCAGGCCGATCAGCACGAGGGTGCCGAGGTTGGTGAAGAAGGCGATGTGCGTGGGTACCTGCGGGTTCCCTCCCTCCGCCGTCGCCGCCGGACTGGCCTCGCTCAGCAGCCCCACGACCGGGAGGTTCCTCCCGCCACGCATCTCGAACGACGTCACGGCGGTCATGGCGAGCCCGGCCAGCGCGAAGATCACGATCGGCGGCGCCACGCAGAACTTCATCCTGGCGGCGCTCATCGCCTTGGCGATCTCGGGCGACCACCCCGCGGTCGGTTTCCCCAAGGGGGCGGACACGGCTCCGTAGGCGGCCTCGGCCCGAGGGAGCATCGTGCTGCCGCCGCGCCACCAGGCACCGGCCAGCCCAGCCGCGATGACGACCCCCAGCACCGCCGTCAGACCCCACGAGTAGGCCACCCGGTGGATGAACTCGGTGTCCGCCTTCGAGTTCAGGGTCTTGGCCAGACCGAGGACGAAGGCGCTGCTGAACCCGACCGCCAGGAACACTCCGGCCGACGTGGCCGCCCACGGGGCCATGCCCCAGGCGTAGCGCCTGAAGGTGGGGGGCGTGTCCGCTCGCTGCGGGGTGAGCGCGGCGAGCCAGATGTTCGCAAGAGCCAGTACCGACATGGTGACGCCGCTGATCAGCGCGAGCCATTCCGTGTAGGCGTCGAAGTCGAGCGGCTGGGTCGAGTGGTCGGCGTACGTCAGCATCCCCGCCGAGCAGGCGAGGACCGCGGCCGACCCGACGAGGGCCGTGAGGGCGGAGATCTCCATGGCGCGCTTCCGCCACCCGGCGAGCGGTACCCCGCGCACGGCGCCCCCCACGTCGCCACCGAGGGCGGCGAGCAGCGTGACCAACCCCAGGAGGACGATCGCGGCGACGCGCAAGCCGTCCTCGATGTCGGTCTGCGTCGTCAGCGTCCCGTCCGGCACCACCGTGTCCCAGGTCAGGGTGGCGACCACGATCACCACGCAGAACCCCGCCGCCAGGTGCAGCTGGCCCAGGACCGGCGCGCTCCTCGGGTCGACGTAGAAGAAGGCGCGTCTGACCAGCCCCGAGGGCGGCTCGTCGGGATCGGGCGGCGGCTGCGCGACCGAGCCGAAGGGTGCCGCGCCGAAGTCCGAGGCGCGGTTCTGGTTGCCGAGCGCGAACAGGACGGCGACCACGGCGCCGCCGAGGACGACGCCGAGGCCCAGCACCTTCCCGAAGCCGAACTTCTGCAGGACGTCGAGCTTGGCGGCCCACTGGTAGGCCAGCAGGTCGACGGAGATCAGGCCCGCGGCCAGGGCGAAGGTCGCCGACACACCGACGCCGACCCCGCGGATCAGGGACTGGATCAGGAAGTGCAGGCCGCGCTGGAGCTTGCTGTTCGGTCGAGGGCACATGAACGCGGCCGCGTTGACCAACCCGAACGGGACCAGGATCAGCCACAGCCCCTTCAGCGCGCTGCCGGAGGTGTACCTGCCCCAGTGGTATCCCTCGAGGACCCGCCCCTCGGGGATGCCTGGGGGCGAGGTCTGCACCTCGCGACCGACCCCGTCCTCGGGTCGGAAGAAGCGGCCCCACGAGTCGCCGGCGATCTGCTTCACGTGGGCGCTCTCGAGCATGACCTCGGGCGGGGTGCCACTCACCCCGTGGATGCGTAGCTCGACCCAGTGCTCGGTCGGGGGCGCCGATGCCTGGCTCGGTGCGGGTTCGGACATGGCGACTCCGAGTGCGGCGGTGGTGAGACGGTAGCCCTCCGTGCCGGCGGGCGTCGTCGGTCGAGCGGATGATCGGATCAGGCCCGGTCCCAGAACCTGGTGAGCTCGGTGATCCAGCCGTCGGGGCGCTCCATCGGCGACAGGTGGGACGTCCCGCCGAGCACCACCTGGTGGGCGGTCGGCAGCACCTCGCGCAGCGAGCGTGCGTCGTACGACGTGACCAGGCGGTCGCGGTCGCCGAAGCCGGCGAGCACCGGCGCGCGTATCCCGCGCCACGTCGTCCGCCAGTCGTAGCCGCGGCCGGTGGCCTCGGCGTACCGGAAGGACCGTGGCCGGCCTCCCTCCGCCAGGGCCCGCAGCAGCGAGTCCGGCAGCGCCGACGGCCGTGCCGCGAGCCCGGCGGTGCCCCAGCGGAGCAGCCCGGTCCGCGCGCCGGCGGCGATCGCCGTCTGCACCAGGTGCCCGCCGCCGGCCACCAGTCGCACGCCCTGGTACGTCGCCCAGGTGCGCGGGTGGCGCACGGCGGCCCGGAGCGGGTCGTTCACCAGGTCGAGGATCGTCACGTACGTGCCGTTCAGGGTCGCCAACGACCGGACGCGGTCGGGGTGCCGGGCTGCGACGTGCAGACCCAGGAAGCCGCCCATCGAGTGACCGACCACGTCCACGGTGTCGGTCTCGGCGGCGTCCAGGACGGCGAGCAGCGCGTCGCTCATCGCGTCCAGCGATACAGGCCCCGGCAGCGGGTCCGAGCCGCCGAAGCCCGGCAGGTCCACGAGCAGCCACGGCAGGTCGTCGCGGCCGGACGCCCGCACCAGGGGCGTCCAGCAGGCGCTGTCGAGCGAGACCCCGTGCAGGAACACCGTCGTGGGCGGGACCGTGCTCGGCCGCAGCACCCGGACCCGGCCCAGCGGGGTGCTGATCCGGTCGGCGACGAGCCCGCTCGTCCGCGGCGGCGGCTCCACGTCGTACGGGAAGTAGCCGGGCACGCGCCCATCATGTCCCGGGCCGGTTACCGGCCCGTAACCTGCGCCCGGCCGGCGCGTTGGACCTGGCGAACCACGTGTCATCCCAGGCGCCGGCGTCCCGCCGGTGCCGGACCACAGGAGGCCCCATCCTCATGACCCGATCCGTCTCTTCGTTCGCGCGCCGGGTGTCGGCCGCGTTCGCGGTGCTCACCGCGGCGGCGGTCGCGACGGCGATGATCAGCTCGCAGCCCGCGGCCGCGGCCGGCGCCCGCTCCCTGCTCTCCGGACTCAGCCCGAGTGCCGCCTGGGCGCCCGCGTCCACCGCACAGATCCATCCCGGCACGATGATGTACACCGCCGGTGCCCAGTGCACCGGCAACTTCGTGTTCACCGACGCGGCGGGCAACACCTACCTCGGCTACGCGGCCCACTGCGCCGGCACCGGCTCCTCGACCGACACCGACGGGTGCCAGACCGACTCCGTGCCGCTCGGCACCAGGGTCGACCTCAGCAACGACGGCAACGTCGCCAGCGAGGGCACCATCGTCGGGCACGGCACCCTCGCCTACAGCTCATGGATCACCGAGCATCAGCTCGGCACGACCGACGCCAACACCTGCGCGTACAACGACCTCGCCCTGGTCAGGCTCGACGCCGGCGACGTGTCCAAGGTCAATCCGAGCGTGCCGTTCTGGGGCGGCCCCACCGGTATCGACACCGACGGCACGGCGGCCGGTGACCAGGTGTGGACGTACGGCAACTCCAGCCTGCGGGGCGGCCTGTCGCAGCTGTCGCCGCACACCGGGATCAGTCTCGGAGACCAGGCCGCCGACGGCGGGTGGAGCCACCCGCTCTACACGCTGTCCCCGGGCATCCCCGGTGACTCGGGTTCTGGCTTCATGACCCAGGGCGGCCAGGCGATCGGCGTCCTGTCGACGCTGGGGCTCGCCCCGCTGCCGCTGTCGAACAACATCGGCGACCTCGCCAAGGAGCTCGCGTTCGCCCAGGCGCACTCGGGCATCGCCGGACTGCAGCTGGTCAACGGCACGGAGCCGTTCGACCCGATCCTCTGACGGAGCCTCCGGAGGACGAGCCCCCGCACCCGCGCGGGGGCTCGTCGCCGTCCAGGGGCGTTACCCAATCGTTGTCGAGCGGCACGCATGGAGCCCGCCCGGGTTCGGGCTAGGTTGCGCACATGCAACCCCGCCGTGCGGGCGCCCTGGCGCTCGGGTTCAGCCTGGCCGGGGTCGTCCTGGTGGTGCTGCTCGTGGGCGTGGCCGCCGGGGTCGGCCCGTCGGGTCTGGTCCACGGCACGCCGCGCGACTCGATCTTCCATGCGCCGACGGAGCAGCCGTCGTCCTCCGGCCCCACCCAGTCGCCCGGGCCGAACCGGACCGACCAGCTCCCGCACGGGCACTCCGACCTGCCGTTCGCGGGCCTGATCGGCACCGTGCTGCGGATCGCCCTGGCGCTGTGGTTGCTGTCCCTGGTGTGGCGTGGACTGCGCTGGCTGGCCCAGGACCTGCAGGCCAGGCGGAGCCGCGAGCCGGCGCCGCTCGAGGTGGACTTCGACGTGCTCGACGATCCCGAGCCGCTGGTCGAGGAGATGCGGCGGGACGCGGACCTCCAGCTCGAGCTGCTGCTCGGGGGAGAGCCGCGCAACGCGATCGTGGCGTGCTGGGAGCGCTTCGAGGAGCAGGCCGAGCGCGTGGGCCTGGCCCGGAAGCCCTGGGAGACCTCGTCGGAGTTCACCCTGCGGCTGCTCGACGTGGTCTCGGCCGATCCCTCGGCCGTGTCGCGGCTGGCCGTGCTCTACCGTGAGGCCCGCTTCTCCGAGCACGACATCACCGAGGCCGACCGACAGCGCGCGGTCGAGGCCCTGGCACGGATCCGCGACACGATCGGATCGGGTCGGACGGTCGCGCGATGACCACGACCCGGAAGCGCTGGTGGGTCCCGCGCGTGGTGATCTCGCTGGTCCTGCTGCTGGCCACGGTGGGCGTCTCCCGCTACGAGCAGGTGACTCCCGACCTGCTGCGGCTGGTCCTGCTGATCGCGGTCGGGGTCTTCGCGATCGGTCTGGTGGTCGACCTGACCACGGTGCCGGCTCCGGACTGGGAGGTGGTCTCCGCCCGTTCGGTGCACCCGGCCGGTCAGGACCCGGGCCTCAACCGCAACGTGCGCATGCTCGAGAACCACCTGACGTCGCGCGTCGTCGAGCCGGTCCTGCAGCACCGCCTGTCGGTGCTCACCCGGGGACGTCTCGCCGAGCTCGGCCTCCGGCGAGGCGATCCAGGGGTCGACGAGCGGTTGGGGCCTACGCTGTGCGAGGTTCTCGACTCGGCGCCTCGTCAGCTCGGTCGAGGCACGCTCGAGGAGTGCATCCGGAGGATCGAGGAGCTGTCACCGTGACCCAGTCATCCGTGTCCCCGCCCGCCCCGGCGATGACCGTGGCCGAGGCCTCGGAGCTCGCCAAGGCCGTGCTCGACGAGGTGGAACAGGCCGTCGTCGGCAAGCGCCTGCCGTTGACGCTCGTGATGTCCTCGGTGCTCGCCAAGGGCCACGTGCTGCTCGAGGACTTCCCCGGGCTGGGCAAGACCCTCGCGGCGCGCAGCCTGGCCCGGGTGCTGGGGCTGGAGTTCAGCCGGGTGCAGTTCACGCCCGATCTGCTGCCTGCCGACATCACCGGCTCCTTCCTCTACAACCAGCAGGAGGGGTCCTTCGAGTTCCGGCGCGGACCGCTGTTCACCGGGATCCTGCTGGCCGACGAGATCAACCGCACACCACCCAAGACGCAGTCGGCGCTGCTCGAGGCGATGCAGGAACGCCAGGTGACCGTCGAGGGCGAGACGTTCCCGCTGGCCGAACCGTTCCACGTGCTGGCGACCGCGAACCCGATCGAGTACGAAGGCACCTACCCGCTGCCCGAGGCGCAGCTGGACCGCTTCCTGATGCGAGTCAGCTTCGGGTACCCGACCTCCGACGAGGAGTACGACGTGGTGCAGCGCCGGCTGGCCCGCGGGCAGGAGGAGGTCGACCTGCACCAGCTGACCGACGGCGCCGGACTGAGGGCGATGCAGGCTGCCGTCGAGACGGTGACGGTGGACGACACGGTCACCCAGTACTGCGTCGCGCTGGCGACGGCCACCCGTGACCACAAGGACGTCCTGACCGGGTCGTCCCCCCGCGGGTCGTTGGGCCTGGCCCTCGCGGCCCGGGGGTTCGCCCTCGTCCGTGGCCGCGACTACGTGATCCCCGAAGACGTCAAGGCCGTCGCCCGCGCCGTGCTGTCGCACCGGATCACGGTCAAGCCCGAGCTGTGGATGACGCAGGCCAGCGGCCCACGGGTGGTCGACGGCGTGCTCGGCTCGGTGCCCAGCCCGAGCACCCTGGAGAGCTTCGAGCGATGACCGAGTGGCGCGCGTCGGGGGCGCTCGCCCGTGCCCTGCTCGTGTCCGGGGTGGGGCTGGCCCTGGCGCTCGTGCTGGGCCGGCCGGTGGCGGTCGTGCTGGTGGCGCCGCTGGTGGTGATGGGCGCGGCCGGGCTGCTCAACAAGCCGCGTGAGCGCCCCCTCGTCCTGCCCGGTACGACGTACCCGGTGCTGCACGAGGGCCAGGGCACCACGTCGCGGCTGGAGATCGAGCCGGCCGACGAGACCGAGTTCGTGACCCGGGTCGCTGCCCAGGCCGAGCACGTCGCCCTGCGTCCGGTGTCCGGCGTCCTCGGCCACCTCGTGGACCGGCCGCGCCCGCTGCACATCTCCCCGCGCCGGTGGGGACAGCGCCGGATCGGGGAGGAGAAGGTCGCCCTGTTCAGCCGATGGGCCGGCTATCGCTGGGGACCGGTGGCCTTCGTCGGTCGCGAGGTCTCGGTGCTGCCGACGGCCGCGGCGTACCACGCGACCGCGGCCGCCCCGCAGCCGATCGGGCTGATCGGCGCGCACCGCTCCGGCCGCGAGGGCGACGGCACGGAGTTCTCCTCGGTCCGTGCGTACCACTCGGGCGACCGGATGCGACGGATCAACTGGCGCGTCTCGCTGCGGACCGGCTCGCTGCACGTGGTGTCCACCAGGTCGGAGGAGGACACCGCCCTGCTCCTGATCGTCGACGCCCTGGCCGACTACGGCGTCTCGCAGGGGGTCGACGGTGACGAGTCGAGCCTCGACATCGCGATGCGGGCGACCACGGCCATCGCCCAGCAGTACATCCGGCAGGGCGACCGGGTGTCCCTGCGCGTGGTGGGCCCCGGTGCCGAGCACGTCGGCTACGGGTCGGGCACCCGCCATCTCCGCCGCATCCTCGGCCAGATGGCGCACACCCGGCCCGGCCTGCCGCACGACGTGGAGGTCGAGCACATCGACTTCCGGACGGTCGCCGGCACCATGGTCGTGGTCCTCAGCCCGATGCTCTCCGACGGGATGGCCACGCTCGCGGTCCGGCTCCTGCGCCGAGGCCTGCCGGTGATCGTGGTCGACACCCTGCCCGACGACGCCGCGCCGTCGGTCTCCACCGAGACCGACCCCGAGATCGCGTCGCTCGCCTGGCGGATGAGGTTGATCGAGCGGCGCCACGTGCTGGAGCGGCTCGCCGCGGCCGGCTGCCCGATCGTCGCGTGGCACGGCCCGCGGACGCTGGAGGAGGTGGTCCGGCGGTTGGCGCTCCGGGCCCAGCTGCCCCGGGCGGGTGTCCGGTGATCCGGCGGTTCCCGGGCGGCGGGTGGGCGCTGCGGCTGGTGATCTTCCTCGGCCCGATCGTGGCTCTGCTGGCCGCGTCGCCGCAGGGCCGCACGCCGCCGACGTGGCTCGTGGTGGTCGTCGGGATCTTCTCGTTCGCCTTCGCGGTGATGCCCGAGCACTACGTCGGCAACGGGGCGCTGGCCATCGTGGTGGCCTGGTGGACGGTCGAGATGGAGGACGGCCTTCCGCTCTCCTCGATCGCCGCTGCGGCGGCGCTTCTGGCCGCACACCTCGCCGGCACCCTGGCGTCGTACGGGCCGGCCCGGCTGGCTCCGGACGCGGGCGCCGTCCTGCTGTGGGCCCGCCGCGGCGTCCTGGTGTGGACGATCGCGCCCCTGACCTGGCTGGTGGTCGACGCCGAGGCGGGCCGGGCCACCTCCGCGTCGTACTGGGTCATCGGGCTGGCGGCCGGGCTGGCGATGGCGGTGCTGGCGACCGCTCTCTACCCCTCGTCGGGCGACCGGCGGATGTGAGCCGATGGCCCTCGACCACGAGCAGTACGTCGAGCTCGTGCTCGGTTGCGTCGAGCGGGTGCCGCGCGGCCGGGTCACTACTTACGGCGCCATCGCGGAGGTGGTCGGCCAGGTCGCGGGCGGCGGTGGTCCGCGACTCGTCGGCTCCGTGATGGCACAGCACGGCGGCCCGGTGCCCTGGTGGCGCGTCGTCCGGGCCGACGGCTCGCTGCCGCCGAGCCACGACGTCGACGCGCGGCCCTACTACCTCGAGGAGGGCACGCCCCTGCGCCCGACCGGGAACGTCGACATCAAGCGGGCCTTCTGGAGGCCGCCCGCCCTGCGGTGAGCTGGGCCAGCCGGGTCAGTGCCTTCGGGAAGATCTCGTCGGGCGGCGTCACCAGCCCGGCGCCGACCTGGCCGATCCCGGCCACGCGTCCGGCCATCCCGGTGTTGATCTGCGGGAGGATCCCGGTACGGCAGACCTTCGACACGTCGATGCCCGAGGGCACCCCGGCGAACTCCAGGATCGGCACGCTCCAGCGGGGGTTCTCCCCGAGCGTGATCTCCTGCATCCGGCGGGTGGTCGCGAGCGCGTCCGGCACCGACCCGCCCACGAACCGCACGATCGCTGGCGCCGTCGCCATCGCGAAGCCGCCGAGGCCGGCGGTCTCGGTGATCGCCGAGTCGCCGATGTCGGGGTTCGCGTCGTCGGGACCGAAGTCGCCGAGGTAGAGACCGTCGGCGATCTGCGCCGGGCCCGTGAACCACTCGTCGCCGGTGCCGGAGACCTGGATGCCGAAGTCGGTGCCGTTGCGCGACATCGCCACCACCATCGTGGAGCCGGGTACGTCGCGCCCCGCGTCGAGGGCGAGCTTGCAGGCGGGCATCGCGAGGTTGAGGAAGAAGTGGTCGTTGCCGCCGACGAACCGCAGTGCCTCGGCGACGTCGGCGACGTCGCCACCGGTGGCGACCAGAGCGGGGCCGAGGTCGCGCAGGAACATCAGGGTGCCGGCCCGGTTGCGGTTGTGGGCCTCGTCGCCCATCTGCAGCATCTGGCCGAGGATCGCGGTGACGTCGACGGGCTCGCCGTCGTCCGTGGTTGCCCGCACGGCGCCCTGGAGGAGGGGACCGAGGACCTCGTTCATCCAGCGCAGGCGGGTGAGCACCTCGGGGGAGTACGCGCCGTACCGAAGCACCTTGCCGAGGCCCTCGTTGAGCGTGCAGTGGGTACGGGCTCCGGTGGCGGGGTCCTCGAGCACGAACACCCACATGCTGGGGGTCACCACGCCCGCCATCGGCCCGACGCAGCGATGGTGATGGCAGGGCTCGAGGGACACCGAGGTGCCCGCCTCGAACAGCGCCACGGCGTCCTCGGGGTCGTCGACCAGTCCCTCCAGCGCGGCCGCCCCCATCAGGGCTCCGCGCAACGGGCCGGACGCCCGCTCCCAGGCGATCGGCGGGCCGGCGTGCAGGAACCGTCCCGCCTCCAGCCCGAGCGCCTCGTGCGCGGGCAGGACGTCGACGAGCACGGCCTGGACGGCCAGCATCCGCTCCAGCGCCCGTGCGTTGGCGCCGGGTCGCAGCGGGTCGAGCGCCACGGCCGCCAGGTCGTCCTCCGTGCCGGCCAGCGGCGGTCGCCAGTCGACCCGTGAGACCGGCGCGGCCTGGTTCTCCAGGGCCTGGGCGAGCAGGTCGACCCCGACGCTGACCACGCGCTCGCTCGTCGGGGTGCTCATCGGGACCCGCCCAGGATCGCCAGCGCGCGCCGGGTCGCGTGGGCGTTGGACAGGTGGACCTCGGCCCCGGCCGCGGCGAGGGCGTCGACCTGGCGGTCCAGCCCCTGCGGGTCGTGCGAGGTGCCGACCACGGTGATCACCACCGGCGGCCCGATGCCCTCGATCGCCGGCGCCAGCGCCGCCGCCGGGTCCTCCTCGGCGCCGTGCCCCAGCACCACGTCCATCAGCACGACGCCGGTCGTCTCGTCGGCGGCGACCTCGGCCAGCCGCTCCAGGCGCAGGGACGGGTCGATCATCGGATGGGCCCGGCCGGTCGTGTACTCGTCGTCACCGAAGTCGACGAGCTCGGCCGCACCTGGGGCGACACCGGCCGCGGTCACCAGCACCGCCGCCTCCTGCTTCATCGTGCCGCCCACGAACAGGCCCTGCAGCCGCGGGCCGGTGGCCGCCCTGGTCTCGCCTCGCACCGGCCAGGTCGGTACCTCGCGGCCGAGCGCCCGCAGCAGGTCCTCCGTGGCCGCGGTGAGATCGGGGCGGCCGGCGCCGAGGAGCGCCAGGTGGACCGGTGTGCCCAGCGACCCGGTGTACGCCGTCAGCGCATCGGCGACCGCGTCGGCCGGCGGCTTGGAGATCAGCATGGCCAGCTCGACGCCGGGGTCGCGGTCGAGCCTGGCGAGGGCGGTGCGGGTGGCGAGACCACCGACCTCGGCGGACAGGTCGCGCCCGCCCACGCCGAACGCGGTGCCGACGCCGACGCCGGCATGGTCGAGCAGCGCGAGCACCTGCTGGCAGCCCGTGCCGGAGGCTGCCACGATGCCGACCGGCCCGGGGGTCACCACGTTGGCGAACCCGAGCCCGATGCCGCCCACCACAGCGGTGCCGCAGTCGGGTCCCATCACCAGCAGGTCGCGGTCGGCGGCGTACCGCTTGAGCGCGACCTCCTGCTCCACCGGGACGTTGTCGCTGAACACCATCACGTCCGACCCGGACTCGAGCGCGTCCATCGCCTCGACGGCCGCGCTCGGGCCGGGTACCGAGACCAGCACCAGCGACCCCGGCTCGCGGCGCAGGGCCGCGTCCGTGGTGCGCGGTGGTGCGTCCTCGGTGGGCCCGGACGCCGCCGGCCGCCGGTCGGTCAGGGCACGGTCGACCTCGGCCCGTACGGCGTCGAGCTCACCGTCGTCGTCGAGCCGGATCGCGACGACCAGGTGGTTGACCGTGGCCTCGTCGGGGATCGCGAACCGCATGCGCTCGAGGACCTCGACGTTCAGCGGCGTCGCCATCGCCACCTGGGCGGCCGTCACCCCGGGCAGCTGCTGCACCTGGCGGCTCACCTGCAGCAGGGTGACCGAGTCGGCGTAGACGCCGGTGCGCAGCTCGACGTGGTCGGTGGTCATGCCGCCACCCGCCCGACGAGCCCGGCCACCCCGAGGTCGATGCCGAGGGCGAGCCCCTCGCCGGAGCTGTGGCCGAGGGCGGCCAGCGCGGCCCGGGCGGCCCGCTCGGACGGCGTACCCAGGGCACGCAGGTAGCCGGCGGCGAGGTCGGCGACCTCGCCTGCGAGCGCGCACTCGAGCAGGGTCGCGGAGAGGGTGGTGGTGCGCGGCAGGGCACGGCGTACGGCGTCGTCGACCGCCTGCGTCGCGACGCAGGCGGCTCGGTGTGCCGCGAGCCAGCCGCACAGGACGTCGTCCCCGAAGGGGGTCAGCCCGTCGCCCCGGCCGACCAGGCCGGCCACCGCCACCGGGTCGATGTGCCGGACGTCGATGTGCCGGATGTCGACGCCCCCGGGACCGGCGACGAGCCCGGCGCCGTGGGACCGGGGGGTTCCCTGGACGGCGGCCGGGCTCGCCGTGGGTATCCGTGCCGAATCGAGGCGTGGCGCGCGAACATCCACGAGCCGACCGACCACCAGGGCGCGTCCGCCCAGGTGCAGGATCCCGGAGTCAAGATAAGCCGTCGGGACCCCGGATGACGACAGCGAGACGAGATTGGTACGGAGGCTGTGCGGGAGTCCGGGAGCGCCCGCGGCCGCCACGCCGACGGCCCCGCCCGCGACCTCGAGATGCACCATGTCTCGGCCGGCATGGAGCACCGGTACCGGCCCGTCGGGAGCGCTCTCGATCCGCGCGGCGATCCGGGGTGGTGCGGCCACCGGAACGGGGCTCGGACGCGGGTCCCGGGAGGTGGCGTCGAGGGTCACGGGCCCACGCTAGCGCCCGCGTCGACCCCGCGTGGATCCGCCGTCTCCGCCGCCGTGATCGGCGTTCCTGCGCGGAAATCCGCCCGATTGGGTGTGTGATGTGCCTCACCAACTGGGGCGCTCGGTCCCCTGCGCATCGAGGAGGATCAGATGTCGACGATGTTCAGCTGGCGGGAGGTGACCCCGGCTCCCGGCGAGCCCGTGGCCCCCGATGAACGCCTTCCGTGGGGCAGGACGGTCGGGCTCGGCGCCCAGCATGTGGTCGCGATGTTCGGGGCCACGTTCGTGTTCCCGCTGGTCATGGGTCTCGACCCCAACCTGGCGATCATGTTCTCGGGCATCTGCACGATCCTGTTCCTGCTGGTCACCTCCAACCGGGTGCCGAGCTACCTCGGCACCAGCGCGTCGTTCGTGGCCAGCGTGGCGGCGATCCGTACCCACTCCAACGGCGACTCGGCCTACGTCACCGGTGCGATCCTGGTGGCCGGGCTCGTGCTCGGCGCGGTCGGCATCCTGGTCCACTTCGCCGGCTCCGGCGTCATCCACAAGGTGCTGCCGCCCGCGGTCACCGGCGCGGTCGTCATGCTGATCGGCTTCAACCTCGCCCCGGTCGTCGCCGGGATCTACTGGCCGCAGGACCAGTGGATCGCCCTGGCCACCGCGACGTTCATGGTGTGTGCCGCCTGTCTGTTGCCGGGCTTCTGGGCCCGGATCGCGGTGCTGCTCGCCCTGGTCTTCGGCTACCTGCTGTCCTGGCTGGCCGACGCGCTCTTCGGCCAGATCCACACGATCACGGGCGCGACCGCAGCCACCGGCGAGAAGGTCGACCACGACCGGGTCAGCTGGACCGGGGTCAAGGCTGCGGACTGGATCGGGTTCCCGCACGGCAAGCTCCCCGACGGCGTGTCCGTGGTGCACAGCCCCAGCTTCTCGCTGACCTTCATCCTGCTGGTCCTCCCCGGCGTGATCGCGCTGATCGCCGAGAACACCGGACACGTGAAGGCCGTCGCCGAGATGACCAAGACCGACCTCGACCCCTACATGGGTCGCGCCCTCGCGGCCGACGGCTTCGCGACCGCGCTGTCCAGCACCTTCGGCGGCTCGCCCACGACGACGTACGCCGAGAACATCGGGGTCATGGGGGCCACCAAGGTCTACTCGACCGCCGCGTACTACGTGGCCGCCGTCGTCGCCATCCTGCTCGGGCTCTGTCCGAAGTTCGGCGCGATGGTGTCCGCGACCCCCGGCGGCGTCCTCGGCGGCATCACCGTCATCCTCTACGGCATGATCGGTCTGGTGGGGGCGAAGATCTGGGTCGAGAACGGTGTGGACTTCGGCGATCCCGTCAACATGGTCGGCCTCGCCGGCGGCCTGATCGCGGGTATCGGCGGCGTGACCCTGCAGATCACCGACAACTTCGAGCTCTCGGGGATCGCGCTCGGGACGATCCTGGTGATCGTGTACTTCCACCTGGTCAACGGCCGTGGCCCGAGCGGGGCGCACTACACCACACAGGCGCTCTCCCACCCCGACGACGAGCCGACCGCCAGGCCGGGACACCGGGCCGATCCCAGCCAGGAGTGACTTGAAGCCGGCACCGTTCTCGTTCGTCCGACCGCAGGGCCTCCAGCACGCGCTGGAGGCCCTTGCGGCCGATCCTGGGGCGAAGGTGCTCGCCGGCGGACAGAGCCTCGTGCCGCTGCTGTCGATGCGGCTCGCGGCACCGTCGACACTCGTCGACATCAACGCGCTGCCCGACCTCGACCACGTCCGTGTGGACGACGCGGGCGTCCACGTCGGTGCGCTGGCGCGGCATGCGGACGTGCTCTCGTCGCACGACGTACGCCGGGTCCAGCCGCTGGTGTCGCTGGCGCTGTCCCAGGTCGCGCACGCGACCATCCGCAACCGCGGCACCACCGTCGGGTCGATCGTGCACGCCGACGCAGCCGCAGAGATGCCGATGGTCCTCGCGCTCCTCGCCGGGTCCGTGAGCGTCGCGTCGAGATCGGGCACCCGGACGATCCCGGCCGGCGAGCTCTACGCCGGGCCCCTGGAGTCGACCCTGCACCACGACGAGATCGCCCTCGAGGCGACGTTCCCGGTGCTGGGGCCCGGCGAGGGCGTCGGCTTCGGGGAGATCGCCAGGCGGCACGGCGACTACGCCCTGGTCGGCGTCGGCGCCGTCGTCCGGGTGGACGGCGACGCGGTCGTCTCGGCGCGGGCGGGGTACCTGTCGGTCTCGGACGTGCCGACCGTCGTCGACGTGACGTCCGCGCTCGAGACGGGCATCTCCGAGGATTCGCTCGCGGCGGCCGGGGTGCTCGCGCTGGGCGAGCTCGACCCGGCCGACGACCTGCACGCGACCGCGGCGTACCGCGGCCAGCTGGTGAAAGTGCTCACCGCGCGCGTCCTGCGCGCGGCGTACGACGACGCGAGGAGCCGCTCGTGACCGAGGAGCTCCACGAGGTCCGCCTGGTCGTCAACGGCGTCGCTCATCAGGTGCGCGTGCCGGCGCGACGCCTGCTCTCCGACGCGCTGCGTCACGACCTCGGCCTGACCGGCACGCACGTCGGCTGCGAGCACGGCGTCTGCGGCGCCTGCACCGTGCTGGTCGACGGTCGGCCGATGCGGTCGTGCCTGATGCTCGCGGTGTCCGCCGTCGACGGCGAGATCACCACGGTCGAGGGGCTGACCGAGCGCGACGGCACTGCCGAGGGCCGACTGGGCCCGGTGCAGCAGGCCTTCGCGGAGTGCCACGGACTGCAGTGCGGCTTCTGCACGCCCGGCTTCCTGACCACGATCACCGCGGGCCTGCGCGACAACCCCGACCCCACCGAGGACGACGCGCGCGACATGATCGCCGGCAACCTGTGCCGTTGCACGGGCTACGCGAACATCGTCAGATCGGTGCTGCGGGCCGCCGAGATCGCGCGGGAGCAGGCATGACCACGAAGCTGTTCGGCGAGAAGATCCAGCGGGTCGAGGACCAGCGCTTCCTGCGCGGCAACGGACGGTACGTCGACGACGTGCTGGTCGGCCACGACGTGCTGCACGCCGCCGTCCTGCGCTCACCCCATGCCCACGCGCGGATCGTCGACATCGACGTCTCGGCGGTCCTCGACCTCGAGGGAGTTCACGTCGTCTGGACCCACGACGACCTCACCGGCGCGATGGCGGAGCCGCTGCCGCTGCTGATCCCGCACCCGCAGCTCACCCACGGCCGAACCCAGTACGCCCTGGCCAGGGACGAGGTCAACTACGTCGGCGAGGCGATCGCGTTCGTGGTGGCCGACGACCGCTACGTCGCCGAGGACGCCATCGGGCGGATCCGCGTCGACTACGAGTTCCTGCCTCCGGTCGTCGGCCTCGAGGCGGCGCGGGTCGCGGAGCACCTCGTGCACGCCGACGTGCCCGGCAACGTTGCCGCCCGCATGGAGCAGGAGAACGGCGACGCCCGCGCGGCGATCGCGTCCGCGCCCCACAGCCTGAGCCTCGACCTGACGATCGAGCGGAGCGCCTCGATGCCGATGGAGGGACGCGGCACCGTGGCGCGGTGGGACCCCGACACCGGACGGCTCACCGTGTGGACGTCGACCCAGACCTCGACCGGTGTGCGTGCGGCGGTGGCCGCCAAGCTCGGCCTGGACTTGGCACAGGTCGACGTGATCACGCCCGACGTCGGTGGCGGCTTCGGGGTGAAGATCAACCACCCGTGGCCCGAGGAGCTGCTCGTGCCGCTCGCCGCGAGGTCGCTGGGCCGGGTCGTGAAGTTCACCGAGGACCGCCGCGAGCACTTCATCTCCTCCGCCCACGAGCGCGGGCAGGTCCACCACGTCGAGGTCGGGTACGACGACGACGGCCGCGTGCTGGGGCTGGACGTGCAGTTCTGGCACGACAACGGCGCCTACACGCCGTACGGGCTGATCGTGCCCATCATCACCTCGACCCAGCTGCTCGGCCCCTACAAGCCGGGCAGCTACCGGGTGGTCTTCGAGAGCCTGTACACGAACACCGTGATGGTGACGCCGTACCGCGGCGCCGGGCGGCCGCAGGGCTGCTACGTCATGGAGCGCACGATGGACGCGATCGCGGCGGCGCTGGGGAAGGACCGCACCGAGGTGCGCTCGGTCAACTTCATCCAGCCCGACGAGTTCCCCTACGACCACGGCCTGGTGTTCCAGGACGGGCGCGAGCTCGAGTACGACTCCGGCGACTACCCCGCGTCCCTGGACAAGATCAAGGCGCTGATCGGCTGGGACGAGTTCCCGGCCTACCAGGCCGAGATGGCCGCGCAGGGACGGCGGGTCGGCATCGGCCTCGCCTGCTACGTCGAGGGCACCGGCGTCGGCCCCTACGAGGGCGCCCACGTGCACATCGAGACCACCGGCAAGGTCAAGGTCGCGACCGGCCTCACCACCCAGGGCCAGGGCCACGCGACCGTGTTCGCCCAGCTGGTCGCCGACGTGCTGGGTGTCCCCTTCGAGGACGTCGAGGTCGTCACCGGCGACACCCGGCGGATGCCCTACGCCGTCGGCACGTTCGCCTCGCGCGCGGCGGTGATGAGCGGGTCGGCGATCCACCTGGCGGCCACCCGCGCGAAGGAGAAGGTGCTCAAGATCGCCGCCGACGCCCTCGAGGCCCGGCTCCTCGTCCTCGGGGACGGGCGGCTTGCCCGGGTCGCCGACCGAGAACTGGGTGGCGGCCCGGGACGCCTCGTCGAAGGCGTAGCGCAGCGGGTTCGAGAGCACCGACAGCGTGCCGAGGTCGATGGC